>NZ_JAHKRD010000012.1:0-194023 GCF_019345615.1 Shewanella sp. NKUCC01_JLK | reverse complement strand
GCCTTGTGGAACCACCTGATCCCATCCCGAACTCAGAAGTGAAACGCAAACGCGCCGATGGTAGTGTGGGGTCTCCCCATGTGAGAGTAGGTCATCGCCAAGCGCCTAATTTAGGTTAACGTGTAGACGTTAAGCTAAAGGAGCGGTAGTTCAGTTGGTTAGAATACCGGCCTGTCACGCCGGGGGTCGCGGGTTCGAGTCCCGTCCGCTCCGCCAACATTAAGAGATAAGCCTCATCGAAAGATGAGGCTTTTTTCGTTATGGTGTCGCGGATAATTCGTGTCAGTGACGCACATGCTTTGGGCTCGAAGTATGTGGTTATCGTCATAGCTGGCCATCCCAATTCCTACGAGTGTACGTTATTGTTATTCGGATCAGTCCGAGATAATTTTAATCTCTTGGCTTGTAGCTGACGCTCTATGCCTACTGGTAACGTCTATCTTTTTCTCGTCCTAATTGACTTAATATCGTTTATATTGAAGTATTTATTATTAAGCAGATACTTAAATTCCAAGAATGATTGAAATTGAGTAATTTGCCCCAAGATCGTCTTAAGTGCTGCAGTTTTGTAGCGTCCATCAATGAGGTCTATGCCATGCTTTATGATTTAACGGTTGTACAATTTAGCAAGATGCTGAAAAATTTAAGCGTTATTCTTGAAAAAGGCGAATGCTTCGCAAACCTCAAGAAAGTTGATATGGCGGTGCTATTAAACTCACGTTTAGCGCCGGATCAATTCAATCTTATTCGCCAAGTTCAAATTGCCTGCGATACTGCCAAAATTGGCGTAGCACGTTTGACTGATAACTTAGATACAGTACCAAAGCATGATGATAGCGAGACGACGCTGGCTGAGTTGCAAGCGCGTATTAGCTCGGTTTTGGATTATTTAGCGACGTTTAAAGCGGATGATTTTGCTAATGCGGCCACGATCCATGTCTCACAACCACGATGGGAAGGAAAATATCTTACAGGTTATGAGTTTGCCATTGAGCACGCTATTCCGAACATTTACTTCCATGTAACAACAGCCTACGCGATTTTGCGCCACAACGGTGTTGAAATTGGCAAGAAAGATTACCTCGGCGCTATGCCATATAAGTCGTAAATCTAGGCTAGATGTAGTACTGTTGCGTAGCCTAATTGTTGCGCAGCAGCGCTTTGCCGCTCGAGCTTACCAACCTTTCTGCATTACTACCTGTTCTTTCTCTACCTATGTTATGCCGCTTTGTCGCTGGAAATTTAGGACTCGTTAGGGTTCTGTTACGCGGATGAAGTCAATCAATACTCAGTTTTTCATTTCGACCTTACGTCTCGATTATTTTTATCCTGTTAGCATGTGATTTAATTTTGTTGGCTTAGGTAAATGATATGGGCCGTAAGTTTATGAGTCGCCAAATTATCTATTACTTAAATAGTGAATGGCGAATTGACTCATTATAAAGATGACCTGTTTGTTCGTTTTGAGCAGGGATTTACTGGAAGAGCCTATTTAAGGTTCTAATTAAAGGAGTTAGCTATGTCTATCGAATCTCAAGCCGTCGAGAGTCCAACTGATGCAACGACAACTGATTTACCGATGAAGAGCAAGAAAGCAAAAAAAGCCGCCATTACTAGTGGTTTGCGCCTCAAAGACAAGTTAACCCAAGACACTCGCCGCCGAATTGAAATTCTGCACGAGCAACGCCAATTATCCAATCGTTTCGGCGTGGATATAGAAATTGACTAAAGCCTTTGGCTTGTCGCTAAGTATTAGATATCACATCTAGATATTTAGCCAGCATGTACAGCTTCACGACGCCCGTCGTGAGGCTTGCTCTCTTAACTTAGCAACTTTGCTGACTTAATTCATACTCCATAATCGTGACCATCTCGCCTTTATAATCTTCATGTGAAATCATTGACCAACCCAGCGCTCGATAAAAATCGGCTTTATCTGCAGTAAATAAATAGATTTTCTGTAAACGAATCGCTCTAGCATGCTCAATGACGGCATTGACGAGCAACTTACCTAATCCTTTATTTCGATGGTTTGCATTCACATACACATTGGCGAGCCAAGGACTTAAGTCGGTTCGGCTGTCCATATCGGCGGCGATTAATGACGATGATCCCATTACTTGATTTGCCTGTTCGCAGATAAACATCTTAGGAATAGCTGCGTCAGTTAAATAATCGTGCATTTCCTCAATCAGCGTGGTGACTGATGTATCCGCAGAACTCAAATGTGCCCATGCTTGATGATGCCACTCCGCCAATTGTGGAATGTGTTGCGGGGCAGATTTTAGGTCGATAACTTTCATATAAATCTCTGGACTTGTGTTATGCAAAGGGCTTAATGGTGCGACATAGTGGCACGAATAATTAAGTCCGTTCGCTGGTCTGAATGATTTGGCGGCAGGATTAATTAAGCACGGTTTGGCTGAGTATACCGCTTAACTCGGGAGCGGCAGAAATATGCTGGCTTTAAGTCCGCCTTGTTTCGCATGGCTAAAACCGAGTTCGCCTTGATAACTGTCGACGATATCTTTGCAGATAGATAATCCTAAACCATGGCCCTGGATGCTTTCATCTAGCCGAATGCCGCGCTCAATGATAACGGACAGCGCGGCATCGGAGACGCCTTCGCCATCATCGCTGACTATGATCCCATAACCTGCGGTGGGAGCCGTTTGATGCACTATACGGATCTCAATGTTCTTGCGGCTATGCTTGCAGGCATTATCCAGCAAGTTGCCTAAGAGTTCGAGTAAGTCATCCCGATCAAACGGCATCACTAAGCCGCTCGCGTAATGGCTATGAATAATGCGGTCTGGGTAAATACGCTGCATTACTTTGATTAGCGGCGCAAGATCGTCATCGAGCACGGTATAACGCCCTGGAGTGGACAGGCCGACAATCTTAGTGCGCTTAAGCTCTCTCTCGATGATGTGGTGCAGGTTTGCGAGCACCTTGCTGCCCTCACTCCGCTGTTCTGGTGGAAGGCTTTCTAGGTAGGACTGCAGCCCTTGTAACGGACGTTTCATTTCGTGGGCTAAGTTACCCAAGGCATTACGGGAGCGTTGTACTCGCTGGCCCAATTGATTGACTAAACGATCTATCTCTTCGATCAGTGGGACTATCTCGCTTGGCACTTGGTCAGGATTGATTTCTTGCCCTTGGGTGCGCATTTGCCGTATAGCTTCTGGCATCTGCTCTAAGGGTTTAAAGCCGCGTTTCAGTAGCTGATACTGCGCCATTAATAGAATAACAATCGTGAGCAACACGGCTGCGCTGGCAAAGGCTAAAAATTGCACTTGGGTTTGTTCGAGCTCGCTGATGTCTTCTGTCACCCACAAAGTAACTAATTGGTCATCTTTGATAACGGCCTGACTGAACATCAGCCAATGTTCTTTGCCGATAAACTCAGTGGCTTGGCGTTGTTCACCAGCGGTCAGCTTAAGCATGTTTACGTTATGGTCGAATAGGGAGCGTGAGCGCAGAGTTTGCTCGCCGATTTGAATCGCAAAATAATGCCCAGAATTAACCCTGTGGTACACATTGGGTAAACGGTCGGTGGTGAGCGCCCATGTGCCATCGGGATTATGATTCAGGGCGGAGATCAGGCTGTCGGCATCGTGTTGTAGACGCGAAGCGACAAAGTCTTGGGTTAATACTTGGATACCTTGGTACAGAAAATACAGTAACAACACCATGGCAAAGGTGAGCGTGATCAGCAGATTGCGCGTCAGATAACCCTTGAGTGAATACACGCCTTTTACTCCTTGAGTCGATAACCTTGGCCGCGGCGGGTTTCGATATAATCCTTGCCTAAGCGCTGGCGCAGGCGGTTGACGTACACTTCGATGACATTGCTGTCTTTGATTTGATCTTCTTCGTAAATGCGTTCACTGAGCTCTGACTTAGAGACGATCTTGCTGGGATTGACCATTAAGTAATGCAGCAGACGATATTCAAGCTTAGTCAGTTCTATCACTTCACCATCAACATTGGTGACGGCTTGTTTGTCGACATCGAGGGAGACGCCTGCATGCTGCAACATATTGTCGGCACGGCCAAAGTGGCGGCGGATCAACACTTCGAGCCTTGCGAGTAGTTCTTCAATGTGAAAAGGCTTGCCGAGGTAATCATCGGCACCCGCCTTGAGGCCATCGACTCGCTCGTGCCAAGCATCGCGGGCGGTGAGGATCAGCACTGGCATGGCTAAGCCTTTTTGTCGCCATTGGCCGAGGACTTGTAGACCGGGTTTGCCGGGTAAACCGAGATCGAGGATCACGGCTTCGAAGTTTTCTTCTTCGCCTAAAAAGGCGCCATCAATACCGTTATCGGCGTGCTCGACGGTATAACCCGCCTTGTTAAGGGCGGGAATGAGGCGCGCGACCAGATCGGTATCATCTTCAATCAATAGCAAGCGCATCAGTCGACCTTTTCCTTTAGCCACTCGCCGGTTTTGGCGTCAATCTTGATTTCATACACTATGCCATCGTCACGAAGGATTTCGAGCTCGTAGATGATCCTTCCATGTTTTTGCTCGACTTCGAGATCGAGCAACCGTCCCTTTAGCCGTGATTCATAGCGTTGCATTATGGTGTCGAAGGGCAAAACTTTGCCCTCCTTAACCCACTCGACCACCTTGCTGGAAAGATCATCGTCGTGGGCATCAGTGCTTGGACTGCTAATCATCCCAGCGGCCAAAACCAGGAATATTAACGGTATCTTCATCGAATATGCCCTTCTCTGCGAGGTTGTGACAATTGCTGCATTGACTGAATGAGCCGACTTTGGGGTTATCTTGCACCATACGTCTGGGGATCTCATCGTGTTTGCCAATAAAAAATGCCTGTTCTGTGATCTTCTGCGGCCCAGAACCTACGAGCAGCGGCGTGCTGTTTTTCATCACCTTACCATTTTGCGCTGCATGTTGAACCAGATATTCCTCAATTCTAGCAGTGACTTGAGTATCTAGGCTGGCGTTGTCACCAAAGTGATTATCAAGATTTGCGGTAATGGCGCGCCACTTGTTGGCGGGGAGTAAATTGGCTGGATAAGCCATGTGGCAGCTACCACATTCTGCCGTGTATTCCGCATTCTGTGGAACGGCGCGGCTGAGCTCGCGGCCATCGTCCGCATAGCCTGTGCCAGTTAAGGTTAGGCTGACACCGATAACGCCAATGGCCAATGCCGCGGCTGTGAGTGATGAACCTAAGATCCAGCTAATAGGGTGTGCTTGTTGAGTCATGACATCTTCCTTTTTGTGTCGTTACCTTCTGTGGAAGGTATTGAAATTAATCGATCTAATTAAATGAGTTATTGAATGAGTAATATGGTCGACATTTGGCGGTTATTGCAGGCTTAACCAAAGTAAGGCATCGCCTTTTTCCTGCGGCGTGCAGTCGCGTTTAAAGGTCCAGTTACAGTTACGGCTAAACCATTTCTCAATTTTGGCTGAGTCGGTTAACCGATCTGCGGTAATCGATGGCGCCATAGGGTCAATGGGTTTACGGGTATTGTGGTGCATGCCCATGTCGGTGACTTTGGCGGTATGGCAACTGGCGCAGCTTCGGCCGTCCATGTCCTGTAGCCAAAGCTTTTGTCCTGCGGCGGCGGTAAAGGGCCCTGCGCCTTGGGCTTGATAGCTTTGCAGTTGCGTGCCAATGCGCTCGGCGCTAAGTGGCAGGCTTTGCACTTTACTGTTGACGGCGCTAACGCTGAGGCTAGTCAGCAGCAAGGTTGAAATTGCGACAATGGCAAGGCGACTTTTATTCGTGTGTCTGGTTAATCTGTTCATAGGGCATTCCTTTTGGGCTGGATATCTTATTGCTAAGCAAAATGGCTAAGGGATTAATCTTCTTGTCCCACAGGGCGTTGTTTCTTGCCCGTGACCATGGCTCTGACTAAGTTTTCTTTGTGCAACAGGCTGCTGACGATGACGCCGCCAACGTGGATGACCACAAGGAACACTGTGAAGTTGGCAAAGAATTCATGGACTTCTTTTATGGCGCCTTCGGGCCAAGTGGCGAAAAAGCTCGTAGCTAATGGGCCGTGTCCGTCGGTGGCGTACAGCGCCATGCCTGAGAATCCCGCGATGGCTATGCTGGCAATCAAGGCCACTATCATCATTGCCCCAGCGGGGTTATGGCCTATGTAGTCTTTGGCTTTGCCCGTGACGAGTCCTTTGAGGTACACCAGCACTTCTTTAGGGCGAGTGATAAAGTTGCTAAAGCGCGCATTGTGGGTACCCATCACGCCCCAGAGCAGGCGAAACACCAGTAAAATTAAGATGCTATAACCTGCGTAACTGTGGATGGTCATCCACTCGTCTTCGCCTTCAGTGAGGTAGGCTAAGGCAAAAAAGCCGACGAGTGACCAATGGAATATGCGGATCAACAGGTCCCAGACTTTGATGGTTTGCAGTGTGTTTGATGACATGATGTGACGCTCCTAAGTGGGTTTAGGTGTAGGCTACTTAACCCAAACTTAAACCTCGCTTAAATTTTGAGGCGCGAACATTTATTCGAATTGATAGGCTTGAGTGGCGCGGTTGCTCGGGTGGTGAGCCTTAAATGTCAACGAAAACTCACTTGTTAACCTATTGGTATTACGGTAGATTCTGCCACCTCAATCGAGTGAAGGGATTAACTTATTTATGTCTACCGCCGTTATTCGCGCTTTTATCAGCCGCAATCCGAGTCGTAAATCCTTTTGTATTTATGCCGTTTTATTATTTTTGACTGAAGTCTTAATCGCTTTATATGCACCTGCGGGTTTTATTCGTGGTTTTGTGGGCGATGTACTAGTAGTGATCTTACTGTTTTGTATGGTGCGGGCTGTCGTTCCGGTTGACAGCCCAGCAGAAAAGTCCCTAGCACAAAACACAGGCGAGGGCATGAAGCGTTTTTTTCAAACTCCTTGGTTGGCGTTTTCGGTATTGCTGTTTGCCTTTGCTATCGAGTTTGGTCAGTATTGGGGTTTAGTCGACAAGCTAGGCTTGGGCGGAAATCGCTTGGCGCGAATAGTGATAGGCAGCCATTTTGATCCACTTGATCTCGTGGCGTATTTTGTCGGTTATTTGATCTTACTGGGCTGTTATTGGAAAAGCCGTCAGTTCTAGTGATTTGAATTTGCAAGAGCCGCGTGATGTGTGTGTTCGCGGGTAGGCGAGATAGGTAGGCGAGATAAGTGGGGTAAGGGATGCAGCCGATAACGGGGTTTTCACTGCTAACAGAGCATGCCGATGGGTTTGAGCCTAATCCACTGAAAATGCCTCTGTATTTCAATGGTCAACCTACTCATACCTTTATTGCTGGCTTAGTGATTGAAGGCCAATATCGCTGCGTTTTATCCAATAAAACCTTGGGGTATTTGGTCATCACTTCTTTCGATTGTCCCTTCGAAGAATCGACCGAGTTTAGTCTGCTTGATGAAGGGTTTAAGCTCATTGCGACAACCTCTTTGGCGCAAATGTACGATTCTTTTCTGCTTTATGCCCATTGGCCTATGACAGATAACCGACTGAGGTTGCACTATTACGGTCAGTTTGTGCTGGATTTAGTGATGACAACGGGCAGTTCTTGGTTACCTTTTCAGCCAAAACTTAAACTGGTTGAAGTTGTCGATCCCCAAAGCGATCCACAAACAGCCTCCTCTCTTGCTGAATTAGCCCAGCGTTTAGCGCGGATTGATAATATAAACTGAGTGAGGTTTGAATTAAATTCAGTTAAAAAAGAAAGGGCTATTCGCCCTTTCATGTTTATCACTTGTATCGATTACTCATGCGGAAAGTGTTATAAGCTTGCTTGCAAAGACGTTTAAAAACCTAAATAAAAGCTTCCTCACATCAGCTTGTTTGAGCCCCAAAACCTTAGAAGAAACCTAAAGGATTCACATCGTAACTTACCAAGAGATTCTTGGTATTTTGATAGTGGTTGAGCATCATCTTATGGGTTTCGCGGCCAATGCCGGATTTTTTGTAACCACCAAAGGCGGCATGGGCAGGATAGGCGTGGTAACAGTTAATCCACACTCGACCAGCTTGAATGCCACGCCCCATACGTTGAGCCGTGTTCATATCACGTGTCCACACGCCAGCACCTAGGCCGTACTCAGTATCGTTCGCGATCGCTAAGGCTTCGGCTTCATCTTTAAAAGTGGTGACCGAAATGACGGGGCCGAAGATCTCTTCTTGGAAGATACGCATCTTATTGTGGCCTTTCATAATCGTCGGGCTGATGTAATAACCTTCGCTTTGGCCGCCATCGAGTTGGCAAAGTGTGCCGCCCAGTAGCACTTCTGCACCTTCAGCCTTACCTATGGCTAAGTAACTTAAGATTTTATCGAACTGTTCTTTAGAGGCTTGAGCGCCAACTTGAGTGTCGGTATCTAAGGGATCGCCTTGCTTAATGGTTTGCGCGCGGGCGAGCACTTTTTCAATAAAGCGATCAAAAATCGATTCTTGGACTAGCACCCGAGATGGGCAAGTACAGACTTCACCTTGGTTGAAGAAGGCCAGCAACATGCCTTCGACGGCCTTATTTAAATACTCGTCTTCATGGTCCATCACATCGGCAAAAAACACGTTAGGCGACTTACCGCCAAGCTCAACGGTTGATGGAATTAAGGATTCGGCGGCGCATTTTAAAATGTGATAGCCAATTTCGGTGGAGCCCGTAAAGGCCAATTTAGCGATGCGTTTGCTGGTGGCCAAAGCTTGTCCAGCTTCGGCGCCAAAGCCGTTGACTACGTTAAGAATACCCGCGGGTAATAGGTCTTCAATCAGTTCGATCAAGACCAGAATCGAGACTGGCGTCTGCTCCGCAGGCTTGAGTACCACACAGTTACCCGCCGCTAGCGCAGGTGCGATTTTCCATGCGGCCATTAAGAGTGGAAAGTTCCAAGGAATGATCTGGCCGACCACGCCTAAAGGCTCTGGGAAGTGATAACTGACTGTGTTGCCATCGATATCGGCAGCGCTGCCTTCCTGTGCGCGGATACAACCCGCAAAGTAGCGGAAGTGATCGACGAATAAGGGCAAGTCGGCATTTAAGGTTTCACGCACCGCTTTACCGTTTTCCCAGGTTTCGGCAACGGCTAAGTATTCGAGATTTTGCTCGACGCGATCGGCAATGCGCAGTAACAGGTTTGAACGCTCGGTGACTGAGGTTTTACCCCATGCTTCTTTCGCTGCGTGAGCGGCATCTAATGCTAATTCAATATCTTGTGCATCGGATCGCGGGATTTGGCAAAAGTTTTGGCCATTCACGGGGGAGCGATTGTCGAAGTATTTGCCATTGACTGGGGCGACCCATTTTCCGCCGATAAAGTTGGCGTATTTTTCTTTGAAGTTAACGATTGCGCCTGCGGTTCCGGGTTGAGCATAAATCATAGAATCATTCCTTCTTGTGGATGGCATGCTGGGCGTTGGCGATTTTTACGCTCTTGGCTTCAGCAAGGGAGTCTTGTTGATGCATCTCTGCTGGATGCCTTTTTAAATATTTTTCGTTTTGCTTTAAGCCAATCCTATTGATTGGCTTAGTGTTCTCTTATGCAACACCTGAGGCTTGCATACCAAGGGTGCATCGCAAGGAGAGTGCCAAACTGGCAGGAGTTGTACACTTGTTGTGCTAACAGTATGATGAAAAGCTAATTTTGCAGATTTGAATAAGTATGGGCACTCAGGGAGAGAAGTGTGTCCTGTGGTTACTTTGTCATTGAGTGGCACACAGCAATTGTGCTGAAACGGAACACAGCTCTGGGGAGCACGGCTATGGCAGTTAAACCGCATTTACCATCGACACAGGCGTGGTTGGCCGATTCGTGGCAGCGCAGCATTGGCGCTGGCTTGTCAGAATTTCAGTTACCCCAAGATCTTAGGCTCGATGCCTGCGGACTAAAGCAGAAACATGAGCAATATCAAATGCTCATAGCATTAGTGCAATCCCATGCCTTGCCTTTGTTCAATCAGTTGATGGCGCATTCTAATAGCCGACTCCTGCTCTCCGATGCCGAGGGTTATGTGCTTAGGCATTGGGGTGTGAGCCGTTACTCCACAAAACTGGCAGATGTGGCTTTGGATATTGGGGTGAATTGGCTTGAGCAGCACAAGGGTACCAATGCGATAGGGACGGCACTTACCGCCAAACAAGCCGTATCTGTGGTGGGTGAGCAACATTTTATTCGCCAGAATCGTTTTATGAGTTGCACTGCTTGCCCGATATTTTCCCCCCAAGGTGAGATGCTAGGGGTGATTGATATCACCAGCGAGCAGCAAAAGCACACTCAGCAGACGCTAATGTTAGTGTCCAGTTTGGCGCAGCAGGTCGAGACCGCGCTTTTGTGCCATCTGCCCGATAGCCATTATCGAATCGATTTAGCTGCGCAGCCAAACCTGTTGAATTCGGGTTGGCAGGGTATAGTGATTGCCGATAGCGATGGTCGCATTGTGGGGTGCAATCCCATGGCGAAACAATTGCTTAATCATGCCAAGGTGGGCGATACCGTCGAGCAGTACTTAGGCAATAATTGGAGCCGTGCGGGTGGTTTTAATCAGCATTTAGCCTTGCATCTACAGACTCAATCCTTAAATATTCCCAGTGCTAAGGGTCGAGTTGCGATTAGCAATAAATCGCTCAATCAATTGGGGGTTCGGTTTCGCGATCCTCAATTAGAACGGGCTTGGCAACATGCCAATAAGGTGATCACCAAGCAAATTCCGCTGTTAGTGCTTGGTGAAACTGGCGTCGGTAAAGAGCAGTTTGTTAAAAAGCTCCACGCTCAGAGCGCGCGTCGCACCGAGCCTTTAGTGGCAGTGAACTGCGCGGCATTGCCTGCCGAGTTAGTCGAATCTGAACTCTTTGGTTATCAGGCGGGCGCTTTTACTGGGGCAAACCGCACTGGATTTATCGGCAAAATTCGCCAAGCCCACGGCGGTTTTTTGTTTTTAGATGAAATTGGTGAAATGCCGCTGGCGGCCCAGAGTCGTTTACTCAGAGTATTGCAAGAGCGCGAAGTGGTACCCGTTGGCAGTAATCAAAGCTTTAAAGTCGATATCCAAATCATTGCCGCAACCCATATGGATTTAGAACAACAGGTGACTCAAGGGCTGTTTCGGCAGGATTTATTCTATCGATTGAATGGTCTGCAAGTACGTTTACCTGCGCTGCGTGAGCGGCAGGATATCGAGCGTATTATCCATAAATTGCATCGTAAACATCGTATCGCCGCGCAGGATATCTGCCCAGAACTGTTAGGGCAAATGATGCAATACGACTGGCCGGGGAATTTGCGTGAGCTGGATAACCTCATGCAAGTCGCTTGCTTGATGGCTGAAGGCGATGACACTTTAACTTGGCAGCATTTACCTGATTATCTGGCGGCCAAACTCACATGCGAGCCGTTAAAAGTAGGCCTGTTACAAGCAGCCCCCTTATTTGAAGAATTTAAGGAGGTAAGCCGTCAACATTCAGCATCACAGCTGCAAAGTGGTAAGTTCGCTGTGGAGCCGAATGTCACAAAGGTTCAATCGGATTCCCTAAATGAGGCGATTTATAGCAATGTGCTGCAGGCATTTCAGGCCTGTAATGGCAATGTGAGCCAATGCGCTAAGCGTTTAGGGATCAGCCGTAATGCCTTGTACCGGCGATTAAAACAGATGGGGCTTAAGGATTAATGCTAGCTTACGGCTCTTGTTGTGAAGCTCAATCAATCGCTAAATATCTCTTAATCACCCCACGTTTATCCACTTCGCAATAGACTAAAACCGAGAGGTTTTAGTCCACAATCTCTAGCTTCAGTATCTGACAATGTGACTTTTTGTTGTTGCCAATTTATGTCTAATAGGTTTTATTGATTCGTATAATCGATAAAGATCGTTTCTTCTAATTACAAATTCAGAACTATACTGCGGGCAGGCAGAAAAGAGCTTGGCGTTATGCATAGAAGAGGAACTGTTATGCATCTTACTAAAAGCCTTTTAATTATTTCTATGGGTCTGACATTGAATGTACAGGCTCAAACTTTACCAACAAATACCCTGACACGTGACAATGGTGCACCTGTGGGTGATAACCAAAACTCGACCACAGCGGGCAGTAATGGCAGCGTGTTATTGCAAGATGTGCAGCTTATCCAGAAGCTACAACGCTTTGCCCGTGAACGTATTCCTGAGCGTGTCGTCCACGCCAGAGGCACAGGTGTGCATGGTGAATTTGTATCGAGTGGCGATTTTAGTAACCTAACCCAAGCGGCACCCTTTGCACAAAAAGGTAAAGTGACGCCCGTATTTGTGCGCTTTTCTACCGTGATCCACTCGAAAGGTTCGCCAGAAACGCTGCGTGATCCCCGAGGGTTTGCGACCAAATTTTATACGGACCAAGGTAACTGGGACTTAGTAGGTAATAACTTACCCGTATTCTTCATTCGCGATGCGATCAAGTTTCCTGACATGGTGCATTCACTCAAACCATCGCCAGTGACCAATATGCAAGATCCGAATCGTTTCTTCGATTTTTTCAGTCACGAAGCGGGTTCAACTCATATGTTGACTCAGGTTTACAGTAACTTAGGTGTACCTGCCAGTTATCGTGAAATGGACGGTTTCGGTGTGCATGCGTACAAATTTGTGAATCGAGATAACCAAGTTAAATACGTGAAATTTAACTGGAAGAGTCTGCAAGGTGTTAAAGGCTTACGTCCCGATGAAGTGGTTAAAGTCCAAGGACAAAACTTTAACCATTTAACCGATGATCTTTATAGTGAGATCAACAAGGGTAACTATCCTAAGTGGGATCTGTACGTTCAATTACTCGACCCGACTGAGCTTAATAAGTTTGATTACAACCCGTTAGACGCCACTAAGGTGTGGCTAGATGTGCCAGAACAAAAAGTGGGCACTATGACGCTGAACCGCATGCCTGCAAACTTCTTCCAAGAGACTGAGCAAGCGGCATTTGCGCCATCGAATTTGATCCCTGGGATTGAGCCTTCGGAAGACAGATTACTGCAAGGCCGCATGTTCTCCTACGCCGATACTCAGCTGTATCGACTCGGCGCGAATTTGTCGCAATTGCCGATTAATAAACCCTTAGTGGCGGTGGCAAACCACAACCAAGAAGGTGCGGGCAATATGGGGCATACCCAGTCCGATGTGAACTATCAACCGAGCGTACATTTAGCCTTGGCCGAAGATAATCGTTATCGTGCGGTAACAACTGCGCTGACGGGGACTGTGCAACAAACGGCTATTAGCAAGCAGGATAACTTTAGCCAAGCGGGCGTCTTTTATCGCAGCTTGAGCAAGCAAGATAGAGCAGATCTGATCACTAACTTGGCCGGTGACTTAGGCAAAGTGAACGATACCAATGTGAAACATCAGATGCTCAGTCACTTTTATCGTGCAGACCCAGAGTTTGGTGAGCGTTTAACCAAGGCCGTAAAGGGTGATCTGGCCGAGGTTAAACAGCGTTCAATCTGATGTCGTTATTTTTAGGACTGTTTTGGTCGCAGAGATTTGCGCGTTAACTGTCCGAATCCAGTAAGTCCCGCAAGACGTAAACAAGCTCTTTTCTGCCCAGTTTAAGAGAGCGTCTTGCGGGCATTTCGTCACGTCTCATTGTTTAAATCTCTATTTTAGCTGTGCTGGGAGCCATTGATGAAACACACTATTGCTATCTTATTATTGATTATTGTGGCCCTGAGTATGTCGGTGGCAATGGGGGCGGGTTCGCTTCAAGCGCCATTGGTTACACCCGCAACTGTCAGTCAAACGGACGAGCCCGATACCGCACAAGTACAATTGCTGGTGGACTACTTTTTTGCTGCAGCGCGTACCGGCGATATCACAGTGCTTGAGCATTTTCTCGATGCAGGCTTCCCTATTGACCAGAGAAATAGTCAAACCTATACCGCGCTAATGGTGGCGGCTTATAACGGCCAAGAGGCTGCAACGGATTTATTGCTTGAGCATGGTGCTAATGCTTGTTTGCAAGATAAGCGTGGTAATACGGCAATGATGGGCGCTGTGATTAAGGCCGAATTCACTATCGTAAAGCGGCTATACGCGAAAGAATGCAATGCGAACCTAACGAATAATGCCGGAATGACCTTGACTGAGTTTGCCCGTTACTGGGGTCAAAGTGGCGCTTTACAGCAGGCGAGTTTAAAGCAATAAAGACGCTAGATCTTGCGCCCGATCACTCTTGGTCATTATCTTTAATCTGTTTAGATCTCAGCATTTACTATTAGCAATAAGTCTGCTTGTTAATGATGTCTATGCCTTTTATGGTAACTTTTTGAATATCGTTTAATACGGTTTGGCCTTCGGAGAGCGATTTATGTTTGATGCCTTACTACTGACGCAAGAAGATAAACGTACGTTTGCTCAAGTTTCACAAATCACAGAAGCTGATTTGCCAGAAGGGGAAGTCTTGGTTGATGTCGCCTATTCCTCGCTGAATTATAAAGATGGTTTAGCTGTGACCGGTGCTGGCAAAATCATTCGTCAGTTTCCTATGGTACCAGGCATCGATTTTGCAGGCGTGGTGCGCGAATCGACGGATGCAAGATACCAAGTTGGTGATCAGGTGATTTTGACGGGCTGGGGCGTAGGCGAAAACCACTGGGGTGGTATGGCGCAAAAAGCGCGAGTTAAAGCCGACTGGCTGGTGCCCATGCCGCAAGGTTGTGATGCCGCTAAATCCATGATGATAGGCACTGCTGGGCTTACGGCGATGTTGTGCGTGCAAGCGCTGCAGCAGGCTGGGGTAACACCGCAAAGTGGGGATATTCTTGTCACAGGTGCCAGTGGTGGTGTGGGTTCTGTGGCGGTGACTTTGCTCGCCAATGCTGGCTATCGTGTGGTTGCCTGCAGTGGTCGAGTTGAACAGAATGCGCCTTTATTGAAGGAGCTTGGTGCCGCAGAAGTGATTGATCGCAGTGAACTTGAACAAGATGCTAAGCCGCTTGAGGCGCAGCGCTGGGCGGGTGTGGTCGATACCGTTGGCAACAAGATCCTCGCCAAAGCATTAGCGCAAATGCAATACGGTGGTGCAGCCGCTATCTGTGGTTTAGCGGGCGGTTTTGCATTACCAACAACCGTTATGCCGTTTATTTTACGGGGTGTGAGTTTACTGGGAATCGACTCTGTTTCTTGTCCATTTGAGAAACGAAAAGCGGCGTGGGAAGCTGTGATTAAAGCACTACCCGAACATTTTTATCAGCAAGCTTGTCAGCAGATATCATTGGCTGAGGTGCCTGATTTCGCAAATAAAATTATCCAAGGCCAAGTCACTGGACGTGTATTAGTTAAGCTGTAATCCCGTTTCCTACGTTTTAACACGATGGCAACACTGAGGTGTTGCCAATTACGACTAATTAGTTCTGCCTCCTATACTTGTTCTTCATATCGGCTATTTCGGTAGTGTAATCGTCACTTCAAGACCGGTTGGTACACGGTTCTCGGCTTTAATCTTACCTTTGTGGGCGGTAATCGCCGCTTCAGTGATTGCCAGCCCAAGTCCCCAGCCACCGCTTTCTCTTTGTCTTGCCGAGTCGGGGCGGTAGAAAGGTTTAAAAATGGCATCGAGTTCGGCGGCATCTATGCCTGGACCATCGTCTTTTATGGTAACTTGTACTTGATCAGCCGTCGCACTCGCCTGCAGGTGAATATCGCTTGCGGCATAACGGATCGCGTTACGCAGCAGATTTTCAATCGCGCGGGAAAGTGATTTAGGAAAATGCGCTAACTCAATTTCTTCATCGATATCGATAGTAATGCTTTTACCTTGCTGTTCTGCTTCAAATTCCGCATCGTCTAAAACTTGGCTCAGGGATTCGGCCAAGCCTAAATGTACTTTGGTTTCGTTAGTACTGAGCTTGACCCGCGAGAGCTCTAACAATTCACTGATAAGCTTTTCGAGTTGCTCAGCTTCATAACCTATGCGTTCCGTTTCGGTGGTCTGCTGACCTTTTTTACGGGCGAGGGCAAGGGATAACTGTAGCCGCGTCAATGGGGTGCGTAGTTCATGGGAAATATCCCCCATGAGCCGCTGCTGATTATTCACCATAGCTTCGATGGAGTCGGCCATGCTATTGAAGGCCTTGGCTAATTGGCCTATTTCATCTTTACGCTGTGTGGTGGACTTATCGACACGGTGACTTAAGTCACCTTCGGCGAGGGCATTCGCACTTTTTTTGAGTGAATTTAATGCTTTACCTAAATGCCACGCGAGCAAGCCACATAATAATCCCGAAAGGAAAATCGCTAGGCTTAAGGTTAATAACTTATTTTCGGCGAAGAAGAAGAACCAAGGCCGTGGATGGTTATCCGGTAGGCGGCCATAAAGTGAATAGGTTTCAGCGCCCAGATTAAATTGATAGGGACCAAACACCAGCTCATCTTTAAACTGATGGCTAATCGGTTGTTTTTCTTCATCTGCCATCAGCATAAAGCTGCGCACACCGCGACTCACCCTGTGGGTGTTGATCACTTGGCCTTGGCTGTTGACAAGATAGACCCGTAGAGGTTTACCTTCCATGTCTCTGTGTCTTTCCCAGCGCCGAAGAAAATCGGATTCCAGTAAGGCGGGGTTTTCTTGAATGCGCTTAGCTATCGTCGATAGGACTTTTTCAAGGTGAGGTGGCAGTGGCGCACGGTCGTGATTTTGTTGCAGCAATGGTAACAGACCCACTAAGGCAATGATTAGCGAGCTGCACAGCCAAAATCCGAGCAATAATTTGATAAATAAACGATTAGGCACAGTCGATACCGCCGTTATGGGAGCCAAATATAACCTTTGCCACGGATGGTTTTCACCCTTGGCCGACCATCGCTACGCTCGGGGAGTTTTTTACGTAGATTCGATAAATGCATGTCTAAGCTGCGATCGAAGGGCATGAGTTTTTTGCCGAGCACTTTCTCGTTTAACTCTTCCTTGTTCATCAACTCTCCAGCGTGCAGTGCTAGGGTGTGCAGCAGAGTGAATTCAGTGCCTGTGAGTATGATTAATTGCTCATTACAGTAAGCTTCTTGGCGCGATGGATCTAAGCGTAGATCGCCAAACTCTTGGGCGGGCGCGGCATGGATTTCTTGGGTTGTTAAGTTCGAACGACGAATAATGGCGCGGATACGGGCGATTAACTCTCTGTCATTAAACGGCTTTGGCAGATAATCATCGGCGCCGATTTCAAGCCCAACTACGCGATCGATTTCATCGCCGCGAGCGGTCAGCATTAATACTGGGGTTTGTTTATGTTGGCGCAGTGCGCGTAGCACTTCAAAACCGTTTAATTTAGGCAGCATGACATCGAGTAGGATCAGATCGTAATCTGCAGTCAGTGCCAGATCTAAACCTTGTTTACCGTCGTAAGCCAAGGTTAATTGAAACCCTTCTAACTCGAGCAGTTGCCCTAGTAGCTCAGATAACCCCAGATCGTCATCGATTAATAATATCCGACTCATACTGTTCCTTAATCTCTGTAATGTGGCCTCGTATGCCTGTTTATCATAGGCACTTTTAGCGCTTTGGCTGAGTATACCTGTTTTGATGTCAATTGCTGTGTAGCAATGTAAGCCAAAGTAAAGAATAGAGTTATTGCCGCAACTTTACAGTGATTTACTCAGGCAACGCCCTCACTTACATATAGGGGTTTAGACTTGAAGGGTCGAAAGTGACTCGGCTTAAAAGGGTCGTCACTGTGTCTTATTACTTGCCATATTAAAGTTGAACCATCGAGGTTAACACTATGAAAACATTATCACCTTTGAAAGCGAGCCTGTTTGCCATTCTAGCGAGTTCTGCGGTTTTCGCGACGGCAGTTAATGCAGCACCTAAGGATGCTGGCTGCGACTTCTCTAAATCTGAATTCCATAAAGGCGACCGCATGGAACATGGCGGCCGACATATGGACCACGGTGGCATGCATCGTATGTTTGAAGGGCTCGATTTAACGGATGCCCAGAAAGCTGACGTCAAAAAGTTGTTTGCCGATCAGAAAGCCACGCGCGCTGATAATCGTCCAACGAAAGAGGAACGCTTGGCACATCGCACAGAGATGCAGGCCTTAATTACCGCGCCAAGTTTTGATGAAACACAAGCAAAGGCACTGATGAGTGCGCAGCAAGAGCAGCGTCAAACTCAAGCCATTGAACGTATGAAGCTGCATAATCAAATATTTAATCTGCTGACACCAGAGCAGCAAGCTAAGTTTAAAGCGCGATTTGAAGCACAAGCTGGTAAAGAACCTCGCGGTTAAGCGTCTTAGCTGATATACAATAGGGTCATAGCTTCCCAAGATAGATCCCTTATGACTCAAACTTCCCAATACGATTTTTGGGTCAAACTGGCTAGCCGCGCTTCCGTGGCTACCGCTTTGATCCTTATTCTTATCAAGATGTTCGCTTGGCTTTATTCCGGCTCCGCCAGTATGTTGGCATCTTTGACGGATTCCTTTGCCGATGCTCTCGCTTCTATTATCAATTTTATTGCCATTCGTTACGCGCTTGTGCCGCCGGATCATGACCACAGATATGGCCATGGTAAGGCTGAGCCGTTAGCGTCTCTAGCGCAATCCGCCTTTATTATGGGCTCCGCATTTTTATTACTTTTCTATGGTGGCGAGCGTCTATTAACACCTGTTCCGGTTGAAAATGCCACCATAGGTGTAGTTGTTTCTATCATAGCGATTGTGATGACGTTAGCTTTAGTCATGTTGCAGAAACGCGCATTAGCGGCGACAAAAAGTACTGTGGTTGAAGCTGATTCGCTGCACTATAAATCAGATTTATTCCTTAATGGTGCGGTATTGTTGGCACTAGTATTAGCGCAATACGGTTGGTGGTGGGCTGACGGTTTATTTGCGGTAATGATTGCATTTTATATTGGTCATCAAGCCTTTGGCTTAGGTTATCGCTCAATTCAAGCCTTGTTAGACAGAGAGCTAGACGAAGAAACTCGCCAGCAAATCACGCAAATCGCGATGGAAGATCCACGGGTGCAAGGGCTGCATGATTTACGCACTCGTCAAGCAGGCAAAACTGTTTTTATTCAATTTCATTTAGAACTCGATGGCAATTTGAGTTTGAATGAAGCCCACAGTATTGCTGATACAACAGGGATAAGAGTCAAAGCCGCCTTCGAAGATGCTGAGGTGATTATTCACCAAGATCCGGTTAAACCTGAAGTCAACGAAACATAAATTAAGGACAAGCTATGGCATGGATGCAGAAGCAAAGTCACAGATGGGATCATTCCACTCGATTGATATGTCGCTATCATAGGCTATCGACTCGCTTTGAGTTGATAGCCGAATCTGTGATTTCTGACATTAGCATCCCTATGAGTACAGAAATCACGCTCCTGATGGAACAGAAACCTTCGATAGTAAATCAAGCGGATAGTACCGTATCTCCTGTGATAGCGGGGGCTTGGAGTCAGTTAGTCCTGCGTAAACATCTTTATTACTTACCGCAGAAAATTGATCTCGACATTGCTAACCAAGCTTATCGAGTCCATGTCTGGCCATTATTTCTTTAGCGTACACGTATTACTTGTGTGGCGTCTGGCAGAGTTGTCGTATCCGAATATTTGGATGTGAGAAGGCGTCGTTCCCTCATCCGTTGGCTATATGCGAGTTTTATAGGGCTGTTGCGGGTGTTAGGTTAAAGTTATTAATAGTTTCAATTTAAAAATAATACTTACAGTAAATATTATTTAGCCACATAACGAATAACAATAACTTCCATTTTCCGACTCAAGCTGAATCAATGCTGTATGATTTGTATTTTGATAATTTAAACCATGACACTTCTGAATTGCTTATTGTAATATCCGCGCCGTCTAATACTTTCGTTAAATCATTAGGGAATTATGATGAATAAATTATCAATTGTTGCTATCTCTTTACTATCAGCATTAGCGGCCACTCAAGTCTCTGCAGCAACCGACACTACTGGATTTTATGTGGGTGGTGCATTAAATAGAGTCACAGCTGATGCTTTTGATGGTTCAGAAACCGGTACTGGTGTAGGCGTATACGGTGGCTATAACTTCAATGAATGGTTTGGTTTAGAAGCTAACCTGTTTGCCACTGGTGACTTAGGCGATAAGGATGTTGATATTAGTGCAGGTGCATTAAGCTTCACACCTAAATTTACTGCACAAATTAATGATATTTTTTCTGCCTATGCCAAAGTGGGTATAGCATCTATGGCGGCGAATGTTGATGGCTATGGTTACGATGAAGACTTTACTGGTTTTGGTTGGACTTATGGTGTAGGTGTTAATGCCGCCGTAACAGAGCACTTAAATATCCGTGTAAGCTATGATGTCACTACAGGTGATTTAGATGCCGACCGTAGCTATTTAGGATTAAAAGATATTGACACTGATATTAAGCAATTCGCTGTAGGTATGCATTATCAATTCTAATTTTTTTAGATTTGGCATATTTAATTCATGCCAATGAAAATGAAATGAATTTCAAATAGAAAGGGATGTGAAGATATCCCTTTTTATTGTTTGATATGAATAAGCTTGTATTGATATAACGAGTAGTAACGTTATTTTATCTACTCAATCCATCGACAGTTCTTTTAATTTCCGCGTTAAAGTATTTCGTCCCCAGCCTAAACGTTTCGCCGCTTCCTGTTTATGGCCTTGAGTATGGCGCAGCGCAGTTTCTAGCAGTATGCGCTCGAATGCGGGCTGCACCTCAGTTAACAGATCGCTGTTTCCTTCCGAGAGTTTTTGGTCTATCCACTCAGTCAGTGCCGATTGCCAATCTTGGCTGCCTTTCGCCGTGTGGGTGACACTCACAGGGTCTTTCAGTAATTCTGGCGGTAAGTCTTGGGGTAAAATTTCTTGCCCCGATGCCATTACGGTTAACCAACGACAGGTGTTTTCGAGTTGTCGGACATTACCGGGCCAAGGTAATTGGGAGAGTTTTACCGCAGTCTCCTTGGCCATGATCTTAGTTTCCACGCCAATTTCCTTTGCTGCAGAGGCGAGGAAATGGGTAGCGAGCTGGGGAATGTCCTCCCGTCTTTGTGATAGTGGCGGCAAGTGCACGCGGATCACGTTGAGGCGATGGAACAAGTCCTCTCTAAAGCCACCTTTTTGTACTAATAATTCAAGATCTTGGTGGGTCGCCGCTATGATACGCACATCGACTTGTACCGCATTATGACCTCCGACGCGGTAGAATTGGCCATCGGCGAGCACTCTGAGTAACCGTGTTTGTACGTCTAACGGCATATCGCCGATTTCATCTAAAAAGAGCGTGCCACCGTTTGCTTGTTCGAAGCGACCTTGGCGCACATTGGCTGCGCCAGTGAAGGCACCTTTTTCGTGGCCGAATAGCTCAGATTCGATTAAATCCTTAGGGATCGCTGCCATGTTCAGCGCGATAAACGGCTTATCTTTACGTGGGCTGTGCTTGTGTAACGCGCCAGCCACTAACTCTTTTCCCGTACCCGATTGACCATTGATCAGCACGCTGATCGATGAGCGTGAAAGTCTGCCTATGGCGCGAAACACTTCCTGCATCGCTGGCGCTTCACCTATGATTTCGGGCGTTTTGACTTGGGCTTCCTGCGCGGGTGCAGGGCTCTGTTCAGTGGCATGGGTAAGTGCGCGCTCAACCAGAGAGATAGCCTCATCGATGTCGAAGGGTTTAGGCAGATACTCAAATGCGCCCGCTTGATAGGCACTCACTGCACTGTCTAAGTCTGAGTGCGCTGTCATAATGATCACGGGAATATGGGGATAATGCACCTGCAATCGTTCGAGCAGGCTTAAACCATCCGTGCCGGGCATACGGATGTCCGACACTATCACGTGCGGTTGCGATATTTCTAATGCCTGCCACAGGGATTCGGCGGCGGCAAAGCTGGCGGTGCTGAGCTTAGCACCTTGCAGTGCCTTTTCGAGTACCCAGCGTATCGAGCTGTCATCGTCGAGGATCCACACTTGTTCACTAATTCGCATCTTGCTTCCTCATACGGTAGGGGTAGGTACTCTCGAAATTATTTAGCGCATAAAATCGGTAATGAAATGATAAATTCTGTGTGCCCAGCGCTGGAGAGGCAATCGATCCTTCCCGAGTGTAAACGGGCAATATTATGGGCAATCGAGAGGCCTAAACCTGAACCTTGCTCACGGCTTGTCACCATGGGATAAAATAATGTGTCCATTAGCTCAGGCGGTATACCGGGGCCGTTGTCGATAATCGATAGGGTTAACACTAGCTTGTGGCGCTGTGAACCTATGGTGACTTGGTGTTGAGTGCGAGTGCGGATCAAAATCTCGCCCCCCGTATGCTCAAGTGCTTGCACCGCATTTTGTAAAATGTTCAGCACAGCTTGCTGCATTTGGTCCGGATCCATCTCGATATCGGGAATGGATGGATCGTAATCCCGTTTGAGCTGGATGTTAGCGGGCAGCGCCATTTCAACTAACTTATAGACCTTTTGCACCACTTGATGGATGTTGTGCAGACTGTGCTGTGTCGGCCTTTGCGGGCCGAGCAGACGGTCCACTAAATTACGCAGCCGATCGGCCTGCTCTATGATGAGCGTAGTGAATTCCTTCAGCGCCGGATCATCCAGCTCCCGCGATAATAGCTGCGCCGCACCGCGAAGGCCGCCTAAAGGATTCTTGATTTCATGGGCTAAGTTGCGCACCAAAAACTGCGCCGCTTGTTGCTGTGCATCTTGACTCAGTTGCTGATGAATGCGTCTTTGTTGGTCGACTTGGCGCAGTTCGAGCAGGCTGAGCTCTGCCTCATCATCGAGGGGAATAAGGGTTAAATCAACGGTATGATGTTGGCCATCGAGCGTGACTAGTGCTGCCGTATTGACCGTTAAGCCTTGGCCGGCTGTTACTGCATCCATTAATAGCTTGGCGTCGACACCGAGGATTTGATAATGCTCAGGCAAAGTTTGTTCTACGAGTCTATGGCTACCAACACCTAATAATTGCTCTGCTGCTGCGTTGGCATAACAAGGCTTGAGATCCTTATCTATGACAAGTACAGCGGTAACTAAATGATTGAGCAGTGTCTCTTTATCCATCGACCATTCCTAGAAATAGGGTTGCACCACTATGGTGCACCAATCTGGTGCAAGCTGCAACTTGTCTTCATCAAACGGTTTAGTCAGGAGGAGTTAATCTAACTTCATGTATTTAAAGTTTTTATACTAACTTTTACTATACAAATAGTGACATTAACGCTTAGCTGCTTGATGAAGAAATATCTTTCTTGGTGAACTTGATGCAAAGACTTTGCCGTTTTGAGTCAAAGCGTCAACGACTAAGGTATGTTCACCTCTGTCGATGTTTTTGAGTTTAAAGGTACCGCCAATTTGCGGTTGACCGACGGGGTTGCCATCGAGCTTGAGGGCCATCAAATACTGACTTTTTAGCTCTGGGGTGATAGTCGCAACGACGTCGAAATCGCCATTGTTATCTCTGACGGTTTCCTCTTCGGTCGGAGAGGTAATATTGACTTGATATTGAATAGATTCAATTGCTTGAACTGAGCTGTTTAAGTCTGTTTTGGGCAGAGGAAGGGCAATTTGATTTAAGGTCTTATCTTTTAGCTCAACGACTTGGGCATTTGGCTGCGGCTCATCGGAGTAATGGACTTTGCCATCCTTATCGACCCATTTATAAACAGTCGCTTGCGCTAACATGCTAAATAGCACTAAGCCGATGAGTGTGAGTGAACGCATGCTAAAGTCCCTGTAGCCTTGAGATAGAGTTAATCAAGATTAGTCTCTTTTACATCAAAAATCATGGTGTTTGTTGCACTAAGTGGTTAAGGATGTCATCACAGAGAAGGTATAAAGTCGACAGAAAATGGGGCGGCAGAAACAGGGGTTAGTTAAAGTTGGTTAAGCTCGGGCACTAACATGTGCCCGAATTCTATCCATCAATTACAGGCTTGCATCGAGTTGTTTCTCGATCTCACTCGCTTTGACCCAAGCGGCATGTTGGGATAATTGAGTGGCATAGCGTTCAATGTGTTCAAATTTCGCGAGATCGCCACTGTTCGCCAGTAGTTCTACAACAAAGGACATCATGATATCCGCACCCGTGAGCTTGTCTGCAACAAGATAGGTTTTATCGGCCAACATATCATTGAAGTAATGGCTTATCTTACTGACTTCTATCGCCGCATAACCTTCAAGGAAATTGGTTTTACAACCGTCCTTTTGCACGAACATACGCAGTAACAAAGGCAGCATGGCTGAGCTTTCGGCAAAGTGTAGCCATTGCAGATAACTGACATAGTCTGCGCTGTCTCTGGCGGGGGCTAAGGTATCCGCCGCATATTTTTCAATAAGATATTCGGTGATCGCACCCGATTCTGCTATCACTTGACCGTCCATTTCGATAACGGGTGATTTACCTAACGGATGAATTTGCTTAAGTTCGGGTGGCGCGAGAAAAGTCTGGCTATCACGTTGATAACTCTTAATTTCATAGGGTTGACCTAGCTCCTCTAGCAACCAGATGATACGTTTAGAGCGTGATTTATTGAGATGGTGCAAGGTGATCATGGGCTTTCCTTTGGACAGTGAGAGTACATTTTGGCTGTCGCACTATTATGGTGCGACAGCTCTTTTTAACGTATTTAGCACACTTGTGCGCCTGTCTTTGTTCATTTCAAGCTGAGCGTCGCGTATTTATCGCTTAGCCTCTCGCGTTCAATTGCGCAACTATGGTTTCGGCTACGGCTTCGGATGATCCCGGATTTTGGCCTGTGATCAAATGGCCATCTGCGACGACAAAGCTTGTCCAGTCATCGCCTTTGACATAATTGCCACCATTTTTCTGCAGCATGTCTTCAACCAAAAATGGCACGACATGAGTGAGTTGCACGGCTTCTTCTTCAGAGTTGCTGAAACCGGTAACCCGCTTGCCGCTGACCAATGGCTTGCCATCACTGGTTTTAGGGTGCAGCAATGCAGCAGGCGCATGACATACGAGCCCTAGGGGTTTATTGGCTTGATAAAACTGTTCAATCAAGACGATAGAATGTTTATCTTCGGCAAGATCCCACAGTGGACCGTGGCCGCCCGGATAAAAAACCGCATCATAATCGGCTGCGTTGATTTCACTTAAGCGAGTGGTATTCGCTAGCAGTGCTTGAGCCTCAGGATCTTTGCTAAAGCGTGCAGTAGCTTCGGTCTGAAAGTCTGGCTCATCACTTTTTGGATCGAGTGGTGGTTGACCGCCCAGTGGTGAGGCTAAGGTAATGTCAAAACCTTTATCTTTAAAAACATAAAAAGGTGAGGCGAATTCTTCTAGCCAAAAGCCGGTTTTTAAACCGGTATCACCGAGTTTATCATGCGACGTGAGTACCATTAATATATTCATACCTTTACCTAAGTTGCTCACATCAATATGTGTGAGCTTTGGGTTTAGTTCATTTGACGTTATAGGGCTAAGGTCAAAATGTCACGGCTCATGGCTGGGTCAATATTGCCATGTTCGCCAAGTGCCACCATGCCGTGCAGTTCAAGCTGTTTCACTACAGTATCAACGTGGCTGGCATCGAGATCATAGGCAGATAAATGTGTCGGTATGCCCATGGCTTCGAAGAAAGCCTTGGTTTTTGCGATAGCGGCGTCGATACGCTCGTCATCTGTACCTGTGTTGATGTGCCACACACGGTCGGCGTACTGGAGTAGCTTTTCGCGTTTAGCCTCTTTTGTACATTGCAACAGGGCAGGCAGTACGATTGCCAATGTACGCGCATGGTCGATATCGTAAAGTGCAGTTAGTTCATGGCCAATCATATGGGTTGCCCAGTCGTGGGGAACACCGACGCCAATCGTGCCGTTGAGTGCCATAGTGGCAACCCACATTAAGTTCGCGCGAATGTCGTAATCTTCGGGTTGAACTAGCACTTGTGGACCAAGCTCAATCAAGGTTTGTAAAAGACCTTCGGCAAATCTGTCCTGCACGGCGGCGTTAACTGGGTAAGTGAGGTATTGCTCTGTGATATGTACAAAAGCATCGACAACACCGTTGGCCACTTGGCGCTCTGGCAGGGTGAAGGTTTTGGTCGGATCGAGTATTGAGAATTGTGGATAAACCAAATCATTACGGAATGGCAGTTTAGCCTGTAGTGATTTACGGGTCACTACGCTGGCGTTGTTCATTTCGGAACCGGTCGCAGGTAAGGTTAACACTGAGCCAAAAGGCATAGCTTGAGTCACATTGGCGCCCCAGCTAGTGAGAATGTCCCAAGGTTCACCTTCGAATACCGCTGCAGCGGCAACAAATTTAGTGCCATCGATAACCGAACCACCGCCAACCGCGAGGAGGAAGTCGATATTCTGCTCACGTACTTGGGCGACGGCTTTCATTAAGGTTTCATAGGTTGGGTTTGGCTCAATGCCATCGAACTCGACAACGAAACGATTACCCAATGATTGTTTAACTTCGTCTAACGTGCCTGTTTTTCTAGCACTGCTGCCGCCAAAGAGGATCATCACTTTAGCATCGCTCGGTACTAGAGAATCAATTTCGGTGATAGTGTCTTTACCAAAACGGATTCGGGTCGGGTTGTAATAGTTAAAATTTAGCATGGATGATGTTATTCCTATTATTACTTTAAATGAGCAGCGTTAATTGAGCTGCATTAATTAATCGCCCGTTAAATTAGTAGACCAGTCGTCTAATTTTGGGGCGTGAAAATGTATTCTTTAAAAATCTGGGCTGATCGATATCAGCAAATATTAGTTTTGAGTCGGTATTAGGTTAAAGGGCCGTTTTAGGCGTTAAAATGGATTCAGTCGTTACGAGTGCACGTTCGAGTGCCGCAGGGCTGTGGCCCAACTTGTTCATTAAGCTGGCGCCTAACCACATGTGATACAACATTTCAGCGGTTGATTGCGGATCTTGCTGGGCGATTGATCTATCGGTTATGCCCACTTGAACACAAGTCGTTAACCTCTCTATGATGCCGGCGGAGCCTTTAAGTAAGGCAACACGCATGGCTTCTGATAAATCGGCCACTTCGGCGCTGAGCTTAACGACTAGACACTTTTGATCTACGCAGCCATCGGCTTGTACGTGCAACCATTGTTGCCAGTATTGCATCAAGCGTTGATGGCCTGTCAGTGTTGAGTCATTGAATAATGCGTCTAAATCTAATTGATATTTTTCAAAATAATCAGTAATAAGCGCTTCACCAAATTGTTCTTTGGATTTGAAGTAGTGATAAAACGAGCCTTTTGGCACTTCGGCCGCCTGCAGCAGTAGGGATAAGCCGACGCTGGAGAAGCCTTTGCGTACGATCAGCTTGTAGCCGATGTCGAGAATATGCTGGCGAGTGGATTGAGTTTCAATTTTCATGGGGTTTAGGATAAATCAAATTAGACCGGTCGTCTAGTGTTGTTTTTTTCGGCGATATCAACGCATTCGATTTAGTATGCTTTGCATTGTGACTTTTGCGCTGCCTTGAGCCAAGTTAATAAAATTGCCAAATTGATAAATGTTAGACGGATAAGGCATTCTGATGGTGAAATGGTGAAATGGTTCGGTAGGACAACATACTCACAGTGCTGAGATAAACCGTCACTGTGAGCGTTCGATTAACGATTGATATGAAATATTAATCGCACTGTCACTTAATCGAGATGACTAGAGATAGCTACAGCAATATTCGGCAATGGCTGTGTTACGAATTTTAAAGCTAACATTTGCAGCCAGCTCAAATTGAGTGCCCTCTCTAAACTCCTGCCATACAGAGCTCTCCGGTAACAACACCTCAAAACGGCCACTGGTGACTTCCATTATTTCGCCTTGGGAGGTTGAGAACTCATATTCCCCTGGTAATACAACACCTAAGGTCTGCTTGCTGCCATCGGCAAAAAATACGCTACGGCTAGCCACTTTGCCATCAAAGTAGATGTTGGCTTTTTTAGATACTGACACTTGCTCGAGTAAACTCATTATTAATCCTCTATAAATTGGCTTGAGATGAATTTATATGCATATTTAATAAATTTCAATGCATCATTTGTCGCATGGATGTGCGCATTCAATATAAGTTGATGCTAACGTTCGGTTTATTGCTTATTTCCCACTATATCATTTTGTTTGAAATGGTCGGTATGGCTTGGCTGTCATTTAAAGTTATTAATCATTTTTCTACTTAAAAATAATGAGTTGTCGGAATTTTAGTGAACTTTTGATGAAAATAGTCGGCACCGCTTTGTTTAGCTGAGATTCTTCTCCTATAGTTTTAAGGCAGGTTTGATTCTGCAAAGATTGAAGGAATGGAATTCGACGCGCGACAAGGAGTCTCACCATGGGTTTTACTCGTAAAATTCAGCTTATCAGTTTATTGATTGTCCTATTACCCCTCATATTTGCCACCGCAATAGTGACTTACATTGCTCGGGATGAATTGTTTGCCGAGGCTCAGTCTCGTTTAGTGGCAGTGCGTGAGATCAAGCAACGGCAGATTGTTGGCATGTTTCAGGACTTTTCCGATAACCTGCAGGCCGTCAGCGCCGTAATTGCCAGCCAAAAAAGCCTCGATACTCTTACTGACATAGATCAAACCTTGCAGTCATTAAATAAATCCCTCGGTTTTTATGACCTATTTATTATTAGTGACGATGGCACCGTTTTATATACAGTGGCGAAGGAGTCTGATTTCGGCACCAATTTGCGTACTGGACCCTTCCATGATTCGGGATTAGCACAGTTATTCAATAAGGCATTGGGATCGGCGGGCACAGTATTACTACAAGATTTTTCCGCATACGCGCCTTCAAATGGTCAACCTGCGGCATTTATTGGCCAGTCGATTCAGTTCAATCAGCAAAGATTGGTGGTGGCGGCTCAAGTATCAATCGATCGCATCAACAGAGTTATGCAAATTCGTGAGGGTATGGGGCAAAGTGGTGAAACTTATCTTATTGGCCCAAATAATCGTATGCGTTCCGATTCTTTTCTCGATCCCATTAATCGCACTGTTACGGCTTCGTTTGCGGGAACGGTAGCTCAGAATGGTGTTGATACGCTGGCGGTAAAGGAGGCGCTGGCTGGTAAATCGGGTGTGATGCAAGTGAATGACTATAACAATAATCCCGTTTTATCCGCTTATTCTCCTGTCGTTGAGCTCGGTTTACGTTGGGGTTTGATGGCTGAAATTGATGTGAGTGAAATAGCAGCTCCCGCCTACCGTATGATGTTTATCGGCTTATCTGTTTGTGCAGCAGCCTTAGTGTTGGCGTTCGCTGCCGCTAAGTTAGTTACAGGGTTTGTATTAAAGCCGCTCGGCGGTGAGCCTGAGGACATGTGTAACTTGACCAGTATGATCGCCTCTGGCGATTTAACTCATAATTTACCGCATGTTCAAACGGATAATCACCTGATGAGTTGGTTGGCGCGGATGCAAACTAAGCTCAAAGAAATCATCAGTCAGCTGGTGGGCGTTGGGCATGAACTTGAATCTGCCGCCGAACAAAACTCTGCCGCTATGACACAAGCCGATTGCAGTATTCAGATGCAGGCTAAAGAAACTGATATGTTGGCCACTGCAGTTGAAGAAATGAGTTATGCCGCAGCTGAAATCAGCACGAATACGATGAGATCCTCCGATGAAGTGTCCGCCTGTACCCATTCGAGTGAAATTCTTTCGCAAAACTTGGCTAGTACTCGTAAAAGCTTAAAAGTGACCTTGAGCAGTTTTGCAACTATTCATCAACAGGTGGGCAGTCTTGAGGCGGATAGTCAGAAAATCGGCTCAGTATTAGCTGTGATAAATGCGATTGCGGAACAAACTAATCTCTTGTCTCTTAATGCGGCGATTGAAGCAGCGAGAGCTGGCGAGCATGGTCGTGGATTTGCTGTGGTTGCCGATGAGGTGCGTCAGTTAGCGGTGAAGGTTCAATTAGCAACTCAGGATATTGGGCAAGTGTTAAAAGGTATTCAGCAACAGTCAGGTGTGCTGGCGTTGCATAGTGTGACTTGTTCCACTGAAGCCTCTAAAACCGCAGAAGATGCGGATGGAATGCAGACCGCGGTGGATGATATTGCTTTGCGCTTAGAAACCTTAAAGGCATTAATGATTCAAACCGCAACCGCTGCGGAAGAACAAACAACGGTTTCGGCGACGATTGCGCAGGGGATTGCTGGCTTAAGCGTGGCGGCGGAGGAAAATAGTGCGGCTATCAGCCAAGTAGCAGCGAGTACGCGGAGTCTGTTGGGGTTAGCAAATCAGCTTGGTTTAACAACGGCACAGTTTAAGGTGTAGATATTTTTCGCTGCATTTACAGTGTTCTCACCTTAGTTGGTGCTGTAAATGTGACTGAGCTGGATGTTACACATCCGCCAGAAATGGATTTCTGGCGGATATTTTTATCAGGACTTCAGTTGGTTATCCCATGAGTGAGCATTAACGTTTACGCCAAATTGTCATTTCTGAGATGGAATGTTGGAATTTACGTTTAGTCTCGCGGATCACGAAGGGAATTTCCTTCACTGCGACCAGCTCAAATTGGCCGATCAAGGTTTCGGTCAAACCATCTAAGGTGGTGAAGTTCTCTCCTTTGACTTTAACGCCACCTAACCATTTATCCTTGGGCGTATAATCTTCAAGCCAAGTGTATGGCGAGGCAATCACAAGGTATCCACCTTGATTAATCCGCTGGGCAATACTGGTTAAAAAGTGTTTAGGCTCGTTCAACCTGTCGATAAGATTTGAGGCATAAACCAAATCATAACCTGTGTAGATGGGCTTTAAATTACAGGCATCACCTTGCATAAAGTTGACCTTTTTCGCCTCAAGCTCATATCCCAGTTTTACGAGACTCGCACTCTTAAATTCCTGTAAGTCGCCTTCGGTGCGTATGGTGTAACGTTTTTCACCTTGTTCTGTCAGTGCATAGGCCTGTTGAATAAAGCGCGCCGAGAAGTCGATACCATCAACATGACCAAACACTTTTGCCAGCTCGAAACTCGCTCGACCAACGGAGCAACCGATATCGAGGGCTTTAGCTGTATGAGTCAATTGAATTTCACTCAGCGCTTGCTGCACACCATTGACGCAGAAGTTAGCCACCCCGAAATATTCGGCGCCATAGTGGAATTCAAGGTATTGGGAAATCAGTTCATCCGTTTCGTACACATTGACCTCGGCCATTTGAGCTGGATTTTGGGTGGATTCCACATAGCGAAAGCCCGCGTGTTGATAAAAATGTCGACGAAACGCATAGCGTGATGAAGCAATTGCCTCATTACCTGTAGAGATCCACGAGCCGCCTTTGATGAGATTATGTTTGCCATCGAAGGTTGGGGTGGAGAAATCATCGTAAAGTGGGTGTACGGCGAAGCCGTCAAAACCGTCGATTGCGGTTTCTGTCCATTGCCAAACATTACCGACAATATCGAAAAAGCCATTATGTTCGAAGCGATTCACTGGGCAAGAAGAGGCGTAATAAGCCAAAGCAATATTGCCCGGCATTTCGTGCCAATCGGGCGCATCGGCGGGCACATTCTCGCGTAAGATGTACCACTCAGCTTCAGTTAATAGACGTATATTGCTTTGCTTTTGTTCGGCTTTCCAATTGCAGAAAGCCTTAGCTTCGAGCTGATTCACTTCAACAGGCCAGTTTAATGGCAGCGGGATTTCTTCCGCTAAGTTACGTTGCCACCATTTATCTTGTCTTAAGCGCCAAAAACGCGGCATTTGTGCTTGGGTATAGGCAAGCCAAGCTTGGCCTTCTTCATTCCAAAATTGGGGTGAGCGATAGCCGCCAGCTTCGACGAATGCGAGATACTCTTGATTCGAGACTAAGAATTTAGCCGCCTTAAAGTCGTTAACGTTAAATATTTTATGGCCGTATTCATTGTCCCAACCGTAGGTTTGGTCTTGTTCAGTTTTGCCTAAGGTCACTTTTTGCCCTTTTACAGCCAATAAACTGTTGGTCTCGGCAGGGGCTGTGTCATGGCATGCAGGCCAGAGGTGGTTGGGCGCGACATATTCCAGCGGCAGTTGGCGGATGATCACCGATGAGGTTTCTAAATGAATACGCTCATGTTCAATGCCCATCAAAATGATCCAAGCTGGACTATTTTGAGTGATTGGTAACGCTAGAGGCATTTCATCGATAACACGATTGATGACAGCATTAACTTGTTGGCGATAGCTTCGCACCTCTGCTACATCCGGCCACGGATAATGTTGTTCGTTCAAATCATCCCAAGACATCTCATCGACACCAATGGCGAACATGGATTCGAAGTTGTCGTTTACTCGTTCATCGAGAAATTTACCGAGTTTGAGTTTGTTGATATAGAAAGTGGCCGTATGGCCAAAGTAAAAGATTAACGGATGGCGCAGCGGCTCGGCTTTGAGGTAATAGGCGCTATCTTCTTGGATCAAATCATACAGAGACTCGTATAAAGCCCATGTCTGATTAAAGTATTGCTTAAGCTCTTGACGCTTTCCGGCCTCAGTTTCACCAATGAGCTTAAGGGTTTGAGGGGGTTGCGTTATGGGCTTATCCATAGACAAGTAAACTCCGTATTTATCGGCCTGCGGTGCAAGCATGGGAAGATTAATCTATCGTGTGTGACTCTATACGCGATTACTGAGCTCAGGATCACTTTGTCAGCTTAATGTGTCGGTTTGAGGCAAAGTGTTTTACAAACTAACAGAAAGACCAATTGAGTCCAACATCAGTGCTGGAGCTTAAAGCATCTCAGGTATGACCCTCTGGTTTGGGATTATCTTACAAAGAAAGTGATGCGCTCAATTTAGTGATGCTACTCCTTACAGGGATTAAAATTATTTTATCCCTGAAGAGTATTTTCTCTGTCGGGGTTAAGGCAGAATGATCCCGTCCGTAAAATTATTATGCAGGATATAACGGGATGACAATTAACGCATTATGGATACCCGCCTGGTATGAGCTTGATCCGTCGATCGTAGTGGGTGTGACTGAGGAGTTTGTTTTTCACAAGACTGCCGCAAACGAGGCGTTAAAGTTTTACAGCGGTGCAAAGGAAAACGATGCCGTTAAGGCAATCGGAACTATTTCGGCCATTAAGCACAATGTCTTGGGGGACATTGAAAGTGTCGATGCGCAGGGGCTCGATTATACGCTTGTGTTGCAAGATGGACGGCGTTTGTTAGTCAACGCAGAGGAAAATCCTGGCTTGGTTTATGAGTGGGTTGATGACAGTTGGCAGCCTTCAGATATGGTCATTACAGATTGGACATTAACAGTACAATTTGCGTCTTTATCACCATTGACGCCAATAAAGTAATTGAAGGTTTATCGTGAGTAACTAGATGGCAAAGTGCAGTTAGCGCTCGGGATCCGAGGTTGACTGCACTTTTACTTGTTCAGCCAGTTGTTGGTATTCTTGTTTGATTTCTGCAATATAAACATCGTGAAAATTCAATTCATTAAATTCTTCTATACAGAGCTGATAACGGCGTAGCTGCTCAGATTTTTCTTCGGCGGTATCCCATATTTCCATTAGCATAGCGTTTGATTCCATTCATAAATTTAATATATGTATCCAGCATGCATTTTAACTATGTCTACTGATAATTAATCGAGTCGGCTTCAAAATGGTTACGCTTCATTTTGTCCTGAGACGTTATCTTTTCTATAAATCGATTTTAAACAAAGTGTTAGAGTTAATGGTTATGTTATACCGTATGAGTGTACAACTGTTTTCCTCATCTTCTTCGGGACAAATGCTTACATCAAGGCGCTGCCATATCCTTATAGTGTTTCTATCTTGATGATTGGATTGTGCCTGTGAGCATTTTGCTCTAGATTGATATTTCTTTGTTTTTATCTTCTGGCCTTGATGCTTTTTTGCCCTTTGGAGCCGTGTAATGGCTAATATTCTGTTAGTTGCCAATCTCAACTGTGATCGGATCTTACTGCTTGATAAACCTTTAAAAACGGGTGGACGTTTCCATTATCAAGATGGCGGCCAAAGGCTCGGCGGTGGTGGGGCAAATACCGGATTAGGTTTAGTCTGGGCAGGGCATAGTGTCGCGCTGGTGAGTCAAGTGGGCCGTGATGACATGGGGGATTGGCTCATTGCAGAAGCCAGTACGCAAGGTCTCGATTGTCGTTTAGTGCAGCGCCGCGCCGGCAATACATGCGAAATGCTGCTTGTAATGACGCCAGATGGCGAGCGCACCATTATTCGGCCACAAAGACCCATATTTGAATTATCTGTACCGCCGAAATGGCAGCCATGGGACGCGCTGTATTTTAATACTTCCGCAGAAGGCTCTGTCAGCTGGGCAAAAACAGCTCTAGAACATTGTCTTGTGGTCGCGCAATTAGCCAAGGACGACAGACAGAGACCTTGTCATATTTTATTGGCCTCCATGAGTGATATTCAGGGGCGTTGTGATGGCGCATCTTGGGAATATGGCAAAAGCATTGGCGGCGATTGTCTGCGTTACTTTATTGTCACCGATGGTATCAATGGGGCTAAGGTTTACACGCACGATCAAGTGCAGCATGTTGCTGCTATCCCTGCCACAGTTGTTGATACCACTGGCGCGGGTGATGCCTATGCGGCAGGGTTGATCCACAGTCTCTGCATCGGCCAGTCGATTACTGAGGCCATGGCAGAAGGGGCGATTTGGGCGGCATTTGCGGTGGCAACTGATAGTTCTATTCCGGGTGAGGCACTAAAACAGTATTTAGAGGCGAAGCAAATCGCATGAAAATCTGCGGGCGAGCAGTTTGAGTCATCTTTTTGTCATACGTCCTTGCTAGAGTATGTCTTGTGGCGCATAGCTTGTCCCTTAACGTTTTCTTGTACTTTTCTCCCATTTATTGGTTAGTATGTTTTTTGCCTCGTTTCCCCAACGAGGCATTTTTTTGCTCAAAATAAAGTTATTCCATCGTAGAACGCCAATACGACAGAAATCTTGTGCGGCCATGGCGCAATTGCGTTAACATTTATTCAACTAAAATAGTTATCGTTAAATTAAAATAATAAGCCACTCAAGGTGTTCTGTAGTCTTTGGAGTTGAGAATGGGCAATAACGCTTGGAATGATAAAAATAAATTTATTTGGCTTCTGTCTGTTTTGCTTTTGGTCGCCTTTTTAGTGACCAGCGGTATCAGTTACAAAGTGGCTCATGATTCACTGAGCCAGCAAATAGAGAGCAATACCTTACCGCTCACAAGTGACAATATTTATTCAGAAATTCAACAGGATTTGTTACGACCCATCTTTATTTCATCCTTGATGGCGCAGGATACCTTTGTTCGGGATTGGACCTTAAGTCATGAGCAAGAGCCCGAAAAACTCATTCGTTACCTTAAGGAAATCCAAGAGAAATACGGTACAGTCACTAGCTTTTTTGTGTCTGAGAAAAGTCGAAATTATTACCATTCCACGGGCATTTTAAAACAAATTCAAGATGTAGAGCCTGACGATGCTTGGTATTTTCGAGTGCGCTCTTTACCCGAATCTGAACATTATGAGGTCAATATTGATGCCGATACGGCTGACCGCAGTAAGACAACCGTATTTGTTAACTATAAAGTTTTTGATTTTGAAGGAAAATTCATTGGTGTTACCGGTGTGGGGTTGGCGGTTGAAAAGGTTAAAGCCTTAATTGAGTTATATCAAAAGCGTTATAACCGCCGAGTGTTCTTTACCGATCGGCAAGGTAATGTCACTTTGCATGGCGATCAATATGACGGTACGGATTCGCTGCAAACGAACGTAGGGCTTGATAATTTGGCTACGCGTATTTTAACCAGCCCAAGTGCCGCCTTCAGCTATCAGAAAAACGGGAAAACGGTTTATCTCAATAGTCGCTTAGTTCCTGAGTTTAAGTGGTATTTGATTGTTGAGCAGGAGGATGCGCCACAAGAGCGGGAACTGTTAAATACGTTTTGGGGTAATTTGGCGTTAAGCCTAATGGTGACCCTAGGTATTTTATTCATCTCCAACATGACCTTAGGTCGTTATCAGCGCAAACTAGAAATTATGGCGTCTACCGATAAGCTCACTGGCGCCGCTAACCGTCAGGTATTTGATGAGTACTTTAGGCAGGCGTTAGATAAAGCTAAGCTGACACAATCGCCGATTTCAATACTCTTGCTGGATATCGATCACTTTAAAAAAGTGAACGACAGTTATGGGCATGGGATTGGTGACTTAGTATTAAAAACCATGACTAATATGCTGCGTGGTTTACTACAACAACAGGATATTTTATGTCGCTGGGGCGGTGAGGAGTTTTTAATTTTACTCCCTGAAATGGATTTATCTCGAGCGGCAGAACTGGCAGAACAGATCCGTGACCTCATTTCCCAGCGGGAAATTAAAGTGAATGGATTACACATTTCTATTACTGCCAGTATTGGTGTTGCTGAGCATCAAGTGCAAGAGCCCGCAGAGGACCTTATCAAACGTGCCGATCTGGCCTTGTATCAGGCAAAAGAAGCGGGCCGAAATCAAGTGGTGTTAAATCATTCATAGACTCTACTCGGTTCTTCTTGGCAGCAATGTTTAGTCTACCTTTGTGGGTTATGGCGCGGGTTGATTGTGTTATTGGCGTATCGCGGTTTACACTCTGACAGTAATGCGCGATAGGTCATTGATTTGGAGTTGCTGATGTCAAAGTTGTTGATTAATAAATTGTCTGGATTGTACTTAGGAACCCATCTTCAAGAAATGTCCGGAGTTGCTACGGGGATTGATGGTAAGCAAGCGGCTCAACAACTGTTAGTGCATATCGACCATGTTGAAGGGGACGCGCAGGCCGATCCAAAACACCATGGCGGCCTTGATCGCGTCCTACATCATTTCCCCCGCGAGCACTACGGCCAATATCGTCGTTGGGACTTAATTACCCAACTCGAAGATGCGCCCAGCATGGGAGAGAACATTAGCACAGTTGGACTGAACGAAACTCAAGTCAATATTGGCGATATCTTGCAAATTGGCGCAGTAAAAGTGCAAGTGACTCAGCCGCGTTCACCTTGTTTTAAATTGAATCTGCAATTTGGCCACAGAGAATTCGCCCTCGCTATGCAGCAAAGCCAATTATGTGGTTGGTTTTATAGAATCTTAACCCCAGGGATTATTCAGTTAAACGATAGGATTGAATTAGTTGAGCGTCGTACTGATATCAGTGTTGCCGAGGCCATGTCACTCTATTTCTCGCCAACGTTTAATGCCAGTGCCTATGATCGTTTAGCTTCCTGCGAGGGATTAGCGCTGAGTTGGGTTAATAGCCTACAACGCCGCTTAGCATTACAGACAGTAGAAGATTGGCAAATGCGCTTATATGGACCGAGTGGTAAATAAGGCTTTATATTCAAATGATAAAACAGGGATGACCTATGATTGAACCCGTTACAAAAAGTGATAAAGATTTTGGCTTACTGGTATACGCCTCAAGTTTTATTGGATACTTAGTGCCGTTGGGCTCTATTCTTGGTCCTTTGATCATTTGGCTGATGAAGCGTGAAGAGTCCGCATTTGTTGATCAATGTGGCCGTAGTTGCTTGAACTTTAAATTGAGCCTGTTGATTTATGTGATCATCAGTGGCGTATTAGCTTTGGTCGGAATAGGTTTCATCTTTTTAGCCATACTCGGCATATTCGATTTGGTGTGCACTGTGCTGGCGATTATTAAGGCCAGCGAGGGTAAGGTATATAAATACCCATTAACGATTAAATTTATTGCTATGGATTAATTGCCTCTGTGAGTTAAAGAAAAACGCCTTAGATGGAAACATCTAAGGCGTTTTTTATGGCGTAAGTTTTAAGGTTTTACACCTTAAACTTGGCCACTAAGGTATCTAAGCGGTGTGACAGTTGATTCAAGGCTAAACTTGCCTGTGCCGCCGCTTGTGCAGTATTGGCAGTACGTTGAGTAATGTCATTGATTTCAGTGACGTTACGGTTGATGTCCTCCACCACTGTGGATTGTTCTTCCGTTGCCGCAGCAACTTGGATGTTCATGTCGCTGATAAGACCAATGCGATCGCTAATGCCAATTAACGATTTGCTGGCTTCATCGACGGCCACAACGCCTTCGTGGGAGCGGGTACGACTCTGGGCCATTGCATTAACCGCGCGGCTGGCTTCCGATTGCAGCTTGTCGATCATGCCTTGCACTTCATTGGTCGATGCTGCTGTGCGTGAGGCTAAGTTACGCACTTCATCGGCTACGACAGCAAATCCGCGTCCAGCTTCGCCGGCACGTGCTGCTTCAATGGCCGCGTTAAGTGCTAACAAGTTAGTCTGCTCAGAGATAGCGCGGATCACATCTAAAATACCACCGATGGATTTAGTGTGGGTCGCGAGGGACTCAATCACTTCACCCACTTGGCCAACGTCTTTTGACAATTGGTTAATGGTATCGCGGGCACGGGTTACCACAACTTGCCCGCTGCTGGCTTCAGTATCTGCATCTCTGGCGGCAACCGCAGCTTGGGCGGCATTACTGGCAATTTCGTTAACCGTCGCGCCCATTTCATTAATGGCCGTTACCACCATCATAGTGCGATCTTTCTGCTCGTGGCTGTCTTCTAAGGTTTGCTGTGCCTGATTCGACACATCCTTAGCCGAGAAACCGAGCTGTTCGCTGGTTTGTGCCACTTCGATGACCGAATCTTGGATCTTGCTGATAAAGCTGTTAAATCCCTTGGCGAGTTGCGCAATTTCATCTTCACCATTGACAGGTAAGCGTTGGCGTAAGTCACCTTCACCTTCGCCTATGTCGTGGAACATGGCGGCAACTTGGGCGATTGGACGACTCACTGAACCTGCCACTACGATGGCGAGTACAATAAAGCCCGCTGCAATTATTAGCGTCCAGATTAAGATCTGATAAGCCGCTTCGGTTAATAGTGCGAATACTTCGGCCTCTGGCACCTGTGCGACTAAGTACCAATCCATAGATGCGATATAACTACTGGCAACCAGCATGTTTTCGCCATTGATTTTGGTATTGATCAGATTGAAATCACTGCGGTTTAATAATGAGCTTGAACTCGCATCCTTGTATAAGTTGCTTAGGCTGCTCTTACCAATTTGGCTCGTATCTGGGTGGAGTTTTACCTCACCTTTAGCATCCACTAAGTAGACTAAACCAGTTTCTTCAATCTTAAACGAGCTCAGCAAACGCACCATGTCATCGAGTGATTTAGCGAGCCCGACTAAGCCGCGGCCATTGGGTTGTTGGTAGTTAATGAAGAGTTTGACTTCGCCGTTGGCCTCAGTAAATACGTTCAACATACGTTCTTGGCCACTGTCTCGGTAACCAAAAAACCAGCCATCCTGCGCAGGAGTGAGCACTCGCAGAAAACCATCCTGAGTGTAGTAGGCGGCAGTTTGTCTATCAGCGTAGGAAGCTTGCGCTAGCTTATACTGACGAGTGATGTCTTTGAGTTGGGCTACGACTTGGGGTTCTTGGGCCTGTGGTCTACCGTCTTCGAGCCATTGCAGTAACATGCGGGTACTGGCCAATTGTTCTGCAGCATTCATCAAAGTGGAAATGTCGAGATCGATCTTATTGCGAATTTGCATCATTAAGCTCGGTAATTCCGAACCTAACATCCTTTGTTGTACGACATTTTTCGCGCTACGTTGGCTTAATACGCCGACGAGTATGGTCGACAACAGTACTGCAAATGTCACTGTTAACAGAATTTTCTGCTTAATGGTGAGGTTATTAAATATCATAAATATCAATATGCCTGTGTTGGACTATTTTGAGTTATCGGTCAACGCACTCTTGTACGGTAAAAGATTATCGGACAGAAATGTTAAAAGTTAACCTTAGTCTAGGCCGGTTGCCGAATAAAACAGCGTATAGAACACTTATTTGGCCTAACCTGTTGGTCTTGCTGTAGATCTAATTATGTAGAGTATAGATGGAAATGAGATGGTGATTGAAAACGAACTCTTTTTTGTGTGGCAATTGTGGCCAATGTCGCGAGTAAGGGCAAGCAAAAAAAGTGAACTATTCGTGTAAAAGGTGAAAAAAAGGCGCTCCATTGAGCGCCATTATTTACATTTATCATCCAAATGTTACATGTTGGGGTAGTTTGGACCACCACCGCCTTCCGGTGTAACCCAAGTGATGTTTTGGCTCGGATCTTTAATGTCGCAGGTTTTGCAATGAATGCAGTTTTGCGCATTGATTACAAACTTGGGTTGACCCGCCTCTTCGACGATTTCATACACGCCTGCTGGGCAGTAACGCTGTGCTGGCTCATTAAACTGAGTCAAGTTAATGCCCAGTGGAATGCTGCTGTCCTTGAGACGTAAATGGCAGGGCTGATCTTCCTCATGATAAGTGCTCGACAGATACACTGAGGACAGTTTATCAAAGCTAAGCTTGCCATCGGGTTTTGGATAATCAATCTTGCTGTAAGCGCTCACAGGTGCCATTTGCGCATAGTCTGGGTGCTCATCACGCAGTGTGATAGGGAACTTTCCGCCAAACCAGTTTTGATCTATATAGTTGAATGCGCCGCCTAAATAGGTACCAAATTTGTGCATTGCTGGACCAAAGTTGCGGGATTTATGCAATTCTTCGTATAGCCAGCTTTCTTCAAGGTGGGTTTGGTAACAGTCGAGATCTTTACCGCCTTCAACCCCTGCCATCATGGCTTTACCTAAGGTTTCTGCTGCAACAATCCCGCTCTTCATCGCAGTGTGAGTGCCTTTGATTTTAGCAAAGTTCAACGTACCCGCGTTGCAGCCTATGATAAGACCGCCAGGAAAACTCATCTTAGGTAGCGAGTTTAAGCCGCCTTTAGTAATCGCGCGGGCGCCATAACTAAGGCGTTCGCCACCCGTTAAATACTTAGCAATCACAGGGTGGGTTTTATAGCGCTGGAATTCGTCAAATGGGCTCAGATGCGGATTTTTGTAGTTCAAATCAATAATAAGGCCGACCGCAATTTGGTTATCTTCCATGTGATAAAGGAAGCCGCCACCCGATGCGCCCTCGGTTAATGGCCAGCCACCTGTGTGAACGACTTTGCCTTGTTCGTGTTGCTCGGCGGGGACTTTCCAAATTTCTTTGAAGCCTAAACCATAATGCTGTGGTGTTTTACCATTATCTAAATGGTATTTTTCGATAAGTTGCTTGCCTAAGTGGCCGCGGCAACCCTCGGAAAAAACGGTATATTTAGCATGCAACTCCATGCCTGGCATAAAGCTGTCTTTGGGTTCGCCATCGGCACCCACTCCCATATCGCCAATTAAAATACCTTTAACGCTGTTATCGGCGTTAAATAGCAGTTCGCTGGCGGCAAAGCCGGGGAATATTTCGACACCGAGTTCTTCTGCGCGATTGGCAAGCCAGCGGGACAGATTACCGACGCTGATAATAAAATTGCCGTCGTTGTGCATGGTTTTTGGCACAAAAGCATTAGGCATGACTCGGCCGTCGGTGGCTGAGCTGAGTAGGTAGATTTCGTCGTGGGTGACAGCGGTTTTTATTGGGGCATCTTTTTCACGCCAGTCGCTGAATAGCTCGTCTAGCACTTTTGTCTCGAACACTGCGCCTGACAGAATATGCGCGCCCACTTCTGAGCCTTTTTCTACCACACAGACGGTAATTTCTTTACCTGAATCCTGTGATATTTGCATTAATCGACATGCCGTGGCCAAGCCAGCTGGACCAGCACCGACGATAACAACATCGAATTCCATTGATTCGCGTTCCATCAGTTCACCTCTTCCTTCACGTTTCCCCGATTTTTATCGAGTGTTGTAGTTTGTAAACGGGCGTTTTATTGCTTGTACCACCTTACCTGAAAATAAGATAAGGTCACAGTGGATTACGCTGCTGTTTAGTCTAATTCAATACAAATCTTTAGGTGAGGACTGTCACAGATTATTCACGCTAGCGTGATCTAGGTTAATAAATACCTGTTTAGGGGTATAGCTAGTGAGTACTTTCGGCCTATAATCACCGACGACGGTTCTCCGAGCTTGCCTACCTAAGTCGAAAGATATGGAGGTGTAGCCGTGGTAATAATGCCACCGGGGTGGGATAAGAAATGCTCTCACCTCCCACACTTGGAAAGGTGATCATGTCTCAATTACAAGACAGCTTTGGTCGAAAATTTCACTATTTACGGATGTCAGTCACTGACGTTTGTAACTTCAAATGCAGTTACTGCCTCCCTGATGGTTATCATCCAGAAGGTAAACCAAAATTTTTATCTCTCAATGAGATAGAAAACTTAGTCTCTGCATTTAGCCAAGTCGGCACCCAAAAAATCCGCATTACAGGCGGTGAACCTACCCTGCGTAAAGACTTTACCGACATCATACGTGTCGTTGCCGATAACCCGCGCATTCAAACCATAGCAACGACCACTAATGGCTATCGACTCGAAAAGCATGCTAAAGAATGGTTCGATGCTGGCTTACGTCGTATCAATGTGTCCGTGGATAGTTTAGAACCCAAAATGTTTTACCAGATCACCGGCGAAAATAAGTTTGATGAAGTGATGCGGGGGATTGATGCCGCCTTGTCGGCAGGTTTCGAGCGAGTAAAAATCAACGCCGTACTGCTTAAAGGTTTAAACGATAAAGATTTGCCACGTTTTTTACACTGGATTAAACACACGCCAATCGACCTGCGTTTTATCGAGCTGATGGAAACGGGTCTTGGTCGTGAGTATTTTGAAGCCCATCACCTAGCGGGCGCCGACATCAAAGCACAGTTACTGGCAGATGGCTGGCAATTAGATACGCCAAGCGCCTCCGATGGTCCAGCCCAAAATTTCAGCCGCAGCGATTATCAGGGCCGTATCGGCTTGATCATGCCCTATGCCAATAATTTTTGTGCTACCTGTAACCGTTTACGGGTATCTGCTAAGGGTAAATTGCACTTGTGCCTCTTTACGGAATCCGGTGTCGATTTACGTGATCTGCTACAGCATTCTAACCAGCAAGCGGAATTAATTGAGCGTCTGCACGGTCAATTAGCCCAGAAGAAAGAAACCCATTACTTGCATCAAGGCATCACAGGTGTCACTCAGCATCTTGCCTCTATTGGCGGCTAGACCTGGTTTTAGGTCTGTTGCCATAGCCAATTTAGCGCGAGTATAAGCTCAATTTCCCTTGTACCCTGTTTTGACCTCAATTAAAGGATCGCTCCGATGAGCAATGTATTTACTCATATTAATGCCGATGGCAATGCCCATATGGTCGATGTAACTGAAAAGGCCGTGACCGAGCGCGAAGCCCGTGCTGAAGCTTTTATCGAGATGGCGAGCACGACACTCGAGATGATCATGAGTGGCAGCCACCACAAGGGAGATGTGTTTGCGACCGCGCGTATTGCGGGCATTCAAGCTGCGAAAAAAACCTCAGATCTTATCCCTCTCTGCCATCCGCTGATGCTAACGAAAGTTGAAGTTGATTTAGAGGCACAACCTGAACATAACCGCGTGCGTATTACTAGCCTGTGCAAGTTATCCGGCAAAACGGGCGTAGAAATGGAAGCGTTAACTGCGGCTTCAGTGGCGGCGTTAACTATCTATGACATGTGCAAGGCTGTGCAAAAAGATATGGTGATCTCCCAAGTCCGTCTGTTGGAAAAGCGTGGCGGCAAGTCGGGACATTTTAAGGTTTAGCGTATCAAAAACGAGAGAAGACTATGATTAACGTGTTGTTTTTTGCTCAAGTTCGAGAATTGTTGGGCACAGCTAAATTAAGTTTAGAGGCGAGCGAGCAGACTCAAACTGCCGAAGCATTACGGGCAACGCTGGCGGCCACCGACGACAAATGGGCCAAAGTATTAACCTCTGACAAATTGCTGGTGGCGGTAAATCAGACCATTAGTCAATGGGATACGCCTGTAAACGATGGTGATGAAGTCGCCTTTTTCCCACCGGTTACAGGAGGTTAATATGCGTTTATTACCCGCAGTTCGAGTGCAAGAGGTCGATTTTAGTGTTTCTGACGAATATCGCCAGCTAGCTCAAGATGATAGCGATGGTGCCGTAGTCACTTTTGTCGGCAAAGTGCGTGATTTTAACGATGGCGCCGCGGTGACAGATTTAACCTTAGAGCACTATCCGGGCATGACCGAAGCCGTGTTAGAACAAATCGTTGCCGAGGCGCGTAGCCGTTGGCCGCTTAATAAAGTGACGGTTATTCACCGTGTCGGTACTATGGCTCTGGGTGAGCAGATTGTGTTTATCGGCGTAACCAGCGCCCATCGCAAGGCCGCTTTTGCTGCCTGTGAATTCTTAATCGACTTTTTAAAAACCAAAGCGCCATTCTGGAAATTAGAAGCGGGCGAGCAAGGTAAAAGTTGGGTTGAAGCGAAAGATGCCGATGAACAGGCGGCTAAGCTATGGCAACACAAAGACTAGTCGCGTGACAGAGATACTCGTAGTCGCAACGCAGCTTGCCAGTTTAAGACCCGCGCGAATATTGCACTAAGGTGACCCAATGCAGAGTTTGACCCGTTTCTTTCATACCTGTGTTTTTGCATTACTCTGGTGCTTGGCGGTCGTGCCATCGACGAGTCGCGCGGCGGATAATACAGCGATTCCCGCAATTGCCGCTGCCTCTGATTTACGTTTTGCCCTCGATGATATTAGCCAAAAATTTACCAATGAAACTGGGCTAAAAGTAAAAATATCCTATGGGTCATCGGGCAATTTTGCTACTCAAATCCAAAATGGTGCGCCCTATGAATTATTTTTATCTGCGGATGAAAAATATATTCAGCAATTGCATAGTGCTGGCGTTGCCCGCGATGCTGGCGTTCTTTATGCCCAAGGGCAACTCGCTATTGTTGTACCTAAAACAGGTCGTTTGTCCGTTGATCCTGAACTTAAGGGGTTAGCCGACGCACTCGCTGCAGGAAAAATTACCCGTTTTGCTATTGCTAATCCTGATCACGCTCCCTATGGCGAAAAGGCCAAAGAAGCATTGCAGTTTGTGCAGTTGTGGGATGCGATTCAAGCTAAATTGATCCTTGGGGAAAATGTGTCCCAAGCAGGGCAGTTTGCGATTAGTGGTTCAACCCAGGGCGGGATTATTGCGCTCTCTTTAGCTATGTCTCCTACTTTTGCCAAACATAGTGATTACGCCATAGTGCCAGCAAAAATGCATAGCCCACTGTTTCAGCGTATGGCATTAATGGCCAAGGCGGGTGAAACAGCTCAGCATTTTTACGATTATTTAAGAGCCGATAGTGCTCGTCGTGTTTTGGCCGATTATGGTTTTTCATTGCCAGAGCAACCATGATGGATTGGCAGGCACTTTGGTTATCGGTCAAGCTGAGTGGCATCACAGTTTTAGTGTTGATTCCTTTAGCTATTTTGGCTGGACGAGCATTAGCCTATCGTCAATTTGTCGGCAAATCTTGGGTCGAGGCGCTGATCATGGTGCCCTTAGTATTACCACCGACTGTGATTGGTTATTACTTGCTGGTGGGGCTTGGCAGTCAAAGTTGGCTCGGACAATGGATTGAGCAAGTCATGGGTCAGCAACTCGTGTTTCACTTTTCAGGTCTGGTTATCGCCTCTGTTTTAGTTAATATTCCCTTCGCTGTGCAGCCGATACAACGCGCCTTTGAAACTGTACCTAATGATGTTCGCGACGCAGCGGCTTGTTGCGGCATGAGTCGACTTAAAATTCTACTTAAAATTGAATTGCCTATGGTGTGGCCGGGTGTGCTAACGGCATTAGTTCTGTGCTTCTCCCATGTGCTTGGGGAGTTTGGCGTTGTGCTGATGATGGGCGGCAATATTGCTGGAGAGACTAAGACGATTTCGATTGCAATTTATGACAGTGTGCAATCATTCGATTTTAATGCCGCTGGCACTATGTCATTAGTCTTATTGCTGTTTGCCGTGACGGCGTTAGCACTAACAACCAGCCTATCGCGGCGTTTAGGAGGTCAGCGTGGCGCAAATCATCGCTGATCTGCAGTGTCAGATCCAAAATCATAAACACATTAAACTCAACGCCGATTTTCGCTGTAAAGCGGGTGAAGTACTTGCTGTGGTCGGGCCGTCTGGCGGTGGAAAAACCACACTGCTACGGATGATCGCTGGGTTGAATCATCCCGATACGGGACAAATCCACTTTGGCGATCGGCTTTGGTTTGATGATAAAGCGCGTATCGCCTTAAGCCCGCAGCAACGCCATATCGGTTATATGCCGCAGCATTTTGGGCTATTTCCGAATCTCACTGCCTTAGAAAATGTAGTCGCTGGGCTTGATCATATTCCCAAGGCGGAACGCATACCGCGCGCGAAAGATTGGCTCGAACGGGTCAATCTACAGGGATTACCCGATCGATTACCGGCGCATTTATCGGGCGGCCAGCGCCAGCGCGTTGCGCTTGCCAGAGCGCTTGCTCGCGAACCGTCGGTTTTGTTGCTGGATGAGCCTTTTTCTGCGGTGGACAGGGAAACTCGCGAGCGATTATACCTTGAGCTTGCGCGCCTCAAAGAGCAGTTACTCTGCCCAGTGATTATGGTCACCCATGACTTAAATGAAGCCTTACTGCTGGCTGATTCGATGATTTTGATCAGCCAAGGCAAGATGCTGCAGCAAGGTGCACCTTTCGAGGTGTTATCGCGGCCACGAAATGAAGCTGTGGCTAGGCAGATGGGGCTAAGAAATATTTTTGATGGTGAAGTGGTATTTCAAGACAGCATTAAAAATCTCACTTGGCTTAAATTTGGTGAGCAGCTAATTGCCTGCGACTATGGCAAAGAGCGCCCTGTGGGAAGTCGAGTCCGTTGGGTTATCCCCAATCAAGGTATTCGTTTTAATTCGATTTCCAAAGGGCGTTTATGCCGCAGTTTTAATAAATTAGATGTCACGATCGACGCTATGCTGGTGATGGGCGAATCCGTTCGGCTTATCTGCTACGTCACTGGCACCCCATTACAACTTAACACCGAAGTCTCGCTGCATTTTGCCCAAAAGCTTGCTCTTACTAAGGGGATGCAAACTACGGTGGCACTCAAATCCGAACAAATTCATATTTTGGAATAGCTTAGTCCACCATGATAACTCTGAGTAAACCAGCCACCATTTAGGTGCGATTTCGCATTATCGCGTCTAGCTCAGTTATCAATTGGGCTATTGTCGTTTGAAATTGAGCCAATTCCGCTTCAGCATTATTATTTCCCTGTTGCCTCATTTTTTCTTCGAGTATCCAAGCGTGCTCTGCTATTGATGTGAGCCCTAACATACTGATAGTTCCTGCACATCTATGGATCTTATCCGCAAGTTGAGGTGTTTTAAGTTGAATATCCTGAAGTGAGGTTTCGAGCTCAGTTTTAAACATTAATAGCATTTTGCTTAATGTCTCTTCCCGACCAAAGGCATCCTCTAATATTTTTATATCGATAAGTGCTGGTTTTGCAGACGGTAGCCATTTCAAAAGCATTTTATACAGCTCATCTAAGTGCAGTGGTTTTGCCAGTAAGTCATCCATCCCAACTGCCATGCACCTTTGCTTCTGCTCATTTAGCACGTTGGCCGTGAGTGCGATGATGGGAATATGTTGCCCCTCGATTTCCTGCGATCTCACTTGTTGGCAAAAAGTGTAGCCATCCATCACTGGCATGCGGCAATCGCATAACACTAAGTCATATTGAGTCTTTTGCATGAGGGCGAGCGCTTGGGCACCGTTATCTGCAATATCACATGTTAGGCGTAACTGTTTCAGCTGTCGCTGCACCAATATCTGATTAAGTTGATGATCTTCAACTAATAATATTTTGCATTCTGGCCAGTTAAACTTAAATTGAATATCCCTTTGCGGGGTTGAGACTATAGTATCAATCCACCCCATGTTGATGTAACACACATCCTTCACAGCTTGCGATGTTAAGGGATTTGCATTCAATAAACATTGCTCATTTTGGTATCTATAACCCAGTGCTTCATTAAAGTGAGTGCAGAGTATGTGTTGCCGATCATCCGAAGCATTATCAGTAAACAACAGGTCTGCATTGGTTTTATTCTCTGTTAATACAATGCCTAATGAAGCTAAATGCCAAGATAAAGTGTGACGTAGTTTTATATCGCCGATGGCGATATATGCTTTTAATCCCTGCAATTGTTCATCAAATTCATTCTGAGCCACCACAGGTAACCGAATGCGTAAACCAATAAATGTGCCTAAATGAGGGGCGCTATTCAGGATGATGTCGCCGCCCATCATTTCGGCGAGTGTATGGCTAATGGCAAGGCCCAAACCTGCACCACCATAGCTACGTGTTGTCGAGACATCAGCTTGCTCAAAAATATTGAATATTCGCGCTTGAGTCTCAGTGTTCATGCCGATACCCGTATCTTGTACGCCAATGAGCAGTAATTGTTGACCTTCTTGTTCGGCTTCAAGCTTGACTGAGACCTCAATAAACCCGCGTTCAGTGAATTTAATGGCGTTATTTACCCAATTGAATAGGATTTGCTTTATACGAAGACTGTCTCCTGTTACCCGTGCAGCTACGCCTTGGTCAACGTGTAAGTAGAGGCTTAAGCCTTTGGTGCGTAAATCATTCATGACCATATTAAGCGTACTATCGAGAACTTCACGCAATAGAATAGGGGTTGATTCTAAGCGCATTTTCCCCATGTCTATTTTAGAGAAATCGAGAATATTATTAATGATTTGGAGGATTTCTTCCGCGCCATTACTAATGATTTGTACCATTTGTTTTTGTTCTATACCAAGAGGGGTAAAGCTGAGTTGCTCTGCCATACCCACGAGTCCATTCATGGGCGTGCGGATCTCATGGCTCATGGCTGCGAGAAATTCAGCTTTTCTTTTAGTGGCTTGCTCGGCGTTTTCTTTTGCGATGGCCAGAGCATTTTCGACGATGCGCCGTTTATTGATTTCTTGCCTGAGTTTTAAATAGGCTATGGTTAAGCCGCCAATGAAAAGCAGTAAACCTATCGCAATCGGCAGTAGTGTTTTGAGTAAGGTGTGCCAAGAGATGCCTTCGCTGTAATTTACGGCTAGCCAAGTATTGCGGATCTGCTGTTTTTCTTTCTCACTCATACTGGAGAAAACACGGTTAATTAATGGGATAAGTGGCCAATAAGGTTCACGAACGGCAACAGCGAGTTCATCTTTATAAGGCGTTGGTGCCGCTACTCGTAATTCATCGTCAAATTTGTCGTCGATGAGCATAGTCACAACGGCCAAATTACCTATGTAAGCCGCTGCTTTGCCCTTTGCGACTAAGGTCAGACCTTCGTCGGGATTGGCTGAAACTACAACATCGATATTCGGATAGGCTTTTTTAATGCTTGGCAGCAGTAGATTATCTGTGATGACCACGCGTTGAAAGTTCAGTTCTGACAGCCCCGCGATTCGCGGACTGTTGCGGGCAGTGGCTATAACAATAGGGAAAGACGTAAACACTTCGCTCATGTGCCAGTCTGGATATTGTGCTTTCAATCGTGTTGGAATAATGGCGAGATCAATCTCATGATTAACGAGTGCGGTTTGGATTTCATCCCACGTTCTGGTTTTTTGTGCCGCATAATCAAGCCCTAGTTTTTCTCTGAATTGTTCAAGATAATCAGCAAGTAAACCAACCAAGATGCCTTTATTGTTAACCGAAGAGAATGGCATCCAATGACTTACAAATCCGACTCTGAGTGAAGGTAAACCTGCCAGCCATTCGCGTTCATTGGGTCTAAGTAGAAAATTACTGTGGCCTAAAAAATGAAGATCACCCATACCCAGCCAAGTTACTTCGAGAGCATTGCGCTCTTCTACACTCAGAGCCATTAAGGCGTTATCGAGTTGTGTTACAAGCAGGCTATTGTTCTTCGTGATCCCTAAATGTAAGTTTTCCATCATCAGGGGGGCTTGGGCAACGATAAGAAGTTCAGGGTGTGCACTAATGTATTGGTTAGCAACATGAAGATTACCGATATAGGCATCGGTCGTTTTATCAATGACGGAGGAAAGTGCTTGTTCTGTATTAGAAAATGTTACTTCTGTTACGGTTGGATAATGCAGTTTGACTAATTTCTCCGTCGAGAATCCTTTTTCAACGGCAATCCGAGCTTGGCCAAATTCACTCACATCGCGAAAAAATCGGCTGTCGTAACGAATAACGACAACAGTAGGGGAGGTGTAGTATGAGCGGCTAAACATAAGGCATTGAGTACGTTCAACAGTACGAAAAGCGTCAAGCAAGACATCGACTTCCCCATTGCAGCCAGCAGAATAAAGGCTCATCCAATTGGGATAAACCTTCCAGTCTATTTGGTAATTAAGATTTTTGGCGAGCAGTTGTATGAGTTCGACACTAAATCCCGTTGTTATCTGGTCATTAATTTGTTGAAAAGGTCCCCAGCCATTGGCGAGTACGCCTACTCTAATTGTTGTGGTTTTGGGCTGTTCGGCATGAGTGATAAAAGTCATGCATAGCAGGGATAAGCAACTGAAGATGCAAAGAAGTTGGTAACGCAATTTTTGAGTCGCACGCATCTCTATGACCAAAGTGTATTAAGTCTCGAAAAAAACACCGATGCCAAGTAGTATAGATAAGGCATCCATAAGTTCACATTATCACGAGGAGTTATATATGGCTTTTAAGATCATCCTTGCCGACGATCACCCTATTATACTCACTGGCGTGCGTAGTTTGATGGCTGAAATGCAGCCAAGTTGTGACATTGTTGCTGAAGCAAATAATGTTTCCGAATTATGGCGTACATTAGAACAACATGAATGTGACTTATTGATCACAGACTTTAGTATGCCTAATGATGACAATGTCGATGGTATGGCCATGATTAAACAGCTAAGACGAAAATATCCAAATTTACCCATAATAGTATTGACCCAAGTACATAATTTAGGTGTATTACAAGCGCTGTTACAGATTGGAATACAAGGCTTATTATTAAAAAAATCAGTCATTGCCGAATTAGAGAAAACAGTTAAAAAAGTATTATTAGGTTCTGTTTACATTGGCGAAACTGTCCGTGAATTATTAAATGAACAAGGTATTAATCAATATACCATCCCAGTTGAACTTTCACTGAAAGAAATAGAAGTGGTACGTTTACTGGCAAACGGCATGTCAGTGACTCAAGTTGCCAGCTATTTACACCGCAGTGTAAAAACCATAAGTACCCAAAAAACCAATGCGATGCAAAAACTCGGTTTAAAAAGTGACAGTGAATTGTTTCATTATGCACAGCAACAGGGATTATTTTAATGTTAAAATGGAGGGATTTCAGCCTCGAACATAATAGTTACATCCCCTTGGTAAGTGCTTCCTGGATATTTCATCATTTCAGTTAAGTTGGTTTTGTTAATTTCAAACAATAGCTTTCTTGCAACATTGATATATTCCCCATCTGTATTTGTAAAATGGTACTTTGATGTCGATAGCGGCACTGATTTTCCTATACCATTTATATAACTGATTTCTATATTTGTTTTGTGACTGTTTTTAATGTTTTTAAGTTGGCACTGGCCATTGTTTTGATATTGGCAATAACTCAATGAAACATCAAATGGTGCGCTAAACCAAAACTTAAACGGCAATTCAGCCTTTAAGTTGGGCGGTGTTTTTCCGCTGTTCATCCATGGTGCCCAGCCCTTAGGCGGTTGCAAGATTACTTTATTGCTGCCAGCAGGGAATTCTAACTTAAGTTGATGCGTGACCCTTAAGGTAAATTCTATGGTTACGTTTGAGTCTGAATAGGTTGCATCACCAAAGTCGAGATCTTTATTGCGTCCAAGGCTCAGGGTTATATTGCCTTTATAAGTACCATTTTCCATTTTTAAAGGATCGGGAGGTTGCAGTTTATAACCAATATAAATCCTTTGAAGGGTGACATTCTTTGATGATGTGAATTTCGGGTTAAATTTATTGTTGTAACAAATGCCTCCAGACTGTTGGTTAGCGTTTTTTATGTCATAAAAATAATCTAAAATGCTACTGCTTGCCCAGGTATTTAATCTGAAGTTGCAATCTCCTTGAACATAATATAACCAAAAATTATCGGTTTCTCCTGCTTCTTTTATTAAGTTCGGGGTTTGAGATGCTCCAATTTTCGTTAGTTTAAATTTCATTTTGTGTGTTTTACTACTCCCTTTTTTTGTCAGCTCTACAGTTTTTTCGCCAGTAAACTTTTGATAAGTAATAGCATGTTCTAGTTTTCCATCATTACTAATTAGTTTTGATGATATTGTCGTCTCTATTTTTATTGCTTGCTCATTTTCTAAAGATGCGGTGCCTTTACACCAGAAATCACCAGTCATATTTTCAGGAACTGAACATGGTGTAGTGTTAATAAACTTACTACCATTAATATCATAGGGCGCAGGTTTATATTCAGCAGTAACCTGAATGGTAGCTGCCTCTGTTAATGGGCTGAGTAGCAAATATCCCAACAATGCATATAAAGCGTAACGATAATTCACTTGGCTAGGTTCTCTGTTAATGTTTGTTGTGCCCATGTTTGGGCATTACAAGTGATATTGCCTAATAGCAATAGGTTCTGTTCACGTTTCACTCGGTGTAAATCGAGTTCAAGGTTGCACTCTTGTATACCTTGATACTCCACTTGCAAGCTCGGATGGTGTTCACTCATTTCGACGGCAAAAAAGCCATCGGCCTCACTCAAGCTGCGCCCCGCATGGTTGGCGATAAGCGCGCCTTTAAGCGGCAATCCCTGTTGATTCACTAAGCGGCCAATCACAGTGACAGTCTTCATGACTCTGATTTGTTGGTAACTGACGCCTCCCTTATTGAGGTGGTAGTGCAATACGCTCGGTTGGATGACTGAAGGTGCGTCATCGTAGTCCTGTATGGCGAGTTGTACGCTACCACTGCGATAGGCGGTCACTGGCACTAAGTTTCGCCCAGGCTTTAAGGTGACACTGCCACCGTGCTCATCTTCTGCTTGTAAAAGGATGTCTGGGGTATCAGCCATGACATCGATTATCATGCCCGCATCGTGGTTTTGGCTTTGGCCTGAGATACTGAGTTCACCTTGTTGCCCTAGTGCAAGCATACTATAGAGGTTGATACCGCCTGTGATGCCGCTGTTATAGGACGATGACTGTGCATAGGCATCCCCGCTAACAATATCGTTGCTAAAGCGGCTATTGGCGGTTGCACCAACACCATAGCTATCCGTGTTTAGCCCTATCCCTATGGTTTCAATGCCACGCCAGTCTAGTTGCTGTTGGAAATCAACATAGGCATGCTGTTCTTGCCCGCCAGAACGTGAAGTTCTGCTGCCTAAGCCACCACCCATTCGACGCGTTTGATCGCCTAAGTTCATACTGAAATAAAGTGCTCCGCCTTGGTTGCGCTGGCCTGAAGTGTTAATGCTGCTAGGACGATCGAACGCATTTAAACTCCAGCTCATTTGGCGTCCCCAGAGTTTGCCGCTGTACTGCCAACCTAAGTCAATGCCTTGACCTTGCTCGGATTGATGTGACAAATAGGCCGAAACAGAGTGACCATTTCCTAAGTTATGTTGCAGAGATGCACTCGTCTTTTTGGGATTAGAGTTCGTGATATCACTACTTTGCGATTGATTGAGCTGTTGCTGATGGCTGAGTACAAAGCTGCCGTGTCTATAGCTATAAACTGCTTGTAAATCAAAATCGCTGCCCTGTTGCTCATTTATCACCCAGTTACCAAAAAAGCGCAGTTGTTGGTTCCAGTCCCAATCAGCCGAAATGCTGTAGTGCCAACCTTTATCCATAAATTGAGCCGCGGCGCCAAGGATGATCGCCGGTGTTAATAAGTAGTTTGCGAGTACCCCCGTGCTGAGTCCGCGTCTGCTTTCATCATCCCAATTCGTTATATCTTGTAACTTTTCTCCAGCAAACAAGTTCACCCGAAAGGATTCTTCAGTGTTTTGCCATTGAGTGGGTTTGTTAATGATTTCTCGACGACGTTCAGTGACTTGGCCATCTTCTAGAATCCGAATTTCAACTTCATATATGCCAGATGGTAATACTTTAGTATCAATGGCTTGTAAGCCTGCGTTAATTTGTTGCGAGTTGATCAATTGTCCATTTTGGTAGATTTCTACCACACCTGCACGATTCGGAGTGACATAAATGGGTGTGGCACTGGCATAGGCTTGATCGACCAATAACTGATTAGAGTCACCCAACATCACCCCCATCACGGCTTGTGAGCTGCCGCTATAAATGATGGGCTGACGAACTAAACCTTGGGCATAAGGGGAGAAATACCCGAGTCGATAGAAGTGTCCTTCGTTTTGACGTTCTGTATACAACTGTTGAATAGTCGAGTTGAGTGTCTCTTCATTATTTTGAGTGACTTCACCTTCAAGTAGTGTGGTCCACTGGCCTAAACTTGCTTGTGCTTGCAAATTATAACGGCCTGCGTAATCGCTCTCATTGGATTGACTCCAATTGAGTTGTTGTCGAAATAGTGCGCCGTAGCTTCCCTGTTCAGGCAAGGCATAGTAGTGCGAGCTTGATGGCTGCTTTTCGATATTGGCCGTTAAAATAGATAATTGAGAGTTCTCCAAATTATATTCAATCGCTAATATGCCGCCCTGACAGCCTTTTGAGCACAAACCCAACTTATGTTTTTGGTTTAATTGCGCTATCCATAATTGTTGCTGACGTTCGTCAAGATCGCTTTCGCTCACGTCAACGAGTTTTAATAGTTGCACACTGGTATCGAGTCCTAACACTATTTCACCTTCGCCAAGCAATTTATTATCGATGGTGATTCTTACTGTTAATGGGGCATTAAAAAAATGCTCAGAAAATCCATCAGGCAAGTCTTGATATTGCTTTAGCAGCTTGAGTGAGTCTGATGGTGTGCTATTCGCTAAAGAGCAAGAGCTAAAGATTAGCGTTGCGATCAGAATAGTCAGGATCAAAGATGACAAGTGTGTTGCCTCATATCGAAAAAATGAAAAGCATGAGTCGTTAACTTGAAAATTAATAAAGCTCCCTTTGCGGGAGCTTTTTTGAAATTTAACTTAATAAATCTCTATGGTTTTTTAGGTGGTGTTTCAGATTCGAAAATCATATTGACCATGCCTTGGTAGTTACCTGCGACATAGCCGCTTGCTGGGACAGTTGGAATGATCTCTAGTCCAAGGGTTTTACCCGTTTTAGCATTGTCGACATCGACTAATTCTGTCGCAGATGTCTTCAGTTCAATACCGCCCACTTTAACTGTTAGTGCAATATTATCATTGCCACTGGCGATAATGGCTGGGTTTGATAAGTAACCCGTAATAGCACCAATGGTACTTTTCACTTCTAGTTGCTTATTTAATTGATCTAGCTTTTTTGTATGGACGTTATATGCTAACTTTTGCTGGCTGTTGATCCAGTTATCATTGCCTGTTGGTTGCACAAAAAAGTTCTCTGACGGAATTTGTGCAATCACAGTGACTTGATGTTCAATCTTTTCAGCCGCAAATGAGTTCATGGCCACTAATAAGGTTATTGGGGCCGCCTTCCATATTTTCATTACAGTCTCCTTTTAGGGATGCATTAGTTACCAATAACTATGCTTTTGGTTTTATCACCTTCAATCAATTGAAAGTGATAGCTTTCGTTACTATTTTTTACCAGTTGTTTTTTTGAACCGGGTAAGATATGCAATTTGGTCGCTGTGGAACACTCTTTGGTTTTTTTGTTACATGATTCAAAAAAATCTAAAATAATAGTCGTATTCCCGTTATTTTTTATTTCTGCGCTATTTGTGTCTTCCGTTATTTCAGTCGAGTATTTAGGTTCTTCTGGGGTGATAAATAAAAATGCCCCATAACCTGTTAGTATCTGTATTCCGGCAGTGAGTTCTTCACGCGTTTGTTCAGTTATTTTCTCATCAAATCCATCATTGTTTTTTGGCTGCACTGGTACAAAGCGAACTCTAAAGTAACGTTCTGTGTCTTTTTTATCTAAGAATAACAATCTCGTTGCTTGTACTCCCTTGGCTGGAATAATTAAGCGAGACGGGCTAGCTATCAAGGCGCGGTTTTCTGCGTCTTGTTCAGGTACTTCGTATGGCAGACCATTTTCATCATATTTTATTTCGTTAACCGATATTTTAATAAATGCGGTTGAATCGCCCATGTTCATTATTTTTTTCAAATAAGTGGTTTTATTGCTAGGCATGTAGTCAAATAAGGTGCCTATGCTTATTTCTGCCGCCGCATAAACTTGAGAGCTATAAAAAATAATACCAAACAGCGCTAAATATAATCGCATTATTATTGAGTTACCTTGTATTGAGTTGCCTTTATTTCATTTTTGGTTGATGTTGCTGTGGGTTAATGTTTGATTGGATCAATATTTTAGCTGTATTTTATATGGGTGATTTTTATGCGTTAATAGGAATAGTCCTATAATAAAGTGCAGTGATTTTTTGTTTTTAGGATTTATCTGATAGAAACGAGTGCCAATTTAGTTAAAAATAAGTCAGATATATTAATATTCTGTAGGTATCTATGCTGTCAGTTAAGCGTAAAAAAGTGAGTGAAGATATTGCAAGCTACATTATGTCTGATGTGGTTATGCCTTTTTATCAGCCTATTATCGGGGTTGATAAAACCGTTATAGGATATGAAGCACTTGCACGCCGTTGGGATGCCAAGCGTCATGCATATACAGGTATTGATTTTTTATTGTTAGATAAAAATGCTGCTTTGCATATTGATATATGGATGTTGAGGTCGATTATCAAAGACTTACCTCGATTAGCCGATCAAGGCGTTGGCATACTGTCCATTAATTTAAATCCCATGCCATACAGTGTGACTTACCAAAATTTATTACAAATGCTGTTGCTTCAAGCAAAAGTGCTGTGCATCAAAATTTGGTTTGAAGTGTTAGAACACACTTTATTAGATGATAAACAGCATGAATTGATTGAAATGTTACGGGCACGAGGAGCCAGCATCGTACTGGATGATTTTGGCACCCAAGAATGTAATTTCTTGCGTATGATGGTATTGCCCTATGATGTCATCAAGTTAGACCGTTCCCTTTTATTGCAAGCTTGTCGCTCTTCACATTCAATGCGTATGTTGACGAGCTTAGTTGAGTATTTACAGCGATTAGGAATGCAGGTTGTTTGTGAAGGTGTGGAGACTTTGACGCACATTGATGTGGCAACCTTATTGGGATGCGATTATCAACAGGGGTATGCCCATGCTATGCCTGCGCCGATTTCACACTGGGATAGTTAGGACGAATCACGCACTAGATGCAAATTAACTGAGGCTGTTTATTTTGTTTTTCGCTTACCGAGTAATCCAATCCAAAATGTCCCTTCCAATAGCATGCCTAAGATGATGAACACCAATGCACTGGTGGCGCTGCCATAGGCATAAGCGCTTAATGCTGCTATTAGTAACAAGCTTAAGCTTATCCATCGTATGACTGGTTTCATTTTCGCTCCGATTTAAAAATACCGTTACCTGACGCTAAGTTATCTGACTTTAGTCGAGGGAGATTTATTTGCCAATCCCACTTTTTAATGACACAGATAGACTAAAATACCCGCTAAAATTCAATCCTCTTGATTCTAAATGGCGAAATTGAGGGTTCTCACTGAAAATGTCATGTTTAAAAATCCTCAGATGATCAAAGCTTAATCTTGTTTCCATCGGTGTTTAAGCTGGTATTAGGTAGACTTTACACATTAGCCACAAAATGATTTAGTGTTTGGCTTATCAGCGATTTAGGTTCTGTTGACGTTGGATTTCAGATCAATTGATGGCCGAACCAGAATTAATGCTGACACAGTGTGATTCTATATCCAGTGGTAAATTGTGAGGGATTAGCTTGGAATTGCATACAGGCGCAATAGGTCCATCGACTTCTAACTGATTGTCTCATAAGATACAAACTTAGCTGATTTATATGGAGGGGCCATGAGACTATGGTTGCTAGGATTCATGTTGGTATCTGGTGTCGCAACGGCGGCTCAGAGCATGTATTCGATGTTTGCGGGTGGAGACTATGTACCGCCGTTGAGCGTTATGCAGCAGATTGAAAAAGGGTTCTCCGGTGTGATTGCCGAATTTCATATGGAAGAGCAAGAGGGTGAATTAGTCTATCAATTTGAGTTAATTAATCCTTTAGCAAACTCTATAACGCGGTTTGAATATCGTGCCCGTGATGGTAAGTTACTGAAACAAAAGGCGAGTAAAGTAAGTGCCGATGATCTGGGTGAGGTTGAGGCAACGCGTATGATCGCGGCAAAAGATCAAACCTTTTCAGGTCTAATCGTTAAGGCCACTAAAGATCATAAAGCCTTCTTAACCGAAGCAAAGTTAGACCACGACTTAGGTATCAGTTACTTAGAACTTAAGCTGCTAGACGATACGGGTAAGTTTAAGTTGGCCTTCGATGTCGAAAATTTACGACCGTTACCTTTACTCAAGTGGGATTGAAATATCTAAGTCAATCGAGTGCTTACACGAGTGCTTAAGATTGAGGAGCGCAACATACAGATGAAAATACTTTTAGTTGAAGATGATGCGACGACGATTGATTACATCGTCAAAGGATTTCTTGAGCAGGGCCACAATATCGAAACGGCGAGCGATGGCCACCAAGGTCTGTCACTCGCGACGAGTAGTCAGTACGATCTCGTGATCCTTGACCGCATGTTACCTCAGCTCGATGGCTTAAAATTGCTGGCCGCCTTAAGGGCAACGGGTAATCAAACACCAGTGCTGATTTTATCCGCTTTAGCGCACGTTGATGAGCGAGTAAAAGGCTTGCGGGCAGGTGGTGACGACTATATGACTAAGCCGTTTGCTTTCTCCGAGTTATTAGTCCGCGCTGAAAAACTGATGCACCGTGGGCAATCTGTGCCTGTGACAACTGATCTCGTTGTTGGTGGTTTGAAGATGGAGTTACTGACCCGTAATGTCACTTTAGACGGGCAGGAGTTGATGCTACAGCCGAAAGAGTTCCAGTTACTTAAGTATCTGATGGAACATGCTAATCAAGTTATTAGCCGCACCTTATTGTTCGAAGCAGTGTGGGATTATCACTTCGACCCGCGCACGAACGTCATCGATGTGCATATCGCAAAATTACGCCGTAAATTTGAAGAGTTAGGCCATGGCGAGCTTATCGAAACCGTGAGGGGAGCGGGTTATCGCTTACGACAAAGGCATTAAGCCTTACCAAAGCAGCGCCTGGCGCATCACAATCGTTTTTTCGACCTTAGTGATAGTGATCATCGGGGCGTTGCTATTTGCCCTTTATCGACAGTTGATTATTGAGCAGCAGTATCAAGTAACTCAATATTTAGAATCAGAGACCCAACGTTATCAGCAACTTGCCCTAACGGTTGATCGCCGTAGTTTTGCCGCTCAAATCCGCGCCGCCGATCCACAAACTGCCCTGATCGCTTGGCGTAATAGCTACGATATGGTCGGTGCTTTGAGCTTTATGCCCGAAGGCATGCCCATGCTGCCGCAAACGCGGGATTTTCCTATCTTAACCGGTGGCCCGGATAAGCTGCATATTCTTACCGGCGGTCTGGTGATGACCCGCTACGGCCCAGTATTGATTGCGACCCGTACCGATAACTTAGCGACGTTAATTGATAAGTTTATCAGTGCCGCCGCGACGGCCGTCATGCTTACCGTAGTGTTGACTTTAGCGCTCGGCTATCTATTTTCTAAGGCGATTTTACGTCGATTAGTGCAATACAACCGCTTGAGTGAACAGATTGAACGCGGTCATTATGACACCCGCTTACCCTTGAGTTGGCGTCAGGATGAGTTCGATATGTTGGCGCTGCAGTTTAATAATGTGCTAGATATTCTCGAAAATAACCTGATGGCAGTGCGTGGTGCGACCGATAATATCGCCCATGATTTACGTACTCCACTGTCACATATCCGTATTGGTATTGAAGAGTTGGCGAGTAAGCCGAGCAATGAGATTAGCGAAGGTTGCGCCATTTTGACCGAGGAGCTCGATCATTGTTTAGCGACGTTTGATGCCATGTTATCGCTCACGCGTATCGAAGAAGGTCAGCAGACACTCGATTTGCAGGAGTTAAGCCTAGCGCAACTGTGTACCGACTTATTGGATATGGCCGATGCTGTGGCTGAATCTAACGAGCAAACCTTGAGTTTATCGCTACTGATAGATCATAAGGTTTTTGGTGATAAATACTTATTATTCCAAGCCTTATATAATCTTGTCGATAATGCGATGAAGTATTCTGGCCAAGGTGCGCGGATTGAGATTATTCAGTCAGGCCCACAAATTCAGATCCGCGATAATGGCCCTGGTATTCCAGACGAGAGTAAAGAAAGAGTGTTCGAACGTTTAGTGCGCCTCGACCCTAGCCGGCATTTACAGGGTACTGGTTTAGGATTATCTATGGTCAAAGCGATTCTCTCACGGCACAATGCCAAAATTAATCTCACGGATAATCATCCTGGCTTAGTCGTCACTATTCAGTTTTAAGTCGATGATCCGCATTACAACGCCGAGTACTCCATGTATCGAATCATAGCCGATGAGGCTGATTTTATTGTTATTTCCAAATCAGCCAAAGTGCATTTCCACAGTCAGGATGGGACTGCAGGCGTGGTGGCGCAGGCTGAGCAAGATTTAGGGATTAAGCTTTTTGCTGTTCATCGACTCGATACGCCCACGTCCGGTCTGTTGATTCTGGCTAAGAGCGCGGTCGCCGCCAAGCAATTTACTGAGCTGTTTACTGCCCATAAAGTGCAGAAATATTACCTCGCCCTCGCGAAAGGCAAGCCGAAGAAGAAGCAAGGCTGGGTGATTGGTGACATGGCAAAGTCGCGTCGTAGCATGTTTAAGTTACTGCGGACTAAAGAGAATCCAGCGATTACGCAGTTTTTCTCTTTGAGTGTTTGCGAGGGATTGCGTTTATATTTGCTTAAACCCCACTCAGGTAAAACCCATCAATTAAGAGTCGCCTTGGCGAGCTTAGGTGTACCCATTTTAGGGGATGATTTATACGGCGGTGGGGCAGCGGATCGGTGTTATCTGCATGCATATTGTCTGCATTTTCGCTATGGTGATGACGTGACAGGTTGGCGTGATTACGCTTATCGGGATTTGCCGACTCAAGGTGAGCATTTTGACGCTGAAGGTGTCACTGAGGCGCTAGTTTCATGGCGTGAGCCCGAGACTTTGGCTTGGCCTGCGAAAGGAGATTAATCTTTGCAGCGTTATGTTGCGAAAGCCTAGCAAGCTTGGCAAATACGGTCTCGGCCCTCAGATTTTGCGCGGTACATAGCTTGGTCTGCTTGAATGAGTAGTTTGTCAGGTTGGCATCCTTGATAAATCGTGGCGTAACCTAAACTGGCATGGATTTTTATCGTAACACCTTGCCATATAAATGAATTATCCTTAAGTACTTGATGCAATTTCTCGGCGACGACTCTGGCCGCGGGAGCATCAGTTGCGGGTAAAATCACTAGAAACTCCTCTCCACCGTGACGACATAGGGCGTCATTTTCTCGCAATACCGATCCAAATAGTCTCGCCGCCGTCAGCAGGGCGAGATCGCCCGCATCGTGCCCGTATTGATCGTTTATGTCTTTAAAATGATCAAGATCCAATAAAATCATACTGTAAGGTACTTTATCCCGCAGCCAGCGTTGATGGATATTGTTTAAAAACTTATGCATAGCACGGCGATTCCACAGGCCTGTGAGTTGGTCCCGCTCCGCTAACATGCGGATTTTACTGACAAGCCGCGTCATGGCATTACCTATCATCACGATATTGATCAATAGGGCCAGAAAGACATAGAACCAAAGCACAGGTATGGCTTCTTGTGTGTGCATGGCGATAAACATCGGACTTTCTTCGGGAGAGAGTAAGGCGATAAAGATACGAATGATAAAAATACCGACCATGGCGACTAAAGGCATAACCATAGCGATGGCGACTCGATTACCCGTATCGCGTTTGATGGCCTGATAGTTATCCCGAGTTAACATGGCGAAAATGAGCGCGGCGCAGGCTGAGAATACGATGGCCAAAATGCGTTCGGAGCTGAAATTAGGTGGAACCAAGAGCATCACACCAGCGGTGAGTGCTAAAAGAATAAGATCCGATTTTACGCTGGGCTTGAGTCTGAAAAGCGCCTTTGTTCCCCAACGCGCTAGAATGAAGCCAAATAAAATCGCCATATCCGAGCAGAACCAAAAAAAGTAACTGGAGGCTTCGGTGCGTTGGCTGTTGAGTATGATGCCAAGGAGGACGAACAAGTTCGCCAGAGAAAAGCGCATACTGGCTTGAGTGGCAATTTTTAAAGGTTGTGCAATGAGTCCCCATGCGACGGCAGCCGTGCTAGTAAGCAGGCAAATAAACTTGATGAGTAATAGGGCTTGGGGATCAAATATCATTCTTTTACTTCATATTTTTCTTTAACTATAGATGCTTTTAGGGATTTTCGGTTGGAGTTTACTGGATATCTTAGTCTACTCTGGACGGATAATGGGTTTAATATCCTTTTTCATTTTAGGGAATGGTAAGGGCCTTCATTTAGGCTGCGGCTGGGATTATTTACGCCTTGCAAACTAAAAGGTTTGCAAATTCTGAGTCTTCCTGCGAAGTTAGATCTTGTTGATTTGCCTACAATCTCCGTTTTGAGGATGTTCTGTTATGGATACAAATAAACTACTTTTAGTCATTATTGCGATTTTATTGCCCCCAGTTGCTGTATTTTTGAAGGCGGGAGCGGGTAAAGATCTGCTAATAAACATTGTGTTATGTTTACTGTTCTGGTTCCCTGGTTTATTACACGCACTCTGGGTCGTGACCAAGGCATAATTTGCTTTCTTCCACACAATAAAAAAGCGCAATTTAATTGCGCTTTTTTATGTTTCAAAATGGGCCTTTCACTTAGAAAGCCAAGGTGTAGCCTATTGTTGCAGTACGTCCCATCCCTTTGAAATAACGATCATTTGTACCCATGGTTTGTGAGTAATAATTGAAATAATCCTTATTAAATAGATTTTGCAAACCTAGGCTCAGAGTGCCAGTGTAAAGCGGCATTGAGAAGGAAGCATCGACTGTCGTGTAGCCATCAAACTCTGCATACTTGTTGCCCGCCGCGTTTTTAAAATCGCGGTCCATGTAGTAATTGGCTTGAACGCGGGTCGACATTTCATTATCGAAGCTATGGGTCCAGAACAGGTTGATACGGTTTGGTGAAATATTTGCACCATCGAGATCGGTATCGACTTGGCTATCACCATTTGAATCGTATTCGCCCTGCTGGAAGGCGATATTCATGCCGAGATCATCATTGCTGGTAATGTAGGCGGTGACATTGGCTTCAATACCATCGATCACACTCTTTTCGCGCTTCACGTCGTAGAAACCATCACTATTTAAGGCCAAACGTGAACCAAAATCAGTGGCGGAACGATAGTAAGCTAGCTTAGCGCTTAAGTATTTACCTTGGTAATCGGCGCCGACTTCAACGTTATCTGTGACGATCGGTGTGAGCGCCAGTGAGCCATCTATGCTGGGATTGTCGCCGGGGAAGCTTTTACCATCACGCAGAATTCGGCCGATATCCGGCATGCCAAAACCTTGGTTATAGCTGGTATAAACGCGAATGTCAGGAGTGATTTTATAAGAGATACCGACGTTAAATAAGGTTTCATCGAAGGTGGCTGAACCGCCCGCAATTTGCTTATTGCCTGCACCCCATAGGGTTTTGTAGTCATCGACACTTAACTCGGCATGTTCGTAACGAACACCAGTCGATAAGGTTAAATTTTCAATTAAGTCATAATCTAACTGTAAGTAAGGTGCAACGTTGTCATAGGTACTTTCGGGAACCCATGAAAAGCCAGTTTTTACTAAGTCTTGCTCTGTGGTGTCGCGGAAAAGGTCGACACCGTAGGCCGCATCAATTCCTGATCCGGCAATATCCTTAGCGATCAAGGCGCTTTTTAAACCCCATTTAACCGAAGAGTTACGCGATTGCTCGTAGTACAAGTTTTCACCTTTACTGCCGACACCGCATTGGATGACTTGGTCGCTGCCTTCGAAGGATGGATCGTAGAAACTGTCGAAACAGCCGCCACCATAAACCGCTTTAAAATCTTGATTAAAGAGTTGTAGGCTAAGTTGCTGGCCACCAATGTTGGCGTGAGTGTAAGTCAAACTTGTGGTGGTCACTTGGTTGTTGGCGGCTTCCCATGGCTGAGTTTCTTTAACTGCACCTGTGGGTACACCATTGGGCTTGTCACCTGCAACGGGCATCCAATCGCCATTGTTGTCTGCATTATAATGGTTAACCATTAATTCAAGGCGAGACTCATCGAAGTTATGGCCAAGCTTAATGAAGAAGTCTTTACTCTGACTATCCATCGACTCGCCTTGAGTCGTGTCGACACCCACTACGTTATGATTGGCATCGTAATAGACGCCATTATTGCGGTAGCTAACCGAACCTATCATGTCGATAAATTCTGACTCGCCAGAAAACGCATAGCTAGCACCAAAGCTTAAGCCATTGGATTTCATTGAATCAGGCACTGTGACATCGAAACTAGCAACCTGTTCGCTGTCGCCTGTTGGCTTTTTAGTGATGTAGTTGATGATGCCGCCTTGGGCACCGAGACCGTGCATGGCATTGGCGCCGTGAATGATTTCGATGCGCTCAATCATGGCAGGATCTATAGTTTGTCCCTCTCTACCACCACTGCGAAGTGGGTTCGATTGAGGCACGCCGTCGATCATAATCAATGGCGGACGACCACGCAGGGTTTCACCTGTGTTACTCATCTTCTGGCGACTCGGTGAAAAGCTAGGCGCTAAGTTACCGATAATAGTCGATAAATCTTTAGTGGTGCGGAACTGTTCTTCTAATTGGGCGCGGTCGATGATAGTGACAGTATTGGGGATCGAGCTGGGAGATTTATCCATTCGACTTGCGGTGACAGTGATTTTTTCTATGTCTTTATTTTTGTTGTTTGGACTGTTGTCGGTGGCATCTTGGGCCGCAGCGGATTGGGTTAACGCTGCCAATACGGCTAAAGCAACAAACGAGGTTTTGAATGTCATATAACTTCCTGCTAAGGGCGAATGAGTTTGTTACACCGGCTCCCTTGGCATAGGTTAATATTCCATTAAATTGTATTGCAAATGATAACGATTTTTATTATTCGCGATTTTAGGGGAGGAATTACAGCTTGTCTAGTCACGCCATACAGGAAATTGCATGATTTGACGACAGTATGAATAAATTGCGACACAGCACTCGGTATCGAGAGGTTTTACCGTAAAGGACATACATATAGTGCGAGTTTATGTCGGTAAGGCATTACCTTGTTTGGCATTTGTCTTTGATTTAGGAGACCTATGCTTTAGTCGCAGGTTTGATTATTTGATTGGATCACGCGTTTGCTTTAGTGCTTTCGATTGTCTGGCGCGTTGATGGAAGGCTATAATCGCGCCCCTTTATACCGTATCTCGCATTGGTACTCTGATGAACCGTAAAAAGAAGATTAATCAAACCTTGAAGAGCAAGGCAAAAAAGGCCAATGCCAAACTGCAATCTAGCAATAAACCTAAATATATTGCGAAGGCAGAGAGAGAAGCATTAGCTGCGGCAGTTGAGCATGAAATCCCATCAAAAACCGCAGAACCTCAGCTTGATATTGGACTGCCAATAAGCTGATTAAAGTAAGTAGTTAAGCCTATAGTGCAGTTAAATACTCGATAGGATTTTGATAAAAGGCCTTTTTATAACCTTGGGTTGAAGTATCCATCAGCCAAGGTTTAGGCAATAAGCTCAAAATGGAATAGTGCAGATGGGGCGGTTTACCTTGTGCATTGCCCGTATCGCCGACAGTGCCCAAAGTGTCACCTTGGTAGGCAATCAATCCTGTGGCTGATTCAATTTGTGCTAAATGGGCAAAGTAGTGAATTTGCCATTTCGGACCTAAACCAACCACCACATTTCCTCCTTTGAAGAAGTCACCTCGATACAAGATCAGCATAGGCGTTGGCGCAATCACTGCGGTGTTTTTGGCGGCGAAAATATCTATCCCCTTGTGAACGCCCGATGGACCCCAAGGTTCATACCAAAAGGTTTGGCTGTTCCAATCTTTACTGCTGGCACCCTTTACTGGGATCGCGGGTGACTCAGGGATCAGATAACCACCAAGTAGCAGTAACGTCAGTGCTAATCCAACATATTTCAATTTCATTTTTTATCCTGCATTAAGTGTTTGCGTACCTTAAGTTTTAATGAAAATCGCTAAATTCCCGCCAACTTTCAGGATATTGCAAGCGCTCGGCTTCTGAAAGCGATAGCCAATAGGGGCGCCAAAAATAGCTGCACCAAAAGTCGATATTACCTTGAAGACTGCCGAGGGTATCGGGATCGATATTAGGAAAGCTTTCCCATGGATTGGGCGGGGTGGATTTGAATCTGATTAATGCTTCTAGCAAGGGTTTGTCATTGGTCACTAAGGTTATGCACACACCCGCAAAATCGTCATATTGGTTCAGTAATACGCAGGTCGCTTGGGTTGGATGTTCGATAAAACCGTTAAAGTTGACCGTTTGCTCGGGCAATGTGTTAAAGCCTGCCTGGCTAAGTAAAGTGTTTAAGGCCTCTTTCCCTTGGTAAGTCAGCAAGCAATGCAATTGATAAGCAAAAATATCTGCTCTGTCCATAGGTACAACGAGTGGATAGGTTTGTATGATTGGCAAGCTGATATTGGGCATCTGGGCTTGATGAAAAACAGTGTGTAACTCAGTTTGTGGCCTAGATTGCTTGAGGCTATTACTGTTGCGCGCAAAGCGTTGTTTAATCCAAGTTAATACTGACATTATTGTTATTTCTCAGTGAACTTTACTGGTGAATGGCGTATTTGCGGATTCTGCAATCGGGGATGCCGTGATTTCCGGAGCCTGCCATCTTAACCAACCTTTTACTCGAGGCGCATCAATATACCAGAGGCCGTTTTGTTGAATTAATGCCAACCGTTCGCGTGATGGGCCAAAGGGGCCGGGATTTTGCTGGGCAATTTCAATACTGCTATCGGTAACTGAGGCAATGATCGCAACGTGACCATAGGGGTTAAATATCCATGGAGAAAACACGAGTAGATCATCCTGCATAGGTTTGGTCTGACTCGCATTAGTGTATTGCCGCATAGCGCGTTTTTCATTCCACATGCCATCGCTTAACTTGTTATCAAAAAAGTCTCTAGCATGGCCTAAAGCGTCAGGCATTTTATGCTGGTAGCGTTGGTAAAAGTAGCGCTTAACAAATTCAACACATTGATATTGAATACCTAAGTTATAACCATCTATAGATAGGTTACGTCCTGAATGGGTATTAACTCCTCCGTTATAATAGATATTAACCCCGTTTAGAGTGTCGATGACTTCTCCTACTTGATGATGGGAATTAAAGTTAATCCGAGTTATCAGACTGTAGGCACAGTATATGAGCCCCATCAGTATCGCGAAAAAAGCTAATAGAATGGATAAGCGTCTAATCATCTTTAGTACGGCAAGCTAAAAAGAGTTGTTGAGTAAGATACTTATCTCACTTTCGGGCTGCGTATTTTATGTTCTGAAGAATATGGGCGTCTAGGGTATGGGTTTTATATTGGCACAGGTTAATACTTTTGGGTGATCTAAGGTTATCTAAAACAAAGGCCGCATCTGCGGCCTTTGTTATTTGTGGAGGTTAGAGTAAAGCGGTTGCGAGTAGATAACCGACAGCCGATGCTGTCGCTACACCGATAAAGCCTGGAATGATAAAGCTGTGGTTAATAATGAACTTACCTATTTTAGTCGTACCTGAACGGTCAAAGCCGATACAGGCCAGATCACTTGGATAGGTTGGTAGCACGAAATAACCGTAGCTTGCAGGGAGGAAGGCGATTAAGAGTTTTGGATCGACCCCTAAGGCGAGTCCCATAGGTGCGATTGCTGTGAGTGCTGCCGCTTGGCTATTAACAAGCTTAGAGATGAGAAACAGCACTAAGGCATAGGTCCAAGGCTGGCTTTGTACTACATGGGACAGGTTTTCCTGCAGTACATCCATATGGCTGATGAAGAAAGTATCGCTCATCCACGCCACACCAAATACTGAGAAAATTGCCACCATGCCCGCTTTAAAAACGGGACCGTTAGAGATGTTAGTCGGTTTGACCTTACAGGTCATCAGGATAAATGCACCTGCAATTAACATCATCATCTGGATCACTAAGTTCATCGAGAGTAAGGTCGACTTACCTTTAACGTCAAAGGCGGGACGTAATTCACTAAATGAACCTAACAGTACCACAGCAGCGATAGCGGTGAAGAAAATCCCCGTTGCCCAGTAAGCTTCCTTCGGATATTTTTGATTTAACAGGGTTTCGCTCTTGTCATAGATAAAGGCTCTTTGGACTGGATCTTTAATGCGTTCTTGAAATTCTTCATCTTTATCTAAATCTTTACCACGACGCAGACTCCAAAGTGCAGCAGCCATGACACCGCAAAGCGATGCTGGCACTGACACCATTAAAATTTCGAGCAGATTGTAAGCGCGGCCTACACCCTGTTGTGATGCCAGAATCGACACCATAGACACCACCGCTACCGACACGGGCGAAGCACAAATCGCCATTTGTGAGGCGACAGAGGCCACCGCCATTGGGCGCTCTGGGCGAATATTTTTCTTCAGCGCGATATCGGAAATAATCGGGAACATGGTGTAAACCACATGGCCAGTACCGCAAAGGAAGGTCAGGGTCCACGTGGTCAGCGGCGCTAGAATCGTGATGTATTGTGGATGACGGCGCAGTAAGCGCTCGGCATACTGCATCATCACATCTAATCCACCCGCGGTTTGCAATACGGCTGCACAGCCAATGACTGCAAGTATGGTTAGCATAACTTGCACTGGCGGTTGTCCCGGCGCTAAACCGAAAACAAAAATCAGTAAAAATAAGCCAATACCGCTGATGAGGCCTAATCCCATGCCGCCGTAGCGGGTACCTAGCAGTAGGCAGCTAAGCACTACTATAAATTCCATTAAAATCATCCGATTTACCTCTGCGGAACTTACCGCTTAGCTATTAGTTGAGTGATGAGTGTCTTCAGGAACATTCTGCGGAGTAAAAGTGTTTGAAAAATTGCGCTGGCGCATGGTGTAAATAAAAAATGGCATTAGTTTTTTCGGAAATTTGACCTAACGCTAGAAACACGTGGCGATAAGTTGCATTCTGGTTACGAGTTTTACGGATTGGGCTAACGCTTTGAGCTCACTCCGTTTAAAAGAACGATAACAATACTCAAGGATAAGCCCGTGAAACCTGCCACCTTTAATACCGAAGCCTTTGATGATTGGATCCGCAGCCGCTTTGTGGAACTCAATTCCGAGCTAGAACAGCTTTACTACCAACAAACAGATCGGGCCAATGTGCTCGATATCGGCGCAGAAGCTAAGTTGGCGCTGGAGAGCGAAGGGCGAGAGTTGATTAAGACCTTGCTCGATGAGGGGAATACTGATGAAGGTTTCGACAGTGCCTTCGATTTACTCGGCAATGTGGGCTTGTATATGGCGGCCTGTCGGCGCCATGAAATTACCGAGCCCTCGCGGGAAACGACATCGCCATTAGCTGAGGCTTCTGCGCTCGCCATGCATATTGGCGCTTCAATAGGCGTCACGCCGCGCTTTGCCACCGCACATTTAACTACTCACAATCGTGCCCACAATGGCATTTATAAGCGCTTTACCGATCTGAGCGCCGAAAAGCTGTTTGTGGATTACAACACTAAAGGCATTTTGGCCTATAAACGCGCCGCCGATGCGCTATTGAAGATCCAGCCTTTGGGCATTTCCCATCCCATCAGTCACGATTTACTGCGAGTCGCTAAACAGGCATTGCAAGATGTGATTGAGTCAAATACCCAATTATTTAATCGATTAGATACTGACCGTTTCTTTTACTGTGTTCGCCCTTACTACAAGCCTTATCGGGTGGGCTCAGTCATCTATCGCGGTGCCAATGCAGGGGATTTTGCGGGGATTAATGTCATCGATTTAACGCTAGGTCTTTGTTTCGCCAATGAAGCTTCCTACTCGCAAATGCTGGTGGACAAGTTTTTATACATGATGCCGGAGGATCAACAGATATTGCGCGAGTGCATGCGTCGGCCGAATTTGATGGATGACTTCCTGCAGGCAAAAGACTGCTCAACCCAAGATTGGTATCAAGAAAACTTGCGACTCTTTATTGAAGTTTGCGAATTACATGGCGAGACTGCGATTCAGCACCATAATGAGTTAGTGACTAAATATATTGCTGAGCCTTCGACAAGTATGGAGCAGCAGCATTTAGCCAAAGTCACCGCCAGTGGTCCGCCACTGCATGTGCTACTCGGCTCATTGGAGCGACTCAGAGACAGACGCGCCGCCGCTCAGCGCAGCGATATTCGGACTCGTTATTGTGATATTAAAAAACTAAAAGAGAGTTTGAGATAACACTATGTTTGAAGATTTTAAAAAGGACTTTTACCTAGCAGGTCCAGGATATCTATTAAACCATTCCGTTGGCCGGCCATTAAAATCGACCGAGCAGGTCTTTAAAGAAGCCTTTTTTGCGCCTTGGCAGGAGTCGGGGCGTGAACCTTGGGGCCAGTGGCTGGGTGTGATTGATGATTTTACCTTTGCTTTATCTAAACTATTTAACGGCCACCAAAAGGATTTTTGCCCTCAGGTCAATCTTTCCAGTGCGCTGACTAAAATTGTCATGTCCCTCGACAGATTGAACCGCGAACACGCCGTTGTGTTAATGAGTGAGATTGATTTTCCCAGCATGGGTTTTGCCCTTAAAAAAGCGCTGCCTGCCAGTTGCGAAGTACGCTTTATTCCTAAAGGGCTCGATATCACCGACCCTAATGTGTGGGATACGCATATCAGCCGCGATGTGGATCTGGTGTTTGTCAGCCATGCTTACTCGAATACGGGGCAGCAGGCGCCATTAGCCAATATTTTCACTATAGCCCGTGAGCGAGGTTGTTTGAGCTTAGTGGATGTAGCGCAATCGGCGGGGATTATTCCGCTGGATCTCGCGCTCCTACAACCCGACTTTTTAATCGGTTCGAGTGTGAAATGGCTCTGCGGCGGCCCTGGTGCTGCCTATCTTTGGGTTAATCCCGCCATATTGGAGAGTTGTCAGCCTAAAGATGTGGGTTGGTTTAGCCACGAGAATCCGTTCGAATTTGATATCCATGATTTTCGTTACCTGCATTCCGCACTGCGCTTTTGGGGAGGGACACCATCAATCGCGCCTTATGCCATTGCCACCCATAGCATTCATTATCTTGCTGGTTTAGGTACTCCGTTGCTGCGTAAATACAATCAGCAATTGATTGATGCTGTGGCGCAAGAGCTCGACCATGAGTTTGTGTCGCCGCGGGATACTGAAAAGCGCAGCGGCACGCTTATTCTGCAGTTTGGTAAACAGCAGCATCAAATGATGACGGCATTGGCGAACGCGAATATTAGTGTCGACGCCCGCAGTATGGGGATCCGGATTTCTCCGCATATTTATAACAATATGGCTGATATCAAGTTGTTACTTGATGTGATTAAAGCAAATCGCTAACTTAAATGATTTAAAATGGCTTGCTAGGCTAAGTTGTACCACGTAATTACAACTAACAAGGCACAACACTCTGGGAGGCAAACCGCGACATGGTCGTTCCCGTATGCCGGCGTTAATTCACCGCCACACGGGCAACTTGAGGTTATTTATTGGGTGCGATCATGCTTAAATCTTATAGTCATAGCGGCAGACCATGGGTCGCGGGGTGTGGAGCTTGGGATCGCTGGGCGTGATCGCTAAATCTGCAGGTAGCATAACAGTATCGATGATCAACGCACTGCTCATATCAACGAGTGTCAGCGGGATGGTAAAGAGCAGTAAGGGTGGGGCCGCTAACGCGGAGATCATCATACACTCCTCGCCATTATCAACAGCCGTTTGCACACTTGAGAAAGAGTGACCCCAAGTTGAATTTTCTCCCATCCTCGACGTTATCGTTGCACATCCCGTGAGAGAACAGCACACGACCAACCAAGTCAACCAACGCATAACCACTCCATTGTTTATATGTGAAAAACTGCATTGCTTCGGTATGATCTACTCACTTGATCAACTGAGAGCGTTAGTGATGTGGAACCAGATCAGGTTTCATTTGACGCCAACCTGTTCTGTTTCAACAGCTTGGCATTCTAACTATATGATTATATCTGTCAATTATTCATCAACAGAAACGAGATACAACCAAGCTCAATAACCTAGTTGTTAACGGCGACTCTTGTTTTGGATTGGTATTAAACATGGAGGTTTGTATGCCGTGCCCTTGCAGAACTCAGATGAGTTTTGAACATACTCTTTAAAATCAGTCTCCACTTCCCTCACTGGCCATCTAGCTACTTTTATTACTTTCCTTAAAACTGTTTCAGTAAATATTCGCTTGAGGGTAGGCCGAGAGCATATTATGTTGCTGATTTAAAATGGATGACTGGATTTACTGCCTGGCGATGGCCACGCTACAAGTAGAGTCTACCGAGAGGTAACAGGATGAACAATAAAGCAGCGTCGCCGCAGTCGGCGTCGACAGAGCAAGAGACACAACCGTTGGACGACAGCCGGTATGAAGACCTGCCGCGCAGTGAGTACCTGCAATTACCCCAAGAGGAGCAAGACCGGCTCAATAAGCTACGTCAGCAGCGGGTACGCGAGGCACCGACCGTGTATAGCATGGGGTGGCTCGTTGTCATTATTCCCTGCGGTATAATGGTGCTGATTGGCTTGGTGGCACACTGGTATGAGTCTGACCAATGGTATGGTTTTTTTTTCATGGCATTGATTTTTGCGCCATTTATCCGCTACCTCTGGTTGGCCGACAAACAGTACCATTATCGGCTCACCACCGAGGGTTTAGTTACTACCTATCATGACGCGATTCCGGATGCAGCCTACGCGGTAGTGCGGGGGCTGGCTTGGTTTGGGGGGGTGGTTTGTATTGTCGGGGTGGCTTTTTTAGGCCCAGCAGCGCTGATTGGTGCAGGCGGAATGGCTCTGGGGGCATTTTTCTTTACTGGTTTTAAAAATGTAGAAACCACCTCAATAAGTGCTATCAAGCGTGGACACCCCCATATGATAAAAGTGACCCACAAGAGGCCATATATATCGTGTGATACAGACAGGTTTTATTTCGGATATTATTCAAATCTCGACTGTTATTGTCATCCCGAAGATATGCATAAAGTGTTGTCGCTACTGATGAAGCAATTACCGGGGTCGGAACTCTTTTTATTGAAAAATGAACGAATAGTTGGCCTCTCTAAAGTTGGCACCCGTGACGGCGAACCAGTCCAATTGTCAGATTTTGCCCCTGAGAATCCCCTGCCCAGTTAACGTTTTTTCTCGCGCCTGTTACTGGCGCTAATTACGACCATTATCTGGATGCAGGCTAACAGACCTTTAGCGGCGAGGTCGTCAAGGGTGAGAAGACATTAAGTACGAGCCGTGTGGGTAGGTTAACGATGACCATGCAGTACTGTGGGCACAGCAAAGGAATAGCTATATGAATAAGAGAGCAGCGCCGCAGCAGTTGGCGTCGACAGAGCAAGAGACACAACCGTTGGACGACAGTCGGTATGAAGACCTGCCGCGCAGTGAGTTCCTGCAATTACCCCAAGAGGAGCAAGACCGGCTCAATAAGCTACGTCAGCAGCGGGTGCGTGAGGCGCCCACCCTCTATGAGTGGGATATTAAGGTAGCGACCGTGTATGCCATGGGGTGGCTCGTTGTCATTATTCCCTGCGGGATAATGGTGCTGATTGGCTTGGTGGCGTACTTGTATGAGTCTGACCAATGGTATGGTTTTTTTTTCATGGCACTGATTTTTGCGCCATTTATCCGCTACCTCTGGTTGGCCGACAAACAGTACCATTATCGGCTCACCACCGAGGGGTTAGTTACCACCTATCATGACGTTATACCGGATGCCGCCTACGCGGTAGTGCGGGGGCTGGCTTGGTTTGGGGTGGTGGTTTGTATTGTCGGGGTGGCCTTTTTAGGTCCCGCAGCGCTGATTGGTGCAGGTGGAATGGCTCTGGGGGCATTTTTCTTTACTGGTTTTAAAAATGTAGAAACCACCTCAATAAGTGCTATCAAGCGTGGACACCCCCATATGATAAAAGTGACCCACAAGAGGCCATATATATCGTGTGATACAGACAGGTTTTATTTCGGATATTATTCAAATCTCGACTGTTATTGTCATCCCGAAGATATGCATAAAGTGTTGTCGCTACTGATGAAGCAATTACCGGGGTCGGAACTCTTTTTATTGAAAAATGAACGAATAGTTGGCCTCTCTAAAGTTGGCACCCGTGACGGCGAACCAGTCCAATTGTCAGATTTTGCCCCTGAGAATCCCCTGCCCAGTTAACGTTTTTTCTCGCGCCTGTTACTGGCGCTAATTACGACCATTATCTGGATGCAGGCTAACAGACCTTTAGCGGCGAGGTCGTCAAGGGTGAGAAGACATTAAGTACGAGCCGTGTGGGTAGGTTAACGATGACCATGCAGTACTGTGGGCACAGCAAAGGAATAGCTATATGAATAAGAGAGCAGCGCCGCAGCAGTTGGCGTCGACAGAGCAAGAGACACAACCGTTGGACGACAGTCGGTATGAAGACCTGCCGCGCAGTGAGTACCTGCAATTACCCCAAGAGGAGCAAGACCGGCTCAATAAGCTGCGTCAGCAGCGGGTGCGTGAGGCGCCCACCCTCTATGAGTGGGATATTAAGGTAGCGACTGTGTATGGCATTGGGTGGATCATGGTCCTTATTCCGTGCGGGATTACGGCTCTAGTTGGGTTGGTGACATACTGGTATGGATTTGAGCAATGGTATTATTTTCTCATCATAGCGATGATTTTTGGGCCATTTATGCGCTACCTCTGGTTGGCTGACAAACAGTACAATTATCGGCTTACCACCGAGGGGTTAGTTACCACCTATCATGACGTTATACCGGATGCTGCCTACGCGGTAGTGCGGGGGCTGGCTTGGTTTGGGGTGGTGGTTTGTATTGTCGGGGTGGCCTTTTTAGGCCCGGCCGCCTTGGTCGGCGCGGGTGGTTTTGCTGTGATGGCATTTTTCTTCACCGGTTTTAAAAATATAGAGACTACTTACGAGAGTCCTATAAAAAATGGGCATCGTCATTTGATTAAGGTAACGCGGAATCGTCCATTTATTGCCTGCCAATCGGATGTACGAACAATGGGCTTACGCGCAAGCATTCGTCTTCATTGCCCATTGGATAAGATGCACACTATCTTGTCATTGCTAATGACGCAGTTACCTGATTCTGAAATCCGTGTATTTAAAAATGAGCGCGTGTTAGATGGCGTAACATTTGCGTCATTTGAGTCAGGCGAACCTGCCCAACTGGCAGATTTTACCCCTGACAATCCCCAGCCTAGTTGAATAAAGCTTGGACACTTAACAATAATGGCGCGGTAGTTAACTTCCGACTATATGGGTGGTTTTATGCCGCACCCTCGTATAGTTTAAATCGGTTTTTAACCATCTATCTCTATTGTTGCTGCTGTTGCCGCGGTGTCTGGCGTGCCTTCTATGAATGATAAAAGAGTGGTTGGCGATGATGCCTATTTAGAGAACAACGCGATGATTGAATCAGAATCAAAGTTGTATATACCTTCAAAATACAAAAAGCCCCGATAGCGTTGCTATCGAGGCTTTTATATTTTCTGTATCAATTACATAAAGCGAGCCGGTTGTATAGCGCTAGCCATTACAGGCTGTAGTACATTTCAAACTCAAGTGGGTGAGTTGTACGTGCTACGCGCTCAGCTTCTGCTGTTTTCAGTACGATATAAGATTGGATGAAATCTTCACTGAACACGCCGCCTTTTGTCAGGAACTCATGGTCAGCTTGCAGATTTTCAAGGGCGTTTTCTAATGACGTTGCCACTTGTGGGATTTCAGCCGCTTCTTCTGGAGGCAGATCGTACAGATCTTTGTCCATCGCTTCACCTGGGTGGATCTTGTTTTGGATACCGTCAAGACCCGCCATCAGCAGCGCTGCGAAACCTAAGTATGGGTTTGCATGTGGATCAGGGAAGCGTGCTTCGATACGACGGCCTTTAGGGCTTGGTACCACTGGAATACGGATTGATGCAGAGCGGTTACGGGCAGAGTAGGCCAACATAACAGGTGCTTCAAAGTGTGGCACTAAACGCTTGTAAGAGTTAGTGCTTGGGTTAGTGAAAGCGTTCAGCGCGCGAGCGTGCTTGATGATACCACCTATGTAGTACAGAGCCGTTTCACTTAAACCTGCGTATTTGTCGCCAGCGAACAAGTTAACACCGTCTTTCGCCAGAGATTGGTGAACGTGCATGCCGCTACCGTTGTCACCAACGATGGGTTTAGGCATGAAAGTCGCCGTCTTACCGTAAGCGTGTGCCATGTTGTGCACTACGTACTTCAGAATTTGGATTTCATCCGCTTTCTTAGTCAAGGTGTTGAAGCGAGTGGCGATTTCGTTTTGACCTGCAGTCGCCACTTCGTGGTGATGCGCTTCAACCACTTGGCCCATTTCTTCGAGCACTAAACACATAGCGCTACGTAGGTCTTGTGATGAGTCAACCGGTGCAACTGGGAAGTAACCGCCTTTAACAAATGGACGGTGACCTGTGTTGCCGCCTTCGTAGCTAGTGCCTGAGTTCCAAGCCGCTTCTTTAGCGTCGATCTTAACGAAACAACCTGACATGTCAGTACCGAAACGGACATCGTCAAATAGGAAGAATTCTGGTTCTGGTCCAATCAATACAGTATCAGCGATACCAGTAGAGATCAGGTAAGCTTCTGCTTTTTTAGCAATTGAGCGTGGGTCACGGTCGTAACCTGTCATGGTACCGGGTTCAAGAATGTCACAACGGATCAGCGCTGTGGTTTCTTCGGTGAAAGGATCCAGTACGAATGTCGTTGGATCTGGCATCAGTACCATGTCTGATTCGTTAATGCCCTTCCAACCTGCGATAGAAGAACCGTCAAACATTTTGCCGTCTTCGAAGAAATCAGCATCTACCTGATGAGAAGGAATAGATACGTGCTGCTCTTTACCTTTAGTGTCGGTAAAACGTAAATCAACGAACTTAACTTCTAATTCTTCAAGTTGCTTTAAAACTGATTCAACTGACATTCTCAAGCCTCCGGTAGGGTAAAGGGATGCCCCTTCTATAATCTTTTAACTCAAGTGATTTATCTTGAGCCAAACTTACGAGCTATAAAGCGATATCCATGCCAATAATTTAACTTACTGATTAACATGGTTTAAAATCTTTGTTGCACTTAATTGGATTCGCGTGTGCACCATAATAGTGCTTTTGTCTGTGGCATTTTGGTGCATTACTCCATTTTGGTGCGCACTGAATTGATTCATGCAAACCTTAAGCTGGGATGCACAGCGATAACATGCACCGCTTATATGGCACTGAGATGGCAATAACGCTTTGGCTTTCACTATCTCAGTAAGTACCGCCTCTGTGAAGCTCACACATACTTGCAGTACTGCACGAGACTATTTATCACCGCATAACCGCCGCATAATTGTCATAAAACCACGCTAGTCTGTCCAACTATGCCACGCATTATCAATCCAATAGTGGTTTATTATCATATTATTAGGAAAGAGTTCGTTCTCATGTGCGAAATGTCTTTGCTGTTCACAGGCCAAGTGAAATCAGTGATGCGTAAAAAGGTATCCCGTGACAATGAAGTGAGTCTTAATGCCATCGGGTGTAAACGCCAACATGAATGCTAGATTAAGTGTGCAGCAGAATTTATTGCAGTGTGTTGACGTGGTAATTTCTCTGTATCTAAGTCGATTTTGCTGATGCTTAAATCGACATTAGCAGTGCTAACATTGAATACGAAAAATAGCAAATTCAGCTGCTTAACTCGGATTTTTCCTACGAATATGGCAATTAAACAGAGCGTTAACTCTGGCTATAGAGGATTTCATTCAGTGGATGATTGGCGGAAATTACCCAAGGATTGGCGAATTGTTTTATAAGTGTTCAAAAATAATCCTGTGCGCCAAGGCCGCTCTGGAGTAGAATGGCACGCTTTTTATTGTGGTAGATCGAGCTCGATCACCATAACGAATTACTGAAATATCCCTATTTTTGTTTGATGGTAAGAGGTTTATCCGTGCTAGAGAATTTACGTAACATCGCCATTATTGCACACGTTGACCATGGCAAAACGACCCTGGTAGACAAGTTGCTGTCACAGTCAGGCACCCTTGCAACCCGAGGAGAAGCCACTGAGCGGGTGATGGACTCCAACGATCTTGAAAAGGAACGTGGGATCACGATTCTGGCAAAGAATACTGCCATCAAGTGGAACGACTACCGTATTAACATCGTTGATACCCCAGGCCACGCCGATTTCGGTGGTGAGGTTGAGCGTGTTCTGTCTATGGTTGACTCAGTATTATTGCTAGTTGATGCCGTTGACGGTCCAATGCCACAAACTCGCTTCGTAACGAAGAAAGCGTTTGCTCAAGGCCTAAAGCCAATCGTTGTTATCAACAAAATTGACCGTCCAGGTGCACGCCCAGATTGGGTTATTGACCAAGTATTCGACCTGTTCGATAACTTAGGTGCAACTGACGAGCAGCTAGATTTCCCAATCGTTTACGCTTCTGCGTTAAACGGTTTTGCAACTTTAGACCCGGATGTAGCGAGCGATGATATGACGCCGCTGTTCCAAACTATCGTTGAAAAAGTATCTTTCCCAGATGCTGACGCCGAAGGCGCGTTCCAGATGCAAATTTCGCAAATCGACTACAACTCATACGTGGGTGTTATCGGTATCGGCCGCATCAAGCGTGGTAGCGTTAAAACGAACCAACAAGTGACTATTATTGGCGCTGATGGCAAAACTCGTAACGGTAAAATGGGCCAAGTATTAGGTTACATGGGTCTAGACCGTACTGAAGTTGAAATTGCTAACGCTGGCGACATCGTTGCTATCACTGGTTTAGGCGAGCTGAAAATTTCTGACACTATCTGTGCCGTTGGTGCAGTAGAAGCTATGCCACCTTTGACTGTTGATGAACCTACTCTGACCATGACTTTCCAAGTTAATACTTCACCTTTTGCAGGTAAAGAAGGTAAGTATGTGACTTCACGTAACATTCTGGAGCGTCTGCAAACAGAATTAGTCCACAACGTGGCACTGCGTGTTGAAGAAACAGAAAGTCCAGATCGCTTCCGTGTATCTGGTCGTGGTGAATTGCATTTATCAATCTTGATTGAAAACATGCGTCGTGAAGGTTACGAGTTAGCCGTATCACGTCCAGAAGTTATTCTGAAAACTATCGACGGTGAACTGTGTGAACCATTTGAAACGTTGACTGTTGACGTTGAAGAAGAAGATCAAGGCACAGTAATCGAGAAATTAGGTACCCGTAAAGCTGAAATGAAAGACATGCAGCTTGATGGTAAAGGTCGTGTACGTATCGACTTCATCATCCCAAGCCGTGGTTTAATCGGTTTCCAAACTGAGTTTATGACAGCGACTTCTGGTACTGGTCTAATTTATCACTCATTCGACCATTACGGTCCGCACAAAGGTGGCGATATCGGTCAACGCGCTAACGGCGTATTGATCTCTAACGCAACGGGTAAGGCATTGACCTTCGCACTGTTCGGTCTGCAAGATCGCGGTCGTCTCTTTATCGGCCATGCCGCTGAAGTATACGAAGGCCAAGTGGTTGGTATTCACGCTCGCTCAAACGATCTGACAGTTAACTGTTTGAAAGGTAAGCAGCTGACCAACATGCGTGCTTCTGGTACTGACGAAGCCCAAGTGCTGACGACGCCAATCACAATGACACTTGAGCAAGCGCTTGAGTTCATCGATGATGATGAATTAGTTGAAGTAACGCCTAAGAACATTCGTGTTCGTAAGAGACACTTGACTGAAAACGATCGTAAGCGCTTTAACCGCGGTTAATGCCAGCCTGTTAATTCAGGTGACACGCCCTTAAGGTGAGTCAATCGGTTTAAAAAGCCCTGCATAGGAAACTGTGCAGGGCTTTTTGTTGGGATAAATTGAATAATGGGTATTATACCAATCACATTAAATAGCTAATCAGTTCAGAGCCTCACAGGCATCTCAATCCAAGGCGCATTGACGCAGAAATGGTGATTCCCTTTTAAGTCAATGCAACACCGGAGTGGGATGCCTGTGTGGCTCCCGAAGGGCGGCTGATGTTAACGGCATGGCAACGCGCTTTATACTGCGTTCAAGGCTTTCGACAGAGCACCACGATGCCTTCAAGCCTTCGCCTTGTCTAAAGCGCGTTGAACTCCCGCTGAATGAACAGATATTTAATACGATTGGTATTAGTAGTCCTCATCCATCACCCGTATGCAATTGCGGCCAGCGGATTTTGCGCGGTAGAGGGCGGCGTCCGCTTGGCGAACGAGTTCTAAAGCATTTTGTTTGTTAGAGGGTTGCAGATAGGCGACGCCTGCGCTCACTGTCACAATCCCAAGGTCGGTATTTGCATGTGGAATGGCAATGGCTTGGATCAACTGATGTATATGCTGCGCTGTCTCAAGTACGGTTTGATTATCGACATTAGGTAATAGAATGACAAATTCTTCGCCGCCGTAGCGAGCGACTAATTCGCCCGCTCTGCGACCGGACTGGGACAGTGTACTCGCTAATTGTTTAAGGCAATCGTCTCCGGCGAGGTGGCCATAGTGATCGATAAATTGTTTAAAGTGGTCAATATCGAGCATGATGAGGGCCAGTGAGGAATTGCTCCTTTGTCCCCGACTCCACTCCGTTTGTAACATCATGTCAAATAGGCGGCGATTGCCGATATTGGTTAAACCGTCGGTATTGCTGAGTATTTCAAGTTGCCTATTGGCTTCTGCCAGTTCACTAGTTCGAGCTGTGATCATGGATTCAAGTTCGACGTTACGTTCCTCTAATCGCGCAATCGGGTAAATTTCCCCTTTGTGGGCTAAGCCGTAGGGGATGGATATGCCGCTGTGGACAATCATCCAGTCGTTGTTTTCTCGGTGAAATATCAACATTAGCCGTGCTGTCTCGCGAGAAAGCATAGGATTAGGGATAGGTAAGTGGATATGGAAAAAGGCAGTCACAACCACGAGGTTGTCGGCAAGGTCTTGTAAAGAAAGATCCAACATTTCGATGTGGATTCGCTCAGGTATTTGTGCAAAGTCCTGCCGAGTAATCCGTACCCATTCTTCCCTGCTGGTGACAAGCTGGTCACTGCTCCCTGCATAGCCGCTAAAGTTATCACTAAAGCGACGAGTTAGCCTGTCATCACGGGAGGCATACATCTCAATATATTCGTCAAATAACGAATGGATCAATTGCTGTCGGTCGGGTCGCATAGGTTAGCTCCGTTGGGGAACATAAAACCATTTTTCTAATATCCGTATAGGAATATTATCTGCGATAAAGTCTAGCTGTTGCCTGATTGTAATCAATTTTATGACGTATATATTAAAAATACTGCAGAGAGTGATGTAAGCCATTATCTGCAGTATGGTCTGTGAGACAAAATTGTTTTGCATTCACTTAATGTATCATTTAGCCCAAGTATTATTTAACACAGCCTGTTGGGTTGGTTCAAAATCAGGCAAAGCTTGTTGGTATTGCTTAGCAGGGGTTGCTGATGAGAGGTTACTGGATTGCGTTAGCTGAGTGTGTCACTAGGCGGCACGTGAGGTCTTTTCTGGATAGTATTACTTGGCAGTGGCTTTATTGCTGACGCCTATCATCGCTGTGGTGCGACCGAGGACGTCGGGATACTCGATAGGACTTAGAGCCCTATCGAGTGAGCAGTCAAACTTATGATTTAGCTTTATCTGCCAATTTTACCGCATTGACACTTTCACCTTTGAAGCTGATAGTCACATTTTTCTGAGCGACTTCATTATCTTTCAGCAAAGTCTTAGTGGTTTCTGCCAGCATTGGAGAAGCTGCATTTAACGCACTAAGATCATAGGCCCAAACTTCTAGATCCGCTTCATTATAAGTACTAGCAGGCGCACCTAATTTTTCAGTGATTGTTTGCTTGGTTGAGCCTTCTTTAATGCCGAATGTATTTTTAATCGCTTCATTCGTTGCGCTGTCTAACGCATTGGTTGCCGTATCATTCACTGTGTCAGTGACAGATTGAGTTGCTGATTTAACGATTGAATCGAATGGGCCAGCATAAGCAAATAATGGTAGAGCAGTAAGAGCGATCAATAATGATTTTTTCACACAATAATTCCTTTGATTAATACATTCCTTTATTAAATGCGCGCGAATTAGACCAGTAATTAGATTTTGTGTCAATTAAGCATCTGTTCTATATGATTTTATTTTAATCCTTTCAGATTATTCCTACTAAGTGGGTCAACCTTTAGTTGTACCTAAAGGTTCCCATTTTGAGGTTTTCTAGTCTTATCTGCTGCTGTTTTCCAATTTCGTTAGTGTTTTATTCCATCGCAATTGGATCTCGTCATATGTGTCATTTTAGGTGTTCTAGTGATGTCGTGTGTTCTAGTGCCCAATTCTATTAATCACTTGGATCAATTCCATGCGGATGTTGTCTGGTGTTTGGCTATGCCAGAAACCTGCTAAGTAAGCGCCCAGCGGTAGGATAAATAATGCGATAAGCACTAATGCGAGCAATCCTTTATGACCGAGCCTGTGGCCGGATTTCAGTCCAAGGCCGAGGGCGGCGGATTTAGGGCAAGCTGCGACACAGCGCATGCAGGCTTGGCACTCGTCACTGCGAACCGTGGTTTTAGTGTGCACTATGATGTTTGCTGGGCAAGCGCGGGTACACTTGTCACATTTCATTCCTTTCGCTTCGATAAGACAGTGCTGGGTATTGCGGCGAATTTTTAATGGGCTTGCAAAGCTTAAGATCCCAAGCATAGCGCCATAGGGACACAAGTAACGGCAGAATCCCTGACGACGCCATGCAGCTAAAGCGAGGATCAGCGCAAATACCAGTAGCGTGATTAGGCTGGGTGTTAGGAAGAACAATGCCATCTTTAAGTCGGCAATCTTATGATAATTACCTTCAAGATAATGGGGGATGGATTGTGCTGGCATACCAATGACTATGTAGCAAAGTGCTAGGAGTAATAGATATTTCAACATTCGCAGTGGCCAATCTAGCCAAGCGGGTGGTGTAAGCTCTGATTTAATAAAGCGTTTTCTAAAGGAATACAGGTATTCCCCTGCCAAACCTAATGGGCAAGCCCAACCGCAAAATGCCCGCTTGCAGAGTAAACCTGTGAGTAATACCGCCGCTAGCATGACTGCTGCCGCAGGATGGGTTTGATCCCACAAATTGAGGCTGATAATGGCTTTAAGCTCAATGCCACCCGCAATCGGTAAAAAGGCATCGACTACGTCTGGGCGCATTAGCCAAGGTGTGATTCCTTGCTTAAGCAGTACGGTATTGATTGTGTATTGTATGGCAACCAGCAAGAGCGATAGCGCTAAAACATGTTGAGTCCCTTCACGAAGGGTATTGATTTTAATTTCACCCTTGAGTGCATCAGGCGCAAATTTATGCCCAAGTAGCATCAGTGGTAGTGCAATAAGAAGCCCGAGAGCCAGTGGCCAATAAAGACTCATTGCCACCGCACCGATACTGAGCAACAGTGTGGCGACCGCGCCCCATTTCTGGCCGCTCCAATAGCTGAGGGAGGCGAGATACATGAGTGCCAACATCAGCGTGAGTGATTCGATAAAAGTCATAGTGATGAATACAGCTTATAAGTTACAAGTACAGGCTCTGAGTGGTGAACTGAGGATAAGTTTTTGAGTAATAAGTGAAATTGTGCGTCAGATCTAAGATTCGCGCTATCAATCAATTAAAGCGCGCCATAGCTCACAAAGCTAAGTGTTTTAGTCTTGCACAAATAAAGTATGGCTTGCAGGGACAGAGGGCGAGGTCACACAAAGAATAAAAAGCCCCAGCAATTTAGTTTGCTAGGGCTTAGGAATTCAGTGGGGCATTTGGATTAATTTTTTGATTTTTCGAGTGCTTCGATAAATTTGCTCGATTCGTTAATCGAGGTGTTCATCTCTTTAATCAGGGCCGAAATATCGGTTTGCAGACTCGCAAATTCGCTTTTAATCGCACCAATGGCTTGGGCGTTCAAGTTATGCTTGAGATACAGCATATTATCTTTCATGGCGGTGAGTATCGGCGGCATTTTTGACTCGGCACGGCGCATACTTTTGATCAATTGTTCATAGGCGCGGCGCGTTTCTTTGAGTTTAGCTTCACTGTTGCGGCGTAGATTAGCTTTACTGATCTCGCTAATTTCATTTTGCCACTCATCGAACAGTGCTTCGGCTACATCTTCGACTTTATTGATGCGGTTGCTGACGTTGTCGGCGGCACTTTGAGCCGATTCGTATTCATCTTTGGCTCTGCTATAGGCTTTTTCTAAGTTGCCATCACTGTAATTGAGCAGTGCTTGCATTTCTTCTAGGGCAGAGCTGAACTCTTTTTGAGCATCCTGTTGGGATTTTTTCGCATCTTTAACTCTGTCGACCATAATATCGCGTTTATGGTAACCGACCTTTTCCATTGCGCCGTAGTAGGCACTCTGGCAACCACTAAGCAGGAGACTTGTGGCAATCAGCCCTGAAGCTATCAGTCTTTTCATTGGGTGTTCCGTCGCTGAATGAAATTAATTAATCGGCTTTAAATCGCGCCGCATCGATAATGCTCCACAGATGAAAGATAGCACCTATTACCGCGGGCACAATCAGCCACCAGAGGGCATAACCCACCACTGTTATAATGAAAAATAACAGTGCGGCCATTATTCTGCCTTGCAATAATTGGCCTAGCCCAGGAAAAAATAGGCTAGCAATAGCGGAAATAACGTTACCTGCAGATCCTTGTTGAGACATCAATTCACTCCTTAGACTTGTAAATTAAGTGTTTATTGTACGAAGATAACGAGTCTATACCAACAGAATCAAGAGAAACCCGTGACTAAGAAGATAGAACTGGCACAAATTCGCGCCTTATTCCTCGGGATCTGGCACTTCCTGCTGCATTTGAGACGGCGTTTAGTTGAAGATCAAATCAATATTCGCGCCGGACATTTAGCCTATGTCACACTGTTGTCACTCGTGCCTATGGTGGCGGTGACTATGTCTATGCTGTCAGCTTTTCCGGTATTTAAGGGGATACGTGGACAGATAGAAGGTTTCGTTTATCAGAATTTTTTACCCGCCGCTGGCGATACTGTGCAAGTGTATATCAATGAGTTTGTGGCCAATGCCTCTAAGGGGACTGCGGTTGGGATTGCGGCCTTAGTTGTGGTTGCCATTTTGCTGATTTCTGCCATTGATAAATCGCTCAATAACATTTGGCGTACTAAAGAGAAGCGTTCAGTGGTGGTGGCTTTTTCTATGTATTGGATGGTCATCACTTTGGGCCCGGTATTGGTGGGGGCCAGTTTGGTCGCCACTTCCTACGTGGTGTCATTGAAGGTCTTTGACGGTCAGTTGTCGGGTGTGGTGCCCGTGTTTCTTGAGCGTTTACCTATGCTTTTCTCTGTGGCGGCATTTTTGTTGTTGTATATGGTGGTGCCTAATCAAAAAGTGAAGTTTCTACATGCACTATTAGGGGCGATTGTTGCCGCAATCTTGTTTGAGTTAGGCAAAAAAGCCTTTGCTTTGTATGTCACTCAGTTTCCGAGTTATGAAGCGATTTATGGTGCTTTAGCCGTGATCCCCATTATCTTTGTCTGGGTGTATTTATCGTGGATGATAGTATTACTCGGCGCGGAAATTACCGCCGCTATGCCTGAGTATTTAGATTATGAGTCGAGCTCAGATGATGACGAAACCGCTCTGAATGCTAAGCCCCTAGAAAATGCCTCTCAAGATAATTCCGATGCGGTGTTAACTTCGGCTGAGGTGACGGCACTCAAGGCGGTGGCTAAATCTGAATGACCCCATTAGAGGATTATTAATGGCGATGACACTGAATGCCTGAATCCTTCCCATCTTTTATCCGTCGCGACTGGTTTAACGTTGGCAATGGTCAGCAATTGCATCTGGCGCAATACGGTAATCCACAAGGTATCCCACTGCTGTATTTGCACGGCGGTCCAGGAGCGGGTTGTGATATCGGTGATTTAGCTTTATTTAATGGCGATCAATATTGGATTTTGCTTTTAGATCAACGCGGGTCTGGGCAATCTTTACCCTTTGACGATTTAGCCAACAACCATCTCACTGGTTTGATTAGCGATATTGAGGCGATTCGCCTTGCATTGGGTATTGAGCGTTGGTGTTTAGCAGGCGGCTCTTTTGGGGCCACATTAGGCTTAATTTACAGCGGATTATTCCCAGAGCGGGTGATTGCACAGGTACTGTGGGCGTTATTTATTCCATCCAAAGAAGGTCTCGACTGGCTCTATGGCGCTGACGGCGCGGCAAAATTGCAACCTGCTGCTTATCGACTCTTCAATGACATTTTTCCGGTTCAGTTATCGCTGATTGAATTACTGGATTCATATCATCTAGGTTTGGCATCAGCCGATGAAAATGTGCGATACCATTTTGCGCGGCGTTGGGTGCAGTGGGAGTTGCAGCTTGCGGGGGCGAGGTTAGTGCTACCAAGGCTGTTACCCGAATCCGTATTAGCATTAGCCAATATCGAGTTACACTTTGCTCGACATAATTACTTCAATGCCATGAATGTGTTACAGCGCGTGACGCCTAGAGTGAAGGCGCGTAGTGTGTTATTGCAAGGAATGCAGGATGCGATTTGTCCAGCGGCGCTATTACGCGATTTTTTGGCTGGGTTGGAGCATGCTATTACAATTCAATCTGTTGTCGATGGCGGACATATGCTCAATAGTGAGTCGTTGTTTTTGGCGGTTACAGCAGAAATCCATGCTATGTGGTCGTGGATACATCAAAGGGAAATACAATGAAAACATTGCTCATCAGTGCCAGTTTACTCGGATTAACCGCCTGTGCCGCTACGGCGCCCTCGCAAACCAGCGCGATTGACCCAGTGGCGACTCAGGAGGTCGTGAGTGCCCCTGTCGCGCCCAAAGTTGTTGAACTCGGTGGGTTGACCAATGAAACTGCCGCTGATCGCTTGTACCAAGCGCTGATTAACGCAAATTATCTGGCCACCCAAGTTGCGCCGACTAAAGTTGCTGTGCAGTTTGGCAATAACCAATTCTTGCTTGAGCCGAGTATCAATTCAGCGGGAATTGACCGTATTTTAATGAATCGCTTCTATGCTGTGCACCCGCAATTGCAGGCTAGCCAAGAGTTGCCTGCCGTGATTGGCACCTTGAATCAGAAGCTTAATTTTGCCAAGTTTGTGTTGTTGGACCAAGGCGCAGTGATCCAAGTACAAGGTACAGTGACCTTTGCCGACCGTATTGAAATAGAAGAGTTACGTCGTTTTATGCTGTGGACGAATGGCGGCTTAGCGCAGGTCGTACAATCTTTGCCTGATGGCGTAGAGCAATATATCCGCCCGCTCCCGCTAATGCCGCAAATGGTTCCCGTTAAGCCTTAATCTAAAAGGAAAAGTTGTGATTGCGTTAATTCAAAGAGTGAGTCGCGCCAGTGTAGTGGTTGATAACCAAACCCTAGGTGAAATCAATAAAGGCTTGTTGGTTCTGCTCGGTGTCGAGCAAGAAGATACCCGCGAGAAGATGGAAAAGTTGGCGACTAAAGTCATGAGTTATCGCGTTTTTTCCGATGAAAATGGCAAGATGAATCTCAATCTAGAACAAGTCGGTGGGTCTTTATTAGTCGTGTCACAATTTACCTTGGCCGCTGATACAGGCCGAGGCTTGAGGCCGAGTTTTTCAGGGGCGGGTACGCCGGATCAAGCCCTAGGCTTGTATGAAGAGTTTGTCGCATTCTGCCGCGCTAAGGGCGTTCATACAGAAACCGGACAGTTCGGCGCCGATATGCAAGTGTCCTTAGTCAATGATGGCCCAGTGACCTTTAATCTGCAGGTGTAGCTTCTATCGTGATGTTTATCTAGGGGTCTAGGTGATGGGGGGTTAGGCATAATCAATGTCGCTTGTACCAAGGGAGTATTAAGGGAATGCACATGGATCAATTACTCATTAAATTACGCCAGACTTGGCACAGTACGATCCCCGTTAGCGAGTTTATGCAGATAGTGCCACTCGATTACAGCGAGGGAGAATTTCGAGTCACAGCGCCGATGAAACCCAATATTAATCTGCATCAGACCATGTTTGCGGGCAGCATTTATACCTTGATGACCTTAACGGGCTGGGGTGCCGTGTGGCTAAATCAACAGTTGGTGGGCGTGGCGGGTGATATTGTGCTCGCCGATGCCCATATTCGTTATCTTGCTCCTGTGACTTGTGACCCTGTGGTAAAAGTACAATGGCCAGATGTGGATCTCAGCTCGTTACAAAGGGGGCGCAGGGTTAAGGTGAAGCTGGAAGTGCAATTGTATTGTATGGATTCACTGTGTGCGGTTTTTGAAGGCCTGTATGTTAGTACGTCGAAAGTATGAATGCGTTGAAAACAACTTAGTGTATTTGTATGTCGAAGGTGACGTATAACCTTTCTAAAAAATCGAAGCTAATCTCAGATTTTATCCGCTTTATTTCTTTTTTATGGGCTAATACACTAGCGTCATAGAGTTGAGATATTCCATCTGACTCTGAGTCATTTACCTATTTTCGGAGCAGATTATGTCTAAAGTCTTAATTTTAAAATCAAGCATTCTTGGCGGTTATTCACAATCTGCCGTGTTAATTGACCACTTAGCGAGTCACTGGGAAACCCAAGGCGCCGTTATTACAGTGCGTGATTTAGGCGGTAAAGACGTACTGCCTATGGTAGACGGTGAAATCGCTTCTGGGTTACGCGGTGGTGCAGAATTATCGGCACGTCAGCAAGAAATGCTCGCCTTATCAGATACCTTAGTCGCTGAATTAAAAGCGAACGATACGATTGTTATCGCTGCACCTATGTACAACTTTACGATTCCGGTTCAACTTAAAAACTGGATCGATTTTGTCGCCCGTGCTGGTGTGACTTTTACTTACACTGAAACAGGTCCAAAAGGATTAGTGGAAGGTAAACGCGCTGTGTTAGTGACGACCCGTGGCGGCGCTCACAAAGATGGCCCAACGGATCATGTTGTACCTTACTTGAAAACGGTTTTAGGCTTTATGGGGATCACTAATGTTGAAGTGGTTTACGCCGAAGCGCTGAACATGGGTCCTGAAGCACACGACAAAGGCATGGGCGAAGCGAAACACAGTATCGATCAGCTGAAAGCTTAATTGTCCCATTGATTAGCTGAGTCATTTGATTTAGCTGAATAAATAATGCCAGCCCTTAATAGGCTGGCATTTTTGTATGTGCATTTCAGCTAAGCACGCTTGGCTTAAGTGGCTAGGTTTGAGCAACTAGACTCGAGCGGCTAGGTTTAAGTCGCAGATTTAGCTCTTATTCGCAAAGGCTGCAGCCTTTGGCGAGGGTGCTTGTCTCAACATAACGCACCTTAGTGCTGGCTTGGTCGCGATTACGACTGATGCTAAAGCGTGTATGGCGTTCAGTTTCAAGCGGCTTTTCAGCAGGGTTAACCTGTGTGGCTTCAAACTGTAACGCTTTGGCATGATTCGTTTTATGCATACACCACCTCGCAGATATCTAAGTCATCACAATATACAGACTGGCCTGATTAGCGCCGCACAACCAAGGCTTAAATTAGCTCGGCTGGCAGCAGACTAAATCTTTAAGCGAACCGCCATTCATCACGCAACTAAAACCATTGGTCTTGAGGATATCGCAGCCTTTCTGCGCTCGAATACCCGCGCCACAGTAGAGCACGAAGGGATGTTGCTTATTGTCGACTTGGTGTAACCATTGGTCGAGTGTTGGCAGCGGCACATTAATGGCTTGGGGCAAATGACCTGAGGCAAATTCCTCCGGCGAACGCACATCAATCACCCGTGCGCCTTGTTCAATCAATTGCCAACATTTTTCGCCCGAGTGGCTGCCGGATAACTTAGCCAGTAAAGATTGAAACATAGCATTGCCCCTACCATTAGAAAATTTTCAATAAGTTTATTCTAATGAATTGGCGAGTGCAAGCGCTGCAGATTATCGGCAGTGAATGGTTTTTGGCATTGCCGGCACTAGGCAAGTAGTTAGAGGCTAGACACATTAGCTCTTTGATAGTGAATGATGTCGTGGAATACCACGGCTTGCTCGTTTAGATTGCGATAGCCATGGGATTTGTCGGCCGCAAATCGTACCGCTTCACCTTGCTTGAGTTGTTGCCACTCGCCATCGACTAGCACTTCCATAGTGCCGCTCAAGACAATGACATGCTCAGTGACACCCGTTTCATGGGGCTCAGAAAGCCGTTCATAGTGTGGCAGCAGGGTGAGTTCAAACATCTCGAAACCGAAGCGCTCTTCAAAGGGGAAGAGTGAGGCGACTAGCATGCCGTCGGTGGCGGGTTGTTGGCGTAACTCGTCGGGCTTACGGAATACTGCGCCTTGGCTCTGGGGTGTGGGTTCGAGAAAGGTCGACAGCGAGATATTGAATCCACTGGCTATTTTCCATAGCGTCGCAATGGTTGGGCTTGATTCACCGCGCTCGATTTGTCCTATCATGGCCTTACTAACGCCCGTCTCTTGGGCGGCTTTATCTAAACTCCATCCCTTTTGGTTGCGAAGTGCTTTAAGCGTGGTGGCGAGATAGCTGTTTATCGTCTGCACAATGGCCCCATCATTTTTATGAAAATTTAGTTTGTACGTTATAACGCACAGGTGTTATCTTGTCCATCTCGTACGTTATAGCGCACAAAAAGCTATCTTGTTCATTTTATAAGTTATAGCGCACAAAGTAATGGTGACACTAATTGCAGAAAAAGGGAGTGGATATGTGGCGAGATGCAGGGAGTTTATCAAAAATATCAGCGGGTTTTATTGCGGTATTAGTGGGTTATAGCAGCTCGGCGGTGATCATCTTTCAAGCGGCGGAGGCTGTGGGTGCGACACCAGCACAGATCAGTTCATGGCTGTGGGCTTTAGGTGTGGGCATGGGCGTAACCAGCATAGGGTTATCGCTTTACTACAAGAATCCTATTCTAACGGCTTGGTCTACACCGGGCGCGGCGCTGATGGTGACTAGCTTAGCGGGGTTGAGCGTCAACCAAGCCATAGGCGCTTTTCTGGTGAGTTCGATTTTAATCACTCTTTGCGGGGTGGCGGGCTGGATGGATAAACTTATTCGTATCATGCCGCAGTCAGTCGCTTCAGCCATGTTAGCGGGGATCCTGCTGCAATTTGGGCTAGGGCTATTTCAGGCGATGCAAACCCAGCTGAGCCTCATATTAATCATGCTGTTGGTGTTTGTCGTCGTTAAGCCTTTTGCGCCGCGTTACATCATCTTGCTGACCTTGCTGGTGGGCATAGGCATGAGTTTTCAATTAGATTTGCTCAAGCTAGATGCGGTTCAGTTGCAACTGGCGATGCCGGTGTGGACTACACCTGAGTTTTCGCTAGCGAGTGTGATTGGGGTAGCATTACCGCTGTTTGTGGTGACTATGGCCTCGCAAAATATGCCGGGTGTCGCTGCGCTGCACGGTAATGGTTATAGGCCGCCCATTTCACCTTTGATCACGAGCACAGGGTTAATCGGGGTAATTCTGGCGCCCTTTGGCGGTTTTGCCTTTAACTTATCCGCCATCACAGCGGCGATTTGTATGGGTAAAGAAGCTGACCCGAATCCCGCGACCCGTTACTGGGCGGCGGTGTGGGGCGGGGTATTTTACTTTATCACTGGGTTACTCGGTGCCACTGTGGTTGGTCTGTTTTCCGCTTTCCCGAAGGAGTTAGTACTAGCCATCGCCGGATTAGCCCTGCTCGGCACTATCGCCAATAGCCTGACCGCCGCATTAGCTAAAACGGAAGATCGCGAAGTGGCAGTGATCACTTTTTTGGTCACGGCATCAGGTTTTAGTGTGCTGGGCATCGGCAGCGCATTTTGGGGGCTGTTGCTTGGGTTTATTATCCATTGGTGGAACGGGCACAGAACTGCATCAGTAGTTAAGCGAGCGAATACTTAACTGCAGCAAAGCGCCTTAGAGATGAATTTCAAAGACTAAGGCGCATGTGTTTTAGATTCTCTTCGTCATAAACACGCTATTGGGGTCGAGTTGGTAGCCTTCGAAGGGGCCGCAGATTTCAAAACCAAATTTGCAGTACAGCAGGCGAGCGGGGTTGAAGAAGTCCATCGAACCTGTCTCTAGACTCAGGCGTTTAATGCCAGCAGCTTTAGCGTCGTTGATCAGGTGCTGCAATATCTTAGACGCTATGCCCTGTTGCTTATAGGGCGCGGCGGTGCGCATGGATTTGATCTCGGCGTGCTCGGTATCTAACCATTTTAGTGCACCGCAGCCCGCTAAATTATTGCCATCCCATAGGGTCCAAAAGCGAATATTGGGCTGACGCAGGCCGTCAAGATCTAATGCGTGAACGCTTTCAGGCGGAGAGGTTGCCCGCATATCGTCGAGGTGTTCCTGCAGTAAAGCCGCAATCTCAGGCCCTTTAAGGTCATCTAAGGTTATTTTCATGGCTCTTATGGTGGATTTCATGGCAGATCGGGTGCTCCCTATTATTGTGGCTTATCCATAATGGCGTCATCGCGCTTTGTCGTCTGTTTGCCAATGCGCCATGGTGGATAAGCAAATGCTAGGCCAAGCGTTTTTAGCTTTAGCTAAAGCTAAACGCAGAATCAAAGTCAAAGTCGTGGGGTTTCACCCCCCTGATTTTTAATCAAGAGTCGACCAAAAGGGGAAAAGCGCCTGTTCCCCTTTTGGCTTATTTATAAAACATGGCCCGGCGTCCCCAACGGAGTTGAAAGCCCCTTGGGCATTAAGCGTCCTTATGCTATCGCGTCAGACGCTCGTCCCTGATTAGACTGACGCTATCTCGGCATCTGATAGGCAGGACGCCTGAATGTCGAGAAGGGCATGGATGCACGAGAACGACCATGCCTCGATCACGCAACGAACGCAAATGCCCTGCGGCAACTCCGAGGGGGTGGTGTATTCCTTAGGCTCAGGTGTTATTGGTCAAATTTTGAATGAAAAAAGTTATGCCTGTTCGATCTTATTGCGGAGCCGCATGCAGGGTGGTGTGGGGGCTGGAGGCTAGATACCTCCGGCTACCCGATTATATTTACCTTGCACTGCCGAAAATTTTGGCAACACAGCGATCACACCCAAAGATAGATGTAACTAAGCCTAGCAAAGCAAGACAGCCAAGAAATCCAACTAACGCATTGAAATAAATATTCTGTGCACCTTCATTAATAATAACTTGATGTACAGCATAACCTCCGCCAAATAACATAACAGCGCTTAGTACACCCAATACTGGTCGCTTCCATTTTTTTTGAGGCATGTCGCCCCAGAAACACACTAAGCCATTTATTGAACAGAGCGAACACTTTTTTTGCGAGTAGATCATGTGAATCTCGAAAAAATATAACGCTTCAAGAACCGGCGCTGCTTTCAGCGTCCGGGTTACTTGATTTGTTAGAACCTTTGCTGGACGATAATTTTTGTTCATCTGCAGCATCAAGAAAAAGCTTTTTCATGGCCTCCGGTCTACTTGCAAAAATCTGATAACCACCGATCAAAAGTGACAAGATGACCGCAATAATCGAAATCCAGAAAGACATTTTTGAATCCGATAAATATTCTTCAACCAACATATTTTTCTCATGAAGCTCATCAGCTATATTATTAACATCGCTGACTATATTTGGATACGCTCCGCTTGCTTTTATACGTATATTTTCAAAATAGTCTTTTTGACCCACTTGTAATTTGTCGAATGGATTTACCTCTTCATACTCAATAATTATTGGTTCAATTACTGGTAATAGGTCTTTTTTCCCTTCTCTAAAAGCGTTGACACGAATATCATTTAATACAATAGATAATGGAACATCTACTCCATAATATTTTGATTTATCTGAAAAAACAGCCTTCCAACCACTTACTGTTGGCTGTGAACGCAATGATTGTTTTATTGCGTCAAGATCTCCGCCGTTTAAGGCAATCGTAGAAATATCTTTTTGTAAGACATCCTTCTCTAAATATGTCTTTTCATCTATTAATAGAAGTGAAAGAGAAGTCATTGCCGATATTAATGGAGCTAAAATAAGTATTAAAAATAATCGCCTTGTTCTGTTCTGTTTCGACATCCTCTCTAAGACAGCTTTTTGATAGTGAAGCCTTCTATTGCGCTCTTTAATAAAACTTTCAAAATTGCTTTCATCAATATTATCATTCAATTAAAAATACTCCGAATACTAAAGAGGTTCTAACAGTGTATTACCCGCACTTCTAATGAAACCCAAACAATAATGGACTCGAAGTTTGAGAAATAAGAGTAAATAATTCAAAAGTGCCAGTAAGTTAGCATCCATTACGGTGAGTTTCCAATCTTTTTCCATGCAGAAAAAGCGAGACTTTATATACCAAGAAGTATTTTGGCGCGGTATGTAAATCAGAAAATATGAAAAGACTGATATTTTCAATTACTTAATGTTTTTTGAAAATAAAAAACGATACTTCTTTGGCTCGTTTTCCCCGAGGGTTGTCACTTTTCTATTATACCTGTACTTATACAGTCATAAGCGCGACACCAAATTTAACAAGCTACCCATTGTTAAATTTCCTAAATGTTCAGTTGTAAATAGCAATTTTTCAAAGTGTTAATCTGACTCTAGTCTTTCAAGCCAGCAGGTTACGCAGATGCTCGAAAGGCAAACCATGGTGATTGGTGAGACGACCGTCCGCCCCATGGACGGGGCGGTCGAGCATCCAAGGATGGACTGGCTGCGTGTCGTCGAGCCTGTACCATGGTTGGCCTCACTCCGTGGCGTGTCGTCGAGCCTGTACCATGGTTGGCCTCACTCCGTGGCGTGTCGTTGAGCCTGTACCATGGTTGGCCTCACTCCCACGGCAAATACATCAGTTCTATGAAAGGGGTGAGGCTATTTCAGGTGGTTTTGTGGTAGTTGTGGCTGGCTTAATAGGGCAACGATGAGGATGAAGTCGTCTTCTTTTGTGAAGTACGTGGTATGTTTACCGATAGGAAAGTAGAATCCGTTGGGGTAAATATCATCGCAGCTTCTGCCTAATCCGGGGTTATCGGCTAACATTTGCAAGCCGGATATTAGGCTTTCTTTGTATTTGTGCCACTGCGACTCAGAAAAGTGTTGAATGGTGTAGTCTTTAATCTTTAGTAAGTGAGTTTGAGCTAACTTACTCAGTTTATAGCGTTTATTTTCATGTAAGTTGCTACAGGGCGTTAAGAAAATCTTCACCATCAACGACATTAGCTTTCGCTAAGTCTTCTTTAGCAGCGTTGAAGCAGTGTTTAAGGTAATCCGCTTTCATCGCCTCAAGCTGTTCGAAGTCGTGGATAGACATCACGACAACCGCATCTTTATTGTTTTTGCTGATCTTGATGGGTTCGCGTTGAGCATTTAGCAGTAACTCACCGAAATTTCGTTTGGCGTCATTGGCTGTTAATGTTTGCACGATTAAGCCCTCTTATTTGGAAATACAGTGGCAGTATAGTGCATTGTGCGAAACGCACAAAACGATTAAATCGTGCGATCTTTTCCGAAAACAAGCGCGTCATAAATTTTTATCGCCAGTAAAAGGCACAGGCTACAAGATCAACCACGTTGTGCGAGTTCCCTAATCCGCTCACTATTAATTATCCTTTCCGATTCTCAACATTATCCAAACGAATATAAAAATGGCCGAGGATAAGCTCGGCCATGATTTACTCGATTAAGCGTAAAACGGGTAGGTTTAGTAGTACTTCTTCAAATAACTCTCGGCGTAGTTTTTGAGTTTTTTGTTTGAGCTCGCGGTTGCAATATTCTCAATCACATCGCGGTAAGCGGTATTCCCTGAACTAGCTAGCGCTTTTGCCATGTTGGCATAGGTATCGATGGCGAGTTTGTCATTGGCCATTAAGCGTGGTGTTTTCAATTCGTTACTGAGTACGGCCAGGATAAAATCATCGTACTGGCGGTCATCTATGATGTGTTTAGCCGCGAGACGCATTAATTCTAAATCATTGCTGCGTAGTGCATTGGCGAAGGCATTATTTTGCTGACTTTGATCGGCAGTATATTGGCTTTTATCCGCAAGAATCGCATTCCATTTTTTATATATCGTTATGTTTTCTAAAGCCTGACCTGCGTATTTTTTGAGTTTTTTAGGATAATCACCATTAACAATCTTGTTGATGGTTTCGCTGTACTTATCATTGCCTGAATAAGCTAAGCCTTTGACTAACCAAGCACTGTAGTCAATGGCATTTTTTTCAGTGGCTTGGGGCAAAGATGCGAGTAGCTTTGCTTCGAGCGCATCAAAAATGGCAGGATCGGATAAACCAGCGATGGTGAGTGATTCAATGGCTTCTTTTTGCTTGAATTGGTTATCACCCTTAAAGATTTCTTGATAGGTTTCAACCGTATATTCCTGAGCCAATAAAGGCGAGCTTAATAAACTGATGCTAAGCAGCATACCTGCAAACAGTGGTTTCATGGTGATGTCCTTATGTGGTTTTTATATGTTGTTATTGGGCCCAGCGTTTAAAAATCAGCGAGGTATTAATGCCGCCAAAGGCGAAATTATTACTCATGACATAATCTGTGTCGATTGGGCGCAGTTCGTTACGGATATAGTCCAAATCAGCGCATTGTGGGTCGATACTTTCAAGATTGAGTGTCGGCGCAAACCAGCCCGCATTCATCATCTCAATACTCACCCAAGCTTCTAGTGCGCCGCAGGCGCCTAAGGTGTGGCCCGTGTAGCTTTTAAGGGATGAAATCGGCATACCAGCACCAAAAACTGCATGGGTCGCGTGGCTTTCGGCGATGTCACCGCGATCCGTTGCCGTGCCGTGGGCGTTCACATAACCTATGGCGCTAGGCTCAAGCTGGGCATCTTTGAGCGCCAATCTGATAGCGATTTCCATGGTCTGCGCGTTTGGTTGGGTGACGTGTTGGCCATCTGAATTCGTGCCAAAACCGACTAACTCAGCATAAATTTTTGCACCACGTGCCTTGGCGTGTTCGAGCTCTTCGAGTACCAGCGTACAGGCACCTTCGCCAATCACGAGGCCATCACGGCTCGCATCGAAGGGGCGTGGCGTGAGTTCGGGAGTGCTGTTTTTAGTGCTAGTGGCAAATAAGGTATCGAACACGACGGCCTCTGTGGGGCAGAGTTCTTCACCGCCGCCCGCCAACATTAAGGTTTGATGACCGTATTTGATGGCTTCATAGGCGTAACCTATGCCTTGGCTCCCCGAGGTGCAGGCGCTGCTAGTGGTATGAATTCGGCCCTTTAAGCCGAAAAATACCCCCACATTTACCGCTGTGGTGTGTGCCATCATGCGGATATAACTCGTGGCGGTGACGCCCGACATATCGCCGGTTTTCAACATATCGCCAAAGGCGATGATGGCATCGGTACTGCCAGTGGACGAGCCATAGGCGATACCCATTTCACCCGAGGACACGATAGGATTGTCTAACAATCCCGCATCGATTAATGCAAGTTCACTGGCGCGGGTCGCCATGATGGAAACCCGACCCATAGAACGAATTTTCTTGCGCGAATAATGGCTTGGCACTTCAAAGTCGGTAATGGGCGCGGCTAAGCGGGTATTGAGACCATCGTATTTATCCCATTCGCCCATAGCGACAACACAGTTTTTCTGCGCCTTAAGGCTCGCCGCTATCGTCGGCCAATCATGGCCTAGGGCGGTAATGCCGCCAATGCCGGTGACAACCACTCGTTTCCCTAAGCGGGTTTGATTTGTCGGCTCGCTCATTTAGATCATGCCTCCATTGACTGATATCACTTGGCGAGTGATATAGGCGGCATCGTCAGACATTAAAAATGCGGCTAAGGCGGCGATTTCACTGGGTTTACCCATGCGGCGCATCGGCACCAATTGCTCGACCATATCCTTAGGAATATCGGCCACCATGTCGGTTTCAATCAAGCCGGGAGCGATACAGTTGACGGTAATTTTGCGTTTTGCTAGTTCTAATGACAATGCCTTAGTTGCGCCGATAATACCCGCTTTTGAGGCGCTGTAATTGACTTGGCCACGGTTGCCAGCAATCCCAGAAACCGAAGCTAAGGTGATGATACGCCCGCCCTTGCGGCCTTGTACCATAGGCATAACACAGGGGTGGATGACATTATAAAAGCCGTCTAAGTTAGTGTGGATGACGCTGTCCCACTCGCTTTCTGTCATAGCAGGAAAGGCGGTGTCGCGGTTGATGCCAGCATTGAGGATCACGCCATAATAGGCACCATTGGCCTCGATGTCGGCTTCAATGGCGGCTCTGACGGTTGCGCGGTCGGCCACATCAAATTTCAGCAGGCTCACATTCACCCCAAGCGCGCGGATTTGCGCGGCAGTGTCATCTGCAGCTGCTTGGTTACTGTGGTAATGCAGGGCGATATCGAAACCCGCAGCGGCGAGTTTTAGGGCGATGGCTTTACCAATACCGCGGCTCGAACCGGTAACTAATACTCTGTTATTCATCTGTTTTCTCCGCCCCATTTTATCGTTATGTGTCGGTATGGGGTTTCATGTATTTATGGTAAAAAGGTCGCTTGTTAAGGCGCTTTAAGGCTTTTTTATCTACATCATTGCTTTAGTGCCCAAGACTTCTATTTGCCGCGTCTTGATTGCCTGCAAGGTAGGCTTGTGTGTCCTGAGGTTGGAACACATTCACATTTGCTTGGGCCACTAAGCTCTTTTCTAGCTCAGTGCCGGCTTCGGGCAGCAGATAAATTTGGCAATCGAATACCGCTAATCCCGATTCCTCTTGATAGAGGCGGCTGACTTGGGTGCGATAGGTGCGCCCGAGCTCATATTGCTTGGCATACAAGGTTAATTTGCGCGATCCCAATAGAAAGCCCACGCGGATTTTATCATTGCGAAGCTTTGCCTCAACCCCAGCAAGGGCGGCAATACTTTGAGCCATATATTCGATACCCACATAATTGGGTACGGCTTGATGTTTATCATCGAAATAAGGGCTCTTGGCCGTGATAGTGACTTCGGTCTCTAGGTTATCGCGCCGATAGCCAATGATTTTATCGAGCAAAATCATCGGCGCCCTGTGGGGAATAAAATCGGCAATATCCTGTTCGGCAAAGGGTTGGTTAATCTTAAGTAACTGCATGGTACTAGGCCTCGTTACGGCAGAAAATCAGGCTGGCATTGCTGCCGCCAAAGGCGAAGGAATTGCTCATCACATAATTAAGCGCGCCCTTAGCGGCGACTTGATGGCGCTCGACTAAGGCAATGGGCGGATCCTGTGGATCGACTTGTCCGTCCCATTGATGGGGCGGCAGGGCTTGGCGGTGATTATGTGCTGAAAGTAATAAATAACAGAAGGCGGCTTCAATGGCGCCAGCGGCACCTAAGGTATGGCCGACTAAGGGCTTGGTCGAGCTACAAGGGGGCGTGTTCACGCCAAACACTTCAACCACGGCGCGGCTTTCCATCGCATCATTTTTAGGCGTGGCTGTACCGTGTAAGTTTATGTAACCAATGTCTTTTGTTGCAATGTGTGCATCTTGCAACGCCGCGTGCATGGCTTTGATCGCGCCTTCGCCTTCGGGGTGTGGCGCCGACATATGGTGCGCATCGCTCGACTCGCCAATACCCGCTAGCATGACCTCTGACTCGCCCAACGTCAGGACAAAAAGCGCCGCGCCTTCGCCGATATTGATGCCATCACGGTTGATACTAAAAGGATTGCAGTGGCCTTTCGAGACAGACTCTAAGGCGTGAAAACCATTGACTGTGAGTTGGCATAAACTGTCGACACCGCCGACAATCACAACATCACAGAGATTCGCCTGTAATAGGCGTTTGGCACTGGCAAACACTTTAGCGCTGGATGAGCAGGCGGTCGAAATCGTGTAGCAAGGGCCGTCTAGCTCAAAATATTGGCGTAAAAAGTCGCTGGTGCTGCCGAGCTCCTGCTGGAAATAGTGGTAATCCGCCGGAAAGTATCCGTGTTGATTGCGGTAGCTCAGCGCGGCTTCACCTTTTGAAATCCCTGACGTGCTTGTGCCTAGCACAACACCAATACGGGCATGACCAAAATCCCGTTTCGCTTGTTCAACTGTGGTCGCAATTTGCAGTGCGGCGCACAGCAGTAATTGGTTGTTACGGCAATCGAACTGAATGAGTTTTTCGGGAATGGTTGGTAGTGCTGCCGTCACGGGGGCAACTAAGGTTGGGTGCTCGAACAGGAGAGTGTCACTGCGCAGCATCGCACTGGTATCACCGGCGATCAGGCGGTCTAAAACCTGCTGGGGATCTTGCCCGAGCGGGGTACACAATCCAATCTGTGTAATAGCTACTCTGTTCATCATTGTGTGTCTTTTTACCATGGCACAGTTAAGTGCGGATGCTAACAGATTAAATAGGTTCGATTTCTAGCTCAAATTTAGCTTGTGGCATAGTTAAGCTGATGTGGGCTTGCCAAAGAGCATCGCCGATATTTTGTTGATAACGGATTTGCACCACATGGGTTTGCTGGCCGCTTTTACTGATCAAGGTGTCTTGACTATAGATCTGGCGACAGGGGATTGTATTCACTCGGGTGCCTATAAGCGTATCGCCCTGATTTCCCCCAACCGTATCGCAAAGGCCTGTGACTAAATGACCACCTTCTAAATGGGCGCGAATACTCTGCTCAGGCCAATAGATCAGTTGCATCATCGCCATTAAATACTCAGCTTTAAAATTGTCTCCTAGCAGCACGCTTTGTTCACTGCTGAGTGTATTACCATCATAAACTAAGGTAAACAAAGCCTGTCCGAGTGGCGCTAAGCCAACGAGCGTCATGCGCTCATCCTCTAACTCTAATTGAGTGAGCAGCTCGTGGGACTTATCACCCACTTTAATGCTGACCTTTTGGCTAAAGGACTGGGGTGAGGATACGCCCGTTTTGCTCTCGGTTTGCGGGCTGCTAATGTCGGCGGGTTTGGCCGTCGGCTTAGTCAGAGGCTTATCGGCTGCGGGGGCAAAATCATGGGGCAGTGGCGCCAAGCAATAACGCATGTCTTTAGCGAGGCCGACACAGGTTTGCCTGAACAGCAGTTCGCTACATCCCGTCAGCCCCAGACTGATGATCAGTAGCGCGGGGAACACTCGCCATTTCGCGTTAAAGTTGAGCGACATGCGGTTACGCCTCTGCAAATTCAGGAATGGCAACTTGGTTTTGGCACAATTCGACCACCATGTTCAGGCGGCGCTCCGAGTCTTTAACGAAGGGATTATTGAGGTCCCAAGCGTAGCCCGCCAGAATCGAGCAAATCATTTGCTTGATGCGTGGATTCGGTTCTTCATAGAAGATCACATCCTGAAAGCGGCCATCATACCAAGCTTGCACATAGGTGCGGAAGGTATTCACCCCCTGCATTAAAGGCGCTGAGTAATCGGCTTGCCAGTCAACCGTTTCGCCATTGAGTTGTTTAGTCACACATTTTGCTGCCATCGATGCCGATTGCATGGCGATAGTGACGCCGGAGGAAAATACCGGATCAAGGAACTCGCCGGCATTACCCAGTAGGGAGAACTTGTCGGTCGCAAGCCGTGACACATTGGCTGAATAACCCTTGAGTGTGGCGCATTCTTGGACCACCTTAGCGTTTGCCAGTAGGGCTTTTAGTCCTGGTTCTTCATTGACTATGTTCATCAATTGTTGCTCAAGCGAACCTTGTAAACGCGCAAGTAATTGCGGTTCTGCCACTACGCCGAGTGAACAACGGCCATTGCTAAAGGGAATGAGCCAATACCAAATGTCTTTATGCTCAGGGTGGACACTGATTAAAATCTTATTTCGATCAAAGTGAGGATCGCTGATGTTGTCTTCCATATGGGTAAAGATGGCGCTGCGCTGTGGTAGGCAAGATGGACTTTCTAAGTCGAGCAAGCGTGGCAACACACGGCCAAAACCACTGGCATCAAGCACATATTGGGCGCTGATTTGATAAAGCTCGCCCTGTTCATTGCGCACCATTAAGCATGGATTCTCGGTTAAATCTATCGCCTCGACGGTTTCACCGTAGCGGATGTCGACCCCTTGGCTTTGGGCTGTATCGGCTAACAGTTTATCAAAACTGGCGCGCTGCACTTGGAATGTGGTGCCCGGCCCTGGGGTAAATTTATCGGTAAAATCGAAGGTAGTGTAAGTGCCATTGCGACGAAAGGCGGCGCCATTTTTATGTTGGAATCCGGCGGCATTGAGCGCATCTAACATGCCGGCTTCTTCGATAAACTGCATGCAGCAGGGCAGTAAACTTTCACCGATGGAGAAACGGGGGAAATGTTGTTTTTCTAACACCAGCACGCGCTTGCCTTGTTGGTGTAGCAAGCTGGCGGCAATGGCGCCTGAAGGTCCTGCGCCGATAATAGCCACATCGACGGCAAGTGAATTTGGCATAGCCGATAAATCGTGAGCGGGTGTTGGCATGTAAAGTACGTTCCTTGTCGTTATCAGGACTTTTTAGTCGTTAAAATCAGTGGCGAAAGTAAAAAGGTTAAACCTATACCTAGCGATAGGGTTAAACCAAAATAATGAATCGCTTGGGTCTGGCTAAAGGCGAGTAAACCAAAGGCTAATAGGGTCGAGCAGGCGGACATAAATACCGCCATCATCACTGCCTTGCCGTGGTTTTGAGCAGAGGCAAAGAACAAGCTGTAGTCTATCCCAATCCCGAAAACTAAAATGAGCGCGAGTGCATGGAACAGACTCAGCGGCGAGCCCGTTAAGCCTAAAGTTGCAAGCGTTAGCAAGGCCGCAAGGGCTGGAACGGCAACGACAACCGCGGCTTTTTTAATGCCAAAATTCAGGCTAAACAACAAGAGTGCGATACCGAGTGCGAGCGCTAACAGCTTTAGGGTTAACAGTCGGTAATGGCCCATGACTGCGGAGATATCCGCGACTTTATCGATAAGTTGTACGCTTTCATCATGGGCAAAGCGCGCCTTGAGCGCGTCGATCTGCTGAATGCCGCCAAGCAAGACAATGGCACCATGCTCAGCGCTCGCGCCGCCATCATTTAGTGCACCACCATCATCATTTATCGCGTCATAGTCGGTGGCGTTGCCATTTGGTGCTAGCCACAGCGGTGCGAGTTGCTTGCCTGCCTCTAGCTTAAAGAAATCCGCTGGGGCGATATATTGGTCTTTAGCTGCTAAGTAGCTTGCTTGCAGCTCTGGCTTTAAGTTCTCATCCAACCCAAGGCCTGTTAGTACAGTATCTATCTGAGTTTGATAGATTTCGCCCTGTAAGCGATAAGCCGTGTCTTGCCTTTGATGGCAGGGAAGATACCGGCTGAGGCTGACGTAGTTGCCTAACTCTTGGTTCGCAATAGCGGCATCGAGTATGGGCGACATTCGCTCAAGCTGTTGCAGCAGTGCTTCTTCACTCGCGGCGCGTACCAGTAAGAATTGATTATCTGTGCCGCCGCTGAGTAGCTGCCTGAGCTTATTTTCAGGTTCAGTCACGCTCGCGGGGCTTTGCTGCAAATGGCGAATATCGTCATCGACGGTTAACTTGGTTACGCCAACCAGACACCACGCCACTATCACTAAAGCAAACATGCTCATGCCTAAAGGCGTGGTCAATCTGTTGGATAACTGAGTGAGGTTGGCAAGGTACTTCCCCGCTAACGCTAATGGGCGGGAGCCCGATGGCAAACGACTTCCCGCTAACAGTGGGTAGGCGAGAATGAGGGTGAGATAAGCCCCGAGCAGCCCCGCGGCGCAGAAAATCGCCACTTGCTGCATTCCTGGAAACGGCGCTAAACCTATGCCCACATAAGCTAAGGCACTGGTGATAAAGGCAAGCGTCACAGTGGGGAAGATATACGCGACCGTCGCCTGAGCGCTCCGCTCGGTATCGCTTAAGCGCTCGCAGTAAAAATGAAAGCTGTAGTCGATGGCAATGCCAATCAAGCTAGTACCAAACACTAAGGTGAGTAAATGCAGCTCGCCAAACACGCTTAAGGTAAAAGTTACGGCCAGCAACAGTCCGCTGGAAATGGTAACGATTGCCAACAGTAGTGGCATCACAGAGCGAAACGCCAGCCAGACTAAAGCTATTACCCCAAGTAAGGATGCAAGACCAAGGATCGAGATTTCACTCTTAGCCGTTTGGGTCGCCGCAATCGCGTGAAACAGGGCGCCAGCCTTAAGCAGGGTAATATCGGGATAGTTTTTTTCAACGGTATCCAAAGCTACTGTTAATGCCGTCATCTGCGCCAATTGCGCATTGGGATTAAAGGCACTTTCTTGGCCCTTTGCCATAACAACCGCAGCGACATTATCGCCTTGATTAGCCAGCAGAATACCCTGGCTGGCTCTGACTTTTGAACTTGGCGCGAGGGCGAGTAAATTGGCGGGGAATAACAGTAGTGGATCTTGGGCAAGTAAGTTGCTATTGGCGTAACTAAAGGCGTTGTAAAGCTGTGCAGTGGCCGCTTCAATCAGATTTCCAATGTCTTTCGTTGCTAACGCCTCAGCTTGTGGCGCTGTCAGTAATTTAAATCTGTGGGGGAAATAGTATTGCCCTAACGCTTCACCAAGCTGCATATCGGCGCTGCGAATCTCTGTGAGTGCAGCATTTTTTCCAGTAGCAACAAGGTCAGTTTCAAGCTTTTGCATCAACAGCTTAGCTGCAGCGATTGCCGTGGTTTCATCTTTGGCGACGAGCGCAATATAGACTTTATCGGCGAGCGTCGCTTCAACTTGGTTAAGGGCGCGCTCTGTGAGTTTGTCCTGCTGTAAATGGGGCAGCATTGCGAGAATATCGCTCTGCACTCTTGCGCCGTTTTGCCAGAGTTGCAACGTCCACAGACTGGCAGACAGCATTAATAGCAACCAAATGGTGAGGCGCCACTTGGGGGACGATTGTATTAGCGCTTGATTGGCGCGCGCGGTGAAGTTGGCGGCCATGGTTAAGGTTTATTCGCCTCTATCGCCACAGCATACTGCGTCAATTCGGTTTCGCTGAGTTTACCTTGGGAAAGCGCACTAAAGTCGATGCGGGTCATATCCTGTGGGCTCACACTCGGCGCTGCGCTCAGCAGCACTAAGGATTGCAAGGTATCGCCACCCTCTAACACCATATTGGCGATGGCTTTTTTCATTAAGGGATCTTTGGGCGTTAGGCCTAATTGCCATTGGCCGTCTGTGTTCAAGCTTTCTGTTATGAGGAAGTGCAGTTCGAAGTTCTCACTTAAACCGGAAATATCACCGCCGAGCATAGCGCGCACTAGGCTGGGCAATAAATCCCCCATAGCGGCTGCGCTCGTCGAGGCATCGGCCTTGCTGACCTGTACTCTACCTTGGCTATCACGCTGAATCAGTTGCTTATCTTTTAAAATTAGCAGGGATTCGAAGGGCTTTATTTGCTGCCAAATCAGTCCTTGGGTCTGATCGAAGATAAACTGACCTTGGCTGATTAACGGCTTTTTGAGCACTTTTAACTGCCGAGATTGCACAAAGTGACCTCGCACCGTTTCGCCCAAGTTAAGTTTTTGGCTTAAGGCGACAAGCTGCGCAGTATCTGCACTTTGGCTAAAAAGTGTTTGATAAGCGCCGGGCGCGGCTAAAGTCTCAGCCTTGAGTGGCAGGCTTATCAAAGCAAAAGCTAAGCAGAGGAGTAATGTACACTTCGCCAGCACAGGATTCTTCGTCAGCGCAGAGCTCTTGGCGAGTACTGAGTTCATTAGTCTTCAACCTTAGCGAGCAGGGTGGCTATTTTGTCACGGAACACCTCTGGGGTAACAAAGCACAATTCTTGGGTACTCATATCGACCGCCGCTTGAATGGTATAACCCTTAGTGATGCGCGCACCCGTTTCAACGTCGCGAATTTGATAATTGATCTTTAAGCGGTTTTCCCACTCGACTAACTCGGCGCGCACTGTGATTTTTTGCTCGAAGGTGCTGGCTTTGACGTATTTAATCTGCAAATCGATAATAGGCCACGCATAGTTAGATGCTTGCATTTGGCGGTAGTTGTAGCCCAACTCATCGAGCAGTTTGCAGCGAGCAATCTCGAAATAACGCAGGTAATTGCCATGCCAAGTGATCCCCATGGAATCCACATCGTGGAAGGGGATTTGCATTTCCATATCGATAGTGAGCAATGATTTCATCGGCACACTTCCCATTCGCCTGCTTGGATTTTAGCTATGGTTTGGCGCAGCACGGCTTCAAGCGGCCTATCTTCAATTAAGGTCTCAAAATCGGCGCGCACTTGGGCGAGGGTTTTCGCCAATGAATGCGTGAGCGAGGCTTCGTCCAGCTCATTTTGGGCGATACGCAGGCCAATACCTTGGGTCATGGCGAGCAGGGCTGCCGCCGCGACTTGTTCGGTCAATTGCAGCACGCGCATACAGTCGCGGGCGGCGATAGTGCCCATGCTCACCTTGTCTTGGTTGTGGCATTCGGTCGAGCGCGAGAATACGCTGGCGGGCATAGTGTGCTTGAGCGCTTCTGCTGTCCACGCCGATACCCCAATTTGCACTGCTTTAAAGCCATGATTAATCGCGCGGCGCGGGCCGGTTGAGCCGGATAAGTTAGCTGGTAAGCCATTATTAAACTTAGGGTCCATTACCAGTGCCATTTGGCGATCGATAAGGTCTGCTAAGTTAGCCACAGTATTTTTCAGTGAATCCATCGCAAAGGCGATATGGCCGCCATAAAAATGGCCACCGTGGAGAATATGCTCGCCTTCGCCGTCGACAATCGGGTTGTCGTTGGCGCTGTTGACTTCGGTTTCGATAAACTGACGCATAAACGGCAGCGCATCCTGCAACACGCCGATAATGTGCGGTGCGCAGCGGATGGAATATCTGTCCTGCAGCCTGTCCGAATTGCGCGGATGTTCGTGGTGATTTAAATCTTCCCGTATCCAAGTGGCGATTTGGTTTTGTCCCGGATGCGGTTTGGCGGCAAATAAGATTTCATCAAAATGGTTCGAGTTGCCTTTTAACGTTAACGAAGCCATAGCGGTAATGCGGCTACTTAATCGGGCAAGATATTGGGCGCGATCGAAGGCTAAACAGGCCAAGGCCGTCATTACAGCCGTGCCGTTCATCAGGGCTAAGCCTTCTTTTGGACGCAGGACATGCGGGATAATGTTGAGCTTAGCGTACACAGCTTGAGTCGCTTGGCGCTCACCTTGGTAAATCACTTCGCGCTCGCCGACTAACACGGCGGCCAAATACGACAGCGGCGTTAAATCACCGCTGGCGCCGACCGAACCTTCTTCTGGGATTACAGGGACTATGTTGAGATTGAGCAAAGTTTCGATGCGCTTTAATAGCTCATAGGTCACGCCAGATTTGCCAATGGCTAAGGAGTTTAAACGGCAAGCCATCACAGCGCGGGCCTGCATTATGTTTAAGGTCTCGCCTAAACCGCAGCCGTGGAAGCGGGTTAAATGCAGTGGCAATTCGTGGACCAGATCTAAGCTCACATTGACTGTGCAAGAGTCGCCATAACCAGTTGTTACACCATAAACCACGCCTTCTTCGTGCAGCAGGCTATCGATAAAGCGCGCACCTTTTTGGATATATTCTTGATAATCCGCATCGTCACAGAGCTTGACTGGTGCGCCCTTGGCGACGGCAACCACTTGTTCTAAGGTAAGAAATTGACAGCCGAACTCAACAGTCTTTAAGTCTGATTGATTCTTTGAGTCGGCGGCTTGGGTGTGGCTCATGAATGACTAGTCCTGTCTGTCTTATGATCCTGCTCTGGGATCTGCGGTGATGTTGACTCTGCTGTTACAGCATCGGCTTGTACTGAATTGGTTGATGCGCGTTCTAATTCGCTGTCTTTACGCCAAAAATCGAAGAAGTTAAACCATTGCAAAGGCTCGCGTCTGGCAAAGTATTCTAAACGTTCGCTGTAGCGATTTACCGCCTGCTGTAATCTGTCCATTCTGCCCGCTCGCGGGCCTTTTAGTGTTTCGGCGAAGCGCTCTAAATGCACCCGATAACGGCCCTGTTCCCGCAGGCAAAACATTAAAAATACAGGGCAATCGAGTAAACCTGCCAAAATAAACGGCCCTTGGGGAAACGCTGCGTCTTGCCCCATAAAGGGCGCGTACATGACGCGACCTTGGGTATTCGGCGAGGTTCTATCGCCCGCGATCACCACCAGTTCACCGGCTTCTATCTTTTGCTGCAACAGCATAGACGTCGCGGGGTTAAGCTCGGTCACTTGAATAAGATTAAGCGTGCTATCAGGGTTTAACTGCTTGAGTACCTTATTGAAATTTTCAGCATGGCTCGTTAACACCATGACGTTTACTTTGACCTTGCGCTGGTGGATGGAAATGGCGCGGCAGAGCTCTAAATTACCGAGGTGCGACACTAATAACACGGCGCCTTTACCGCTTTCGAGTTGGTCGGCCAGCACTTGGCGATCGGGGAAATCCACTTGGCTCAATTGGATGCGATCGCACCACGCATCGATTCTATCGAGTGCGGCATTTCCAAAGGCTAAAAAGTGATTCAGGCTATCGCGCCAGCCTGCAGGCTGGTTGAGCTTAGGATGTTGCGGCTCAAGTACTTGTACGCGGCGCAGGAAGTCTAACGAGGCGTTACGGGTGACTTTGCCCGTGAGAAAGAAATAGCAAATCACAGGATACATAATGGCGCGGCACAACCAATGGCCGCCAATACGATAGCTCTCGGCTAACAGTTTTATGCCCCAGTAACTGCCGCGCTCCTTCATGCCAGACCAATGGGTGGCTGAAGTCGATGATGTTGCTGACGAGCAATGGGAGTTTTGCGCGGCTTGTTGCTGTGATTTACGCTTCAATAGCCAAGGCAGGCGTTTGAGCATGCCGAAAAACAACTTGGTATGCAGTTTAGTGATGCGAACATTGTCGGCCACACCTTGAAAGTGACTAACACCACCTTCGGGATAAATCACCTTAGTCGGCTGGAATAAAATTTCTACCCCTTGCCAGTAGAGTTTGACGAGGATTTCAATATCAAAATCCATTCGCTCCGTTAATGCTTGCTGGCACAGTAATCGCTCGGTGGCGGCGAGGGGATAAACGCGAAAGCCACACATAGAATCTTGAATATCAAAGCTTAAGGTTTCGACCCACACCCAAAAATGGGTGATATAACGGCCATAAAGCCTGCCCTTAGGCACGGATTCATCGTACTCGGGTTTGCCTGAAATCAGCGCATCGGGTTTAGCCTGCGCCTTGGCTACCATAGCTGGAATATCGGCCAGATTGTGTTGACCATCGGCATCGACCTGCAGTGCATGACTAAAGCCATCGCGGTAGGCTCGGCGTAGGCCCGTCATCACAGCAGCGCCTTTACCACGGTTGTAAGGATGCAGCAGCAAAGTCACCCAAGGATAGGTTTGGGCTAAGGATTGCAGTAGATAACGGGTTTCGTCATTGCTGCCATCATCAATCAAATAACAGGGCAGATTAAATTGGGCGAGTTCGGCCAAGGTCTGGGCAATTGCGGCACTGTGATTGTAATTGGGGATCACTAAGGCGAGCTTGATGGGCGCCGACTCAACTAAGTCGCTGGGAGGTGTTAGCACTGGCTCGCCCCATCGCTGCTGTTAACGGGCGAGATATCGAAGGCGATACGACCTGAGGCGTAGCGGTTTTCACCATCGCTATAGGCGAAGGTGAGTTTCCCCTTAGCCGCATTATTGCTAATGCTTAGGGTGACTTCTTGCCCCGGCAGTATGAGTTGCTGAAACTTAAGCACTTCTAAGTTGGCTACGGTTTCGCAATAGCCGAAATATTGGCAGCCTAAACGCACCGCCCAATCTAATTGTGTCACGCCCGGTAGCACGGCTTGCTCGGGAAAATGTCCCTTAAAAGATTCAAGATCGGCCGCCACTAACAGACGTAATTCAATATTATCCATGCCGATATTGGAATGCAGGATCGGCGGTAAACTCGATTTAATCATGATCAAATAACTCGACTAACTGGGCAGTGACACGCTTACCCTGAGTGTTCAGCGGCAAAATATCGGGATAACGCCAGCGGCGTGGCAGGGTGACTCGCTCAAATTGCGTCAGTAAATGTGCTTTTAACGCATTGTTGATACTGAGTTTTCCCTGCTCTTGGTGCACACTGCGGCCAAGTGCGGAGAGGGTCACTACCGCGCCCAGTTGGGATTTAAACTGCGGCAATACGACAAGTGCGGCTTGCTCAACATAGGCATGGCTGCCTAACAGCGTTTCCATTTGTGCCAGTGATAGACGTTTTTCCTCTATCTTAACGATGCGATCGAGTCGGCCCTTGAGTCTAAACTGGCCATTTTCGGTCGGTTCGATTTTATCTTCGCAGCGCAACCATTCATCGTCGGCTAAATAAGGTGATTTAAGCAGCAAGGCTCCGTCGCTAGGATCTTGATCTATCGATATTCTGTCAAACACTTGCCAAGGTTCATCGGCCTCATGCTGACGGCGATAGGCGATGCCGCCCGTTTCTGTGCTACCAAAAATCTCGATGGGCAAATCGCCATAGCATTGGCTGATCCCCTGAGCCGCCGCAAAACTTAAGGGCCCGCCAGAGCTAAACACTAAGCTGGGTGAGCGCAGCTGCCGCTCGTGCTCTAAGGCCTTAGGTAAACGCGATAACTGGGCAGGGCTACTGATCAAACACAGGTTTGGCAGTAAGGCGGTGTAATAGCTTAAGGTTTCTGGGTATTCAATCTGCTCGCTTAAAAACGGCCGACTGGCGGCGAGTGGCCACAAAATCTTGAATAACAGGCCATAGATATGCTGGTGGGAAACCGTTGAAACCACACTGCAATGGGGTAAATGTTCGGCAAAGGTATGTTCGAGCACTGAGACTTCAACGTCTAATTGCTGAAGTGTTTTACGGATCGCCTTAGGTTCGCCACTGCTGCCGGAGGTAAATAGCACAAGTTCACCGATAACCTCGCTCGCCGGCCAAGGCTTGCTCGGCAGGCTCAGCTCTTTTCTCAGTAGAATAAAGGCCTGACTTTCACACAATGGCTTATCCGACAATATGCCTTCAAACTGGTGGGTTAACTCGCTCAGCGTGCCTGTTTGGGTGTTGGCTGGTAAGATAATTTCCTTGCCTGCTAACAGCGCCGCACATAAACCGACAGCAAACAGATCGCTGGTATCACTCGCGAGCAGCCATTTTTTCTCTGGCGCGGCCAGCAGTTGCTCGTAAAAATACGCCACCTGATTGGTAAATAAGGCACCTGTGACTATGTCGTGGTGATTAAAGCTGATCAGTTGTTGGGCAAATGGCCCTTGGGTTAACCAGTTTTTGAGTAGCTGTGTCATGTTTTCTTCAACCAAAAGCTGCGATATAACCACTCCCCAGCGAGGAGCAGTCCCATGAGTACGTATGCAATCAAACCGTTATACAAGGTCCAGGTTGCTAAGCTAGTAAAGCCAGCGGTGTAAGCCGCCATAGTGCCATTGAAGATAAATAAGCCGCACCAAAGTAGCGTGACTTTTTTAAGATACCCAGTGGCTTCATCCGGTAAATCGGGTTCTTTCAAACGGGCTAAACGCTCGATCATGCTAGGGCCAGTGTGCAGTGAATAACTGAACAGCGCCAGCATAGTGAGATTTATCACTACTGGGTAATACAGCAGCCAGTCACTGCGCTTGGTAAGATAACTGCCTGCCGTGAGCACAATCCCCACTAATAGTGGTAAAACTAATGTCTTAACCCTTTGCTTTTGTAGCATTAGCCGCACTATCAGCAATAAACACAGCACGAGCGCTATGGTGCCAGCAGGCAAGTAACTGAGCCCTAAATACACGGCAACGGGGTAGGCCAGCAAAGTTAGGGCGGTTAAGACCTGTAGCAAGGCTCGCATTAGGTTCTCACTAAACCTTCGATAGCATTAATCACATCGTTGATTGTGCGAACTGATTTAAATTCATCGGGTTGGATCTTTTTACCTGTCAGTTGCTGCAGCTTTATCACTAAGTCGACGGCATCAATACTGTCGAGATCGAGCTCTTCATACAGGTTGGCCTCAGGCGTAATCGCCTCGGCATCAATTTCGAACTCGTCCACTAAAATAGTGGTCAGCATAGCGAGGATTTGTTCACGATTTTGCATATTCCTCTCCTATGGACGCTGTGATTCGATAAAGCGAGCTAAGCTGGCAACACTGTGGAAATGGGCCTTAGTGGCATCCGAATTGGCTTCGATTTTGACATCAAATTTTTTCTTGATGGCTAAGCCGAGCTCGAGGGCGTCGATAGAATCTAAGCCTAAACCTTCGCCAAATAGCGGCGCATCGGTTTCAATATCATCAATGCTGACGTCTTCTAGATCGAGACAGTCGATGATTAACTGCTTTATTTCATTGTTTAAGTTCATAATTATTTTCGAGTTGTTGTTTATAGTAATGTTCAAGATCCCGCGTCAGCTGCCGGGCCATTTTTGCATGCTCACCTAAAGCCGCTTGGTACTTCTGGTAAGAAACGATTGTGCCGATTTCAACGGCCATTCCCATGGTTTGCCTTGGGATTTCATACCAAGGTTGCTCCTTTGTCAAACCACGCACATTGGTACGTAGCACCACAGGTAAAATATCGGCTTCGGCCCTTAAGGCGATATTGGCAGCGCCGCGGGCAAAGTGGTTAATGGTCGCACCGACCACCGTACGCGTGCCCTCGGGGAAGATGATTAAATTGGTGCCTCTTGCGAGCACTTCGCGGCAATCCTCTAGCATCAATTCGGCGCCGCGATTGGGAATATAACCCGCGCAGGACACCACACCCCGCAAAAATGGATTACGCCACAAAGCTTGTTTGACTATGCAGCCCGCATTGGGCATGAGACTTATCAATACCACCACATCCACTAAACTGGGGTGGTTGGCAATGACGATAACGCCTCTGGCATCATGTAATTTTTGTACATCGTGGCTGCTGACCTTAATCACACCTGCCCAAGTGAGCATGGCGACAAAGCCTTTGAACATTAAATGCACGGCCTTTTGTACCCGAATTATCCGCGCCTCTGGTGTGCCTGGCCAAAAACGCAGCAAAGGCAAAATGGTCAAGGAGCTTAATAAGCCGCCTAAGCCAAAGGCGATATAACAACTTACACCGCCTAGCCAACGTGGCACATAATTCAGCCCTTCGCGGCGAGTTTCTGGCAAGGTATAAGCGGCATTGAGCATTGAATCTTCATGGCCCTTAGCGGCGTCATGGCTGTGGGCTGCATCAAACATGCTCAAGTCTCCAATGCCATTGGGATAAGCAGCCTGAAATATTTTGCGCCGTCGCTAGGGCGTGGATAAATGCACCATAGGTCAGCGGATTTAAAGCTGTTGCTTTAGAAATGCGGCTGACCGTGAGCTTGGCCGAAGCGGGTGTATCGAAGGGCGCGAGCTGTAGGCCTAGGGCCAAAGGTAATTCAAATTCTTGGGTAAACTCATCGTAAACAGGAGGCACTGGATCATCACCGAAGACCAATAACAATGGTTCTGGCGATTGATGTAATTGGGCGAAGGCTTCGACCATAGCTTGGGACAGGGTTTCTGTGCCCGCCGCAACTGAGGTTGAAGGCGCGGTATTGGCCGCCACTATGCCAAAAATGCCGCTGGCGGTGTTGTGCACTGACTGACTAAAACCTAAGGGCGATAAGGGTTGTTTGGCGATAATGTCTTCGAGTAGGCCAATGGTGCGCTGCAACTCTCCATGGCGCGAGGCAAAAATAGAGCGACAATTTGCAGGCATTTCGCACTGAAAACTCACCTCTAACATCATCTTAGTCAAGCGACTAAAACGGCGGCGCTGCATGGCGGGAATTTGTTTGAGTGCGGGAGCGGTGGTATCCGACTGTGGTGGCGTATCGAGATTGAGCTCAGCCGAACTCTCGCACCAAGTTTGCCAACTTTGATGGTGCTGATATTGGGGGGCCCAAGCGCCCCAAGAGAGAATGCTGAATGTTAGTTGCACTACTTTGCCTCGACACTAAATTTAAGCTGTCTTAGTTATCCCTAACTAAGTTAGAACATTAATGGATTGTCATACCATAGTGAGGAGTATACGCGTTAGAAGAATGACGCTCGAAATGCCCTCTACAGCGTGGTCATTCTACACTATACCCCTTCTTTTTATGAAGCCATTTGCATTGTGCGGGTTAACGGAATGGGATCAAGTGCTGTGATTTGCAGCGCTTATTCGACATTGAGTAACAAATATCGCAGTGGCTATCTGATTTCGCAGACACTTTAACTTACAGGTTAAAATGAAAAAAGGCGCACTGAGCGCCTTTTGGCATGAGCTTGATAACCTATTGCGACAATTGACTCTCGATTTTACGCAGCGCTACTTTCAACTTGCGAGTATTTTCTGGACCCATACGGATCAACAGTTTTTGTGCACTGGGTAGTGCCTCTAAGTTAGGGTCAACGAATTGATAGTTAACGCTAATTGAATTCAGCTCAATCGGATCTTCAATAATAGGTGCTGCGAGTAACATTTTAATTGCTTGCAGCATTCTGTCGTTAAATTTGGCGTTGCTGTAGCCGAGTTCGGTAAAAGCTTCCTCTAGGAGCGGCGTCAGTTGCTTGTAAGTTGTGATTAAGCTCTGTTCGTCCATTTTGGCAATCGAGTCAACATAGGCGTCGTATCTGTGGAACCCCTCAGGATTTAAATACACTTTGTTGGTGATTTCTGAGACTGAGAACAGCTTCTCTGGTCCTTTAAGTGGGCTAACTTTACGGGTTAATTCACCCTGAGCTAGGTTATCCACGAATACCACAAATTGGCGGACGAGATCTTGCTGCACTAACGAAGAACTCAGCACATTGTTATTGATCATGGCGAGGGCTTTTTGTTGCACAAATGCATCACTTTCAGCCAGCACAGGCACAGGTTCTACGACAACTTCAGGCTCTGCCACTGCAGTGGTTTCAGTGCTATTGATGTTCGTTTCTGTAACGGCAGGCGTCGTCTCTGTGGTTTCAGGCTCTGGCGCACTTTCGAGCGTCATAGGTTCAGATGGCGGTGTTTCAGGCAATACAATAGGGGCGTTAGGAATGAGTTTAGGTGAGTCAGAATCACCGCTGTAGTAATAATATCCTCCGGCAGAAAGTAGCACGACGAGCACTATCGCAAAAAGCGCAAAGCGATTGCTGCTAGAAGACGTCTCTTGAGGTGTTATTCTATCATCTTGATTAACTTGCATTTTACATCCTTCGCTTGAGTGTCAAGGTAACTTGGTGAATACATGCAGCTAACATTAAAGTGCAAGAGCGGGTTATTTGAAGGCCGCAGGTTCATTTTGCAAGTTTCCATGCGCTTGTCTATAGCGCTTAGCTGAACATAAACAATTTATTTCGAGTAAAGGCAGATGTTACGCCTCGTTCTTTACCCTTTAATATTTACGGCCTAAGCCTGCACATAGTGCTGTCTGTGCCCGAGCCAACGTAAAATAATTGCATCGACCTTTTCGGGGGCTTGCGCCATTACATGGCTCGCTAATTTCTGAATGTGTGGGATCAAAGCTTGATCGCGCACCAGATCGGCAATTTTGAGCTCAGCCAGTCCCGTCTGCTTAGTGCCAAGCACTTCACCTGGGCCACGAATTTCTAAATCTTTCTGCGCTATGATGAAACCATCATTGCTTTGTCTGAGTACACTCAGTCTTTGGGTGGCGGTATGGCTCAACGGCGCCTTGTAGAGTAACACACAATGGCTTGCGATGGCGCCTCGACCGACTCGTCCGCGCAGTTGATGCAGCTGTGCTAGACCTAAACGTTCAGGGTTTTCAATGATCATCAGGCTGGCATTAGGTACGTCGACGCCCACTTCAATCACGGTTGTCGCTACCAGTAGATGAATAATGCCTGCCTTAAAGTCGGCCATGATTTGCTGTTTCTCGGCGCTCTTCAACCTGCCATGCACTAGGCCAATATTGAGCTCGGGCAGGGCGAGGCGCAGTTCTTCGGCTGTGTCTTCGGCGGCTTGGCATTCGAGCACTTCGGATTCTTCAATCAGAGTACACACCCAATAGGCCTGACGTTGGTCGCTGATGACGGCGTTACGCACCCGTTCAAGCACTTCGTTACGGCGTAAATCAGCAATCGCCACTGTGGTCACTGGAGTTCGCCCCGGCGGCAGTTCATCGATAATGGACGTGTCGAGATCTGCATAGGCCGTCATCGCAAGCGTGCGGGGAATAGGTGTGGCTGTCATGATCAATTGATGCGGGTGGAAACCTTGGTTCACGCCCTTTTCCCGCAGGCCTAAGCGTTGGTGTACGCCGAATCTGTGTTGCTCATCGATAATAATTAACGCGAGTTTGCTAAAGACCACATGCTGCTGGAAGATGGCATGGGTGCCAATCACCATTTGGGCTGCGCCGGATTCAATATCCGCAAGGGATTGGGTTCTGGCCTTGCCTTTAAGTTTTCCCGCCAGCCAACCTACCTTAAGTCCGAGTGGCTCAAACCAAGCGGCAAAGTTAGTTGCATGTTGCTCGGCCAATAACTCGGTCGGTGCCATCATGGCAACTTGATAACCGTTTTCAATCGCTTGTAATGCCGCCATCGCCGCGACTAAGGTTTTGCCAGAGCCAACATCCCCTTGCACTAAGCGCATCATAGGGTGCGGTTTTTCTAAATCTTTGCCTATATCAGCCACGACTCTTTGCTGGGCGCCCGTCGGCTTAAAGGGCAGAGCCGCGAGGAAGGGATTGAGCAACTGCCCCGTGGCTTGCATGGTGACAGCGGCATCTAAATTACTGCGCTGCCTTAGGCGTAACATGCTGAGATTGTGGGCGAGTAATTCTTCCTGCACGAGTCGTTGCTGGGCTGGGTGTTGGCCTAGCTCTAAATCGAACTGAGAGATCCCCGCAGGAGGACGATGTAGCGTCTGCAGCGCTTGTTTAAGGCTGATGTTGTTAGGTTGCAATTGTGGTGGCAGCAGCTCAGTTAAGCCACCCTCTTCCAGCAATACCAAGGCTTGCTCCGTCAGCTTTAGCCAACTCGCCTGTTTTAAGCCCTCAGTCGTGGGATAAATCGGCGTTAGGGTATCACTCAGGTGAACATCTTCACCGGGATACACCACTTTATATTCTGGATGCACTATCTCAGCTTGATGACTACCACGGCGCACTTCACCGTAGGCGCGGATCATCAAACCATTTTGCATGGCATTACGCTGAGCAACGGAAAAGTTAAAGAAGCGCAGGCTTAAGCTGCCCGTATCGTCGCGCACATTGCAGACCAGCATGCGCTTGCGGCCTTGGATGATTTGTGTCGATTGGATTTCAGCTTCTATAGTGCCATAACCGCCTAGGCTGAGGGCGGCAATGGGATAGATTTGGGTTCTATCTTCGTAGCGCAGGGGTAAGTGAAACAGCAGATCTTGTACTGTTGTGATGCCGAGCTTTGCGAGTTTCTCCGCGACCTTTTTGGCGACGCCTTTGAGGTCGGTGATCGGAACAAGATCCAATTGCTGCAAGTCGTTAGCACTCAATCACTGTGAATTTATACATATATTAACAGAGAATAAGCGTAAGGCAATCTCAAGGGGAATTAGGGTGTTATCAAATTTTGTTTGGAAGCATAGCTAATATCCTTCTGTGGCCTTAAGACCACAAAATTGTTGATAAGATCTCGTTAGGCTGAAAGCGTGGTTAACTGTGAGTGTTATTACAACCAGCCTTTTTGCTTGGCAATGCGGGCTGCATCGATTCGATTACTGGCATTGAGTTTGGCTATGGCTTCAGAGAGGTAGTTGCGAACAGTCCCTTCGGCGATAAAAAGAGTTTCGGCGATGTCGGAGGTGGATTTGCCTTCGCTAGCGAGGCGAAGAGCGCGGCGTTCTTTATCGTTGAGCGGGTCGACATCGCCAATCGCCATCATGGCAAGTTCAGGATCGATCACTCGTTTTCCCGCCATCACTTGTTGAATCGCGTTGACTAAGGTTTCCGAGGGCGCATCTTTAAGCAGAAAGCCGCCCACACCCGCTTCGATGGCACGTTTAATATAGCCCGCACGGCCGAAGGTGGTAATGACCACAACCTTAGTTTGGCTATGTTGCTCCTTTAACCATGTAGCCAGCTCTAAGCCTGTGCGGCCGGGCATCTCGATATCCGTTAGCAAGAGATCAAAGCTTTGCTGTTTGAGTAAGCTTAGAGCTTCGTCGCCGTCACTCGCTTGGGTGATACTAAAACCCCCTGCAAGCGTAAGGAGTGCGGCGAGTGCTCCTCGCACCATAGCTTGATCTTCCGCCAATAAAATCTTCATTAATGTGTTGCTCCCTGCAAAGGTAAACTGACGGTAAATCTATATCCCTGTTCGAGATTATAGCTCAAGCTGCCGCCTAAACTGTCGAGACGCTCGCGTATACCAGTGAGGCCATTACCTTCTATAAAAGGTTTGGCCGCGGCATTGTCTTTGACTTCTAGCAGCAGGCGGTCTGATTGCTTAGAAAAGTGGATAGAGCATTCACTTGCACCGCTATGGCGGAGAATATTATTAATAAGTTCGGTGAGGATCAAACTCAGTTGGCTTTCTGTGCTTGCACCTAGCTTGGGTAGCTCACCACTGAGCTCGACACTTAAGCCTTTATCCCTTAAGGATTTACAAAGCTGCGTCACGCAACTCTCTAGGCCCTTGTGTTTGTAGTCTGACACTGTGTGGCGGATCTGGCTTAAACTTTCCCTCGCAATTTGTCCTAGCTCAATCAATTGGGTTGATGCGAGTTCATATTCTTGTTTTGCGATAAGTTTTTCGGCTAGCTCAGCCTTAAGGGCGATGGAAGATAGGCTATGCCCCATAATGTCGTGTAGATCCCGCGCGATACGTTCACGCTCAAGCATAGTGGCCAAGGTGGTAATTTCTTGGGCACTTTGCTGTTCTTTCAATTTATGCCGATAACGTCTGCGTTCGGCGACACCAAACATGCCCACGCCGAGCACTAATCCCGAGCCGTAAAGCGGAAAGTAGTAACTGTTAAAGTGGTAAATCTCATTGAGGGCAAACAACAGGCCGATGAGGGCTGCAATAGCCAACAGACAGGTCCGGAGAGGATAAAAAAAGCCAATGAAGAAGGCGGCAAAGGTAAATAGCGAGATAGAGCCTGGGTTGATTGGTGTGATCGCTATTGCTATGACCACCATAATGAGAATGGGCAGATAGGCGCTACGGCTATTGCACTTATAAGTCCAAAAATAACTGGCAATAAAAGGGATTAACACAGCAAAACTGAGGGCGATTTTCCAACTTGGATAGGGATTTATGGCAAGTGGGATCAGATAAAACACTAAGTTTATCAAATACACCCAAGCAAGTTTTCGTTCGAGCTGAAGGGGAGTGCTTATCATGATGCCTCTGTGTCACTGAGTTGGTTGTTCAATGCCCACCGATGGCATCTGTTTTAATTTATTCTTTTTAGGGATTGGCGCTATCGTCAGCGCCATAGATCCCCGTTAACAACTTTGTCTATTTTGCACTTAATTGCTGATTTTGTTGAAGCAAAAATTTTGCCCAACCGTAATCTGCTTGTACTTTGATCGCTTGTTGCCAATCTTCAATCGCGCCTTGGCTATCGCCTAATTCCTGTTTAGCGAGCCCGCGCCACGTGTAGGCTTCGGCTTCACCCCAGCAAATATTGTCGCAAGGCTGGGCGAATCTTTCTATGGCCGTAGTGGCTAAGGTCTTAGCATTTTGCATGCTGCCGCCAAATATGGCTGGCGTGTTATAGGCGGCGATGGCTTTAATAAGCGCTACCCGTGGATTTTGTGGTTCTAATTGTTCGGCACTGGCAATCGCCTTGGCGGATTTCATGCCGAGCGTTGCACCTTTGCTATTGTCTAAGGCGATTTGCATGCCATAAACCGACGATAATAGCGCGAGGGATTCTGCATTCGCTTGGCTGGTTTCGAGTGCTTCTAATGTGGTTTGCGCTGCACTCAGTGCGCTGCTAGCGAGTGTTTTCTGCCCCATTACATTGGCACTGATGGCTAAGCGATAGTTCGCATAGGCTTTATCATAATCTTGAGTGCTACCGCTCAGTTGTTGTAATTGCGTTAGATTCATCGCATTCGAGGCCGCGTCTACATTGGTGATGTTAGTGTTTGATGGCGTTGCTGCAAACGAGTGAGTACTGATAAGCAAAAAGCTGGAGGCGAGGAGTAATGCTTTCATGGTATTTCCTTATTGAGTGAGTTTCCCAATGTTTGGGTACGGGCTCATTATCAGAAATTCGATAGAAGAAGTGCAGACACAAAGGTCATGGCTTTGGCATGACAAATGTCATCAGTTGAGTTATTTGCTTATATTTTTTATGAGGTGTGCTTTAAAGAAAGTGCGTGATGAATAAAGGACAGCAATACCTAGAGAGCAAAACACCGGAGAGGCTCCGGTGTTTTTTTATCGTAAATGAGCAGCTAAGTGTTATACCACAGCTTGAGTGCTTGCTTGGTTTATTAGGTAGCCCAAGTAACCTAAGTAGCACAGTAGTAATACTGAACCTTCGCGGCGGCCAATACGAAATCCTGTCCAAGCGAAAGGTAAAATCATGATGGCAAATGCCAACATCACTATGAAATCAAAGGGTTGGAAGCCAAGTGATGATACTGGCTGTACTATTGCAGTAATACCTAAAATACCCAAAATATTGAATATGTTAGAACCGACAACGTTACCTATGGCTATGTCACTCTGACCTTTCAGTGCCGCTAGAACAGAAGTTACTAACTCTGGCATACTGGTACCAATCGCCACGATCGTTAAGCCGATAATGACTTCACTGATACCGAAGGTCTTGGCTAAATCTACTGCGCCGTTGACAAACAAAATACCGCCACCGACTAACATACCAATACCGACTAAGATAAATAGGGCTGAAAGTAGCGGATTATTTGGACCTGCTTCAATCTCTTCCTCTTCATTACCATTTTTCGAGCTGATGTAACTAAAGGCTAAATAACCGAACAGTAGTGACAGCAATATCACACCGTCAATTAGGCTGAGCTCGCCATCTAACAAGAGTGCCCAGAACAACATAGAAGCCAATATCATCAAAGGGATATCACGCTTTACGACTTGAGATTGCACTTGAATAGGGCGGATAAGTGCCGTGATGGCTAAAATCAAACCTATGTTAGCAATGTTAGAGCCAATAACGTTACCTAAGGCGATACCGCTGTTTCCTGCTAGAGCAGATTTTACACTCACAGCCAGTTCTGGTGCGCTAGTACCAAAGGCTACAATAGTTAAGCCTATGATAAGTGGCGTAATACCTAAACGTAGAGCGATTGAACTCGCGCCACGAACTAGGGCTTCAGCGCCTAAGGTTAAAATAATAAAACCGCCAATAATCGATAGTGTAATTAGCATCGTTAGACTCTGTTAAACCTAATATTGAATGGAAAAGTACAAGGGAATTGCCCCTTGGCCGACTGGCGCACATGATACGTGGTTTTATCGGATTTTGACAGAATATGTCATAAAAAAGCACACCCTAGGCGTGCTTAGTTTTAGCTGATGACCATACTCGCCAACTGATTGTTTGGCCTAGTTATTTTTGAGTTAATTCATCTTCCCAGCGGACTTGGGCGCCACGAATGCCGTCAACTCGTTCGCTAAAGGCTTTTTCAAGCACATGGCGTTTGATTTTGAGGGTAGGTGTGAGCGCATCATTTTCAATCGTCCAAGGATCACTGACCACGACAATCGCATCGACATGTTCGTGTGACTCTAAGTGCGGATTAACGCTATCGAGTGTCGCTTTGAGTGAGGAGCGGACTTCTTCGCGGGCTTGTAGATTTGCCCCTTCGGATAACTGCACTAGAGCGACGGGATGTGGCAGACCAGAGCCAATCACGCAGATCAGTTCAACATGGGGATCCTGTGCCAGTTTACGTTCGATAGGCACGGGCGCTACATATTTGCCCTTGGCGGTTTTAAAGTTGTCTTTCACTCGGCCAGTAATAGTGACACAACCATCGGCATCAATTGAGCACAAATCGCCTGTGTGGAAGAAACCATCAGCATCGAATGCCGCTGCAGTAGCTTCAGGCTGCAGATAATAAGCTGTCATTAATCCCGGACTCTTGAGCAGTAGCTCACCATCCTCGCCTTGGCGGATCTGGCAATCCTCAACTGGGCGGCCAACAGTACCAATTTTACGCGCATCAAAAGGATAGTTGATGATCGAATAGGCACAGTTTTCTGTCATACCCCAAGCTTCGCAGATATTAAGACCCATACTGTGATACCAGTGGATCAGTGATGGTGGAATTGGCGCCGAGCCAGAGCCGAGTAGACGACAATGGTTCAAGCCTAAACCCTTATGGATTTTGTATTTCACAAAGCTGTTAAGCAGTGGGATTTTCAACAATAGATTAAGTTTACTGACCCCAATTTTGTCGATAATGTTTTTCTGAAACAGGCTCCATAACCGTGGTACCGAGAAGAATACCGTTGGTTTTGCCCGTTGAACATCGACAACGAAGGAGTCGAGACTTTCAACGAAAGCCACCACACTACCTGAGTAGAAGGATGAGCCTTCAATCGCAACGCGCTCTGTGATATGGGCTAAGGGTAAATAGGATAAAAGTCTATCGTTGCCATCGGTGCGCAGGTCACGGACTACCGCTTGGCAAGTCCAGCCATAGCTGGCGAAGGTTTGAATCGCGCCCTTAGGTTGGCCAGTCGAGCCAGAGGTATAGATGAGTGTCATCACTTGATCTGGAGTCGGCAGCGGGGCATTAACTAAGGGATAGCCTAGCTTAAGCAATTGTTCCCATTGATATTGTGCTGGCATCGTATCATAGGGCATGGCAAGGCGTAGTAGCTCGCCGCCGACACCAGCCTCTTGGTCAGCCCAATGGTCAAGCTTGCCGAGAAAAATGGCTTTTGCGCCACTGTGTTGCAGCACATAGCGAATAGTATCTGTGTTGGCGGTAGGGTAAATAGGTACGCTGACATAGCCGCCGTGCATCAACGCGAGGTCGGTGATAAACCATTCGGCACAGTTTTTAGAGAGAACGGCAATTTTATCACCACGCTCTAAGCCTAAGTGATGTAAGGCTCCGGCAAGTTGTTGAACTTTTTCTTGAACTTCAGCCCAAGTAAAATCAAGGAATTGACCCTTGATCGGTTGGCGTAAATAGACTTGGTCCCCCTGAGTATTAGCCCAGTGCGCCAGCATTTCAATTGGCGTCTTAATCGCTGTATCCATTGGCAATTCCCTGTTATTTATTGTTCTTTTGGCTGTACCCAGTATGGCGAGTTTTGTGAGCTCGCGCAAATAGTTTACAAGATTGTAAAATATGAGAATGGAGCGCAAAGCCTACAAGTTGAGTGTTATACCAATCGTATTAAATATCTGTTCATTCAGCGGGAGTTCAACGCGCTTTAGACAAGGCGAAGGCTTGAAGGCATAGTGGTGCTCTGTCGAAAGCCTTAAACGCAGTATAAAGCACGTTGCCATGTAGTGAACATCAGCCGCCCTTCGGGAGTCACACAGGCATCCCACTCCGGTGTTGCATTGACTTAAAAGGGAATAACCATTTCTGCGTCAATGCGCCTTGGATTGAAATGCCTGTGAGGCTCTGAACTGATTAGATATTTAATGTGATTGGTATGAAAGCAAGATGAAGAGAGTGGCGAGCGGGGGGATTGTGTTGGCAACAAAAAGGCGCCGTAGCGCCTTTTTGTTTATAGAAGGTGAAATGCTAGCGCTTACAGCTCCATCACGCCGTCCATTTCAACTTGAGAATCCTTCGGCAATTGCTTCACGCCGATAGCAGCACGTGCTGGATATGGCTGGCTGAAGTAACGGCTCATGATTTCATTCACTTTAGCGAAGTGGCTTAAATCAATCAGGAAGATGTTGAGTTTAACGATATCGTTGATTGAACCACCCGCAGCAGTACAAACCGCCGTCAGGTTTTCAAATACTTGCACGACTTGCGCTTCAAAATCATCGCTGACGATTTGCATTGTGCTTGGCACAAGCGGGATTTGGCCAGATAAATACACTGTGCTGCCGACTTTAACCGCTTGTGAATAAGTGCCTATGGCCGCTGGGGCGTTTTCGGTCGCTATGATGATTTTTTCTGCCATGACGCTCTCTCTAGTGTTGAGTTAATTAACGATTACGGGATGTGCGCAGTACTTCGGGCAGTACCCTTATTCGGCGCATTACGTTGGCTAAATGTATCCTGTCTTTCACCGAAATCCGCAGGTTGATCAAATACACGCGACCATCACGTTCTTCAGTGCTGAGGTTGTGAATGTTTGAACCTTCGGCGGCAATGATCGAGGTGATCTTCGCCAGCGCACCTTGGTGGTTAACGATTTCGACCCGCAGATTGGCTTGGTAATCAACGCCTTCAACATTATCCCATTGTACGGGAATATACTTGTCTGGCTCGCCTTGATAACCACGAATATTGGCGCAGTTTTCCATGTGCACCACTAAGCCCTTACCTTGGCTTACGTGGGCTATCACGGCATCACCTGGGATGGGGCGGCAACAGTTGGCGAAGGTAACGAGCATGCCTTCGGCGCCACGAATTGGCATCATGTGGCCGTCGCGGCTCTCTTGATTCTCAAGATTATCGCCAATCAAACGCTGGGCGATAACAATACTCATGGCATTGCCAAGGCCGATGTCGGCGAGCAGCGAATCGAGCGTCGTATGTTTAGTATCGCGAATGACTTTTTCAATCTGCTCAGGCGCAATGTTGTCGAGTTTAGTTTTGCCTAGCGCATGGTTGAGCAGGCGGCGACCGAGCGCAATCGCGTCATCACCCTTAAGGCTTTTCAGCACTTGGCGGATTTTAGCGCGGGCCTTACCGGTTACCACAAAGTTCAGCCAAGCGGCATTAGGACGTGCGCCTTTAGCGGTAATAATTTCAACGGTTTGGCCTGAAATTAACGGTTGGCTAAGCGGATAGGCTTGGCGGTTAACGCGGGCACCGACGCAGGTATTACCCACGTCCGTATGCACTTCGTAGGCAAAGTCTACTGCAGTGGCATTGACAGGTAATTCTAGAATGCGACCTTCAGGGGTGAACACATAAATCTCTTCAGGGAAGAGTTCCGTCTTCACGTTTTCAACGAATTCGAATGAGGTGCTAGCGCTTTGTTGTAATTCCAACAAGCTTTGCATCCACTTACGGGCACGCACTTGAGTCGTCGTGCCTTGGCCTGTTTGCGCACCGCCTTTGTAGGCCCAGTGTGCGGCAACCCCTTTGTCGGCCATCTGGTCCATATCTTCGGTACGAATTTGGATCTCAACGGGCACGCCGTGTGGACCAAATAAAGAGGTATGGAGAGACTGATAACCGTTGGCTTTAGGGATAGCGATATAATCTTTGAAACGACCGGGACGAGGTTTGTACAGTCCATGCATGGCGCCGAGTACGCGATAACAAGTGTCGATGGAATCGACTATCACCCTAAAGGCGTAGATATCCATGACTTCTTGGAATTGCAGCTCTTTACTCTGCATCTTGTTATAGATGGAGTAGAGGTTTTTCTCGCGACCTTTGACTTTTCCCGGAATACCCGCATCGTTTAAGCGCGTATACACAGCGGCTTCGATGCCTTGGATCAATTCTTTGCGATTGCCACGGGCGGCTTTAACGACTTCTTTAAGCACCCGATATCGCATGGGGTAATACGCTTGGAAACCTAAGTCTTCTAACTCTGTCTTGATGTTATGGATACCGAGACGGTTAGCGATGGGCGCGTAGATTTCTAAGGTTTCGCGGGCGATACGGCGACGTTTGTCGGGACGCAGTGCGCCTAAGGTACGCATGTTGTGGGTTCTATCGGCAAGCTTGATGAGGATAACGCGGATATCCTGCGTCATCGCCATCATCATTTTACGGAAGTTTTCAGCCTGAGCTTCTTTCTTGTCGCGAAATTTAAGCTTATCGAGTTTTGACACGCCTTCGACGAGTTCGGCCACCGCGACACCGAATAGTTCGGCTAAGTCGTCTTTGGTGACATGGGTATCTTCGATAGTGTCGTGGAGCAGTGCTGCCATCAGCGTCTCATGATCAAGACGCATGTCAGCAAGGATGCGGGCAACCGCAACCGGATGAGTAATATAAGGTTCGCCACTCGTGCGCATTTGCCCTTCGTGGGCATCGCGCGCAATCTGGTACGCCTGCTTGAGCAATTCTACCTGTTCAGGTTCTAAGTAACCGGAAGCAGACTCCTTTAGACCTTCAAACAGATACAAGTGGCAGCTCTCCTTTTACCTAAATAGGTTTTTACTCAAAAACTATAATGAACGACCTTCAGCAATGGCTGCAACCGCTGCAATTTCAGCGGCTTCACGTTCACGTACCGTTTGACGCTCATCGGCATCTAAGGTGTGAGCATTAACTAAACCTAGTTCGATTTCACGCAGGGCGATAACCGTGGGTTTGTCGTTCATCTCTTCAACCATAGGGTCTTTACCCTGCACGGCGATTTGGCGAGCACGACGCGCCGCAACCAAGATCATATCAAAACGGTTGCCGATTTGTTCTACGGCGTCTTCTACAGTTACGCGAGCCATGTGTTGAAACTCCAGTTTATCTAGGGAAAAAATGACGCAAAATTGTACACTATGACAGCTATCCTGCCAACAGATCGTGAAGCATATCATTTTGCGCGTGGATCTGACTAGCACCTGTTAAGCGCTGACTGCGAATGATGGCACGCAAATCGGCTAAGGCAGTGTCAAAATCGTCGTTGACGATAATAAAATCATATTCTTTATAGTGGGACATTTCCGATACGGCTTGTGCCATACGGCTGGCGATAACATCGCTACTGTCTTGTCCGCGACCAGTGAGGCGGCGTTCTAGCTCGGCTTTAGAGGGTGGTAGAATAAACACACCAACGGCTTCTGGCATCACGGCTTTAACTTGTTCGGCACCTTGCCAGTCGATATCGAGGAAAACATCGATACCTTGGGTGAGCGTATGTTCGATTACATGGCGCGAGGTACCATAGTAATTGCCAAACACTTCTGCCCATTCAAAAAAGGCATTTTCAGCAATTAAGGCTTTGAATTGCTCAACATTAACGAAGTGATAGTGTTGACCATCAACTTCACCTGGGCGTGGTGCGCGGGTGGTATGAGATACCGAAACCTGCATGTCGGCTGGCTTGTCTTTAAGCAAGGCTGAAATCAACGAGGATTTACCTGCGCCACTTGGCGCCGACACAATAAATAAATTTCCGCGTGCGGTCATGAGCTAAATATCCAATGGGTTAACGCAAGAAGGGCCCAGAAAGCCGAGTATTATACCGATTTTGACCATAGAAATACTAGGGCTTGTTGGCTGGCAATTTAAGCCTATTTTAGATTTACTTCGATATTATGTGCATTTTTATCCGACTTGGGTCGTAGGCACTGACAATTGCGGGTAAATTGGTTACGCTCGTGCGAATAAGGCAATGAGTGTCTTTTTGTATCTCGTTTTTACAACAATAAAGGAAGGGTCGTGCTGTTAAAATCTCTTTTCTGCCTTTACGGGCGTGATTCTCGTCCCCGTTTTGTCGCAATCAGTGTTGGCGTTTACGTCTGTATTGCATTTGCCGCCGCTGCTTTTGGGGCTAATTTTCTGATGTATTTGCTGGCATTGTTGGGTCTACCTTTATTAGGGCTCACCAGTTTGCGTCGTTTGGCCGATGCCGATAAGTCAAAAGGCTTGATTGGCGTATTTCTATTGCCGTTAATAATTTTCATCGGCCTGTTAGCGGCCGGTGTGCATATTGCCTTAATTGGATTGAGTTTAGTGTTAGCCGCGGGACTGACATTTTGGGGCTGGCGCTTTCCTGCACCAACGATAGTGGATTATCGCTACGGTTATTTCGGTCCTGAGCTGGATGCACCAACATCACAGGCAATGCCTAGGCGCCGTGTGGAACCGACTATCGTTCCTAAAACCATCGCACCTAAAACCATAGATCCTAAAATCGTAGATCCTAACACTATAGACCCTAAAGCCATGGCATCTAAAACTGCCATAGATCCTAACATCATTGATCCTAAACCTATTGTTGCTCAAGACGTTGCCGTAAGACAATCGGCAAAATCTACCTCTCATATTCAAGCACAACCTCAAGCTGAAAGGCATGAACCACATGTTGAGCAGCTTCATGCCCAAACCATTAGTGCTGAGACTGTGTCTGAGCCAGAGGTCGATTTGTCTACCCATGTTGAATCTGTTTTAACATCGCCGAGGGTTGAGCCGAGTGTTAGCGCGGCGGAGGCAGAGCGAGAGGCGTTGCGTCAAGATGAGCTGCGCTTTGATGCGTTAACTCGAATGACGCAGAATCCTGCCGATTTTGTGATACCAGACAGCCATGCGGATTTTCGTCCTGCTAATACTAGCCGCGTTGAACAGACCCACATTGAGTTGGTCGATGTCGATGTGGACAATGTTGATTTGAAACATGTCGACTTTACTGCGGCGCAATTAGATCCTGCCGAGCGTAGTGCTGAACCCGGTTGGCGTTTTACCGCCGAAGAAGATGACGAGCCTGACAGCTTTAACGATAGAGATCATGCCGAAGAAGTGCGTCAGCGCCGCGCCGAAGCAAAAGATTCTGGTTCGATGACCGAGCTATTTCGCGGTTTATTTGAGTTTTTGGCGCCACTAAAGCGTTTCTTGGTGTTGCCTAAGATTAAACTGCCGAAAGTGGAACGCCGTTATTGGCGCCCAGCAGGAATTGGCTGTGGCGTGGTGCTCTTGATTGCCTTGGTGTGGGGACTTTGGCCAAATGGTGACGCAGAGACGGGTGATGGTGCAGAAGTTGTCACGGTTAACGCGATTGCGCCCTATGCGGGTGAGCGGGTGACGCTCGCGTTACCGGACGGTTTTTCTGTGGCGCTGGAGGATGACATCTTGATCATGCGTTGGCTCGGTGAGAAAGGTAAAGCACAAAACCTGTGGTCCTTAGCGACGGCAAAGGGAGATAAAACTTGCAGCGTCTTATCCTTTAACAATGGCACTGACTATCGTCCTGTGACTGTGGATCTGAAAGCGGATTCCGCTTCAGAGGCGCGATTCTCACCACTCGATACTCAGGCCATCATTATTGACCTCGCCCGTCGAGGTAATATTAGCCTGTGTGGTTATAAGTTCAGTCTTAAGGGCAGCCAAGCGATATTGGAACAAAATCGCACCTTTGGCGATTATATTGCTCGTTAAAAAAGTCTGCAGCTAAGTCGATAAAAATTCTGCTGAAATGCTAGTCACAATTAGAGGGGTAGATTACACTTTTGCTCCTCTTTTTCTCAAACCGTACTTTAGGTTGTTTAGGTCGCTGCGGTTTGGGGAAACACTTTTAAATTTGAACTGAATATATCAATCCAGCATGAATACAGAATTGACCTTAGTCATTATGGCTGCGGGGCTAGGTAGTCGTTTCGGCGGCGATAAGCAATTGGCGGCACTCGGCCCCGCGGGTGAACCCATGTTGGTGCTATCAATCATGTCGGCTATTCGCAGTGGTTTTCAGCGTGCTGTGCTGGTGATCCGCCCAGAGTTAGAAAGTGAATTAACTGAGATCCTGACACGATTTTTGCCAGCCGATTTTGAATATCATTTTTGCTATCAAGTCTTAACGGATTTACCCAAAGCGGCGCAGTTGGCGGATCTTAGCCACAGGCTTAAACCTTGGGGCACGGCCCATGCACTCTGGAGTGCGCGCCATCTCGTTAAAGGGCCAATGGCCGTTATCAATGCCGATGATTTTTATGGCGATAGTGCTTTTGCTTCCTTAGCCAAAGGCTTAAGCACTAGGCCAACTGAGTGGATGATGGTGGCCTATCCCATAGAACTCACGTTGTCGGAGTACGGTGGCGTTAACCGTGGTTTGTGTCAGGTTGAAAATGGTCAGCTTAAATCGGTCGCCGAATGGCTTAATATCGCCGAGCAAGCAGGCCACTTAATGGGTGATTGCCCGCAGGGTCATGCTAATTTGCCGGCGCAGTCCTTGGTATCTATGACATGCTGGGGCTTCTCCCCAAACATATTTGATGTTATTAAACGTGAATTAACCGAATTTATCGGGCAACAGGGGCAACAACCTAAGTCTGAATGCTATTTACCCGCCATAGTACAAGCGGGAATTGAGCAAGGTTTGCCTGTCTATGTCGATGTTGCCTGTGAGCCATGGCTTGGCGTGACTTATCCGCAGGACACTGTCTGGGTAAAACAAAAATTAACGGAGTTATTGAGTGATTAAACTCATCAGGCAGTCAGTGTTGCCTCATTTTGGTATTGAATCTGCCGAGGCGAAAATTTCTGCCCTCGGCAATGGTCACATCAATGACACCCTTTTAGTGCGCTGGCCTGCGGGCGAATTGGTATTGCAGCGAATTAACACTGAGGTATTTAAAACACCCAACGCTTTGGTCTGCAATGCCGATAAAATTAGCCATCATTTATGCGCTAAGTCATTGCAGCAACAATACGGCCTTAAAGTCGTTAGCCCATGTTTAACCCAAGAGGGTGAGCTGGCTATCGATTTAGGCGAGCAAGGATTTTGGCGTGCGATCAGTTACTTGCCCCATAGTCTCAGCATTGAAGTGGTTAAGTCGGAACAAGAAGCGGAAATGGCGGCCAAGGCCTTTGGGCATTTTGCCTCAGCCTTGAGTGATTTTGATGCGACAGAGCTTGAAGATGTGATCCCTCAATTTCACCATTTACCGGGACGCATGGCCTTACTAAAGCAGGCCGCTGAACTCGATAGTCAACATCGTTTAGCGCTCTGCCGTCATTGGGTCGATTACGCGTTATCTCAGCAGGCTTTGCTGGATGAACTTGCAGAAATATCGCCAAAGCTGCCACTGCGAATTTGTCATAACGACACTAAAATCAATAACATGCTTTTTGATAAACGCGACATGTCCAGCATGGCGATTATCGATTTAGATACCTGTATGAAAGGTCATCTTATGTATGACTTTGGCGACATGGTCCGCACTTTCTGCTCGCCAGAGGAGGAAGACTCTACGGCCTTGGATAAAGTCCAAGTGCGTCAAGACATCTTCGCCGCGATTTGCCGTGGCTACTTGAGCGAGTTGGGTGACGTTTTAACGGAAGACGAAAAGCGCAGTCTGTGGCTCGGTGCTCGGGTGATTTGTTTGATGATAGGTGTGCGTTTTTTAACGGATTATCTTAACGGTGATGTGTATTTCCACATCCACCGCGAAGGCCATAATTTAGACCGCGCCGCCAACCAGTTTACCTTGTACCAAAGCTTGCTCGACCAAGAGGCTGTGCTTAAAGCTAATTTTTAATTCAGCGCTTGGATATCTGTGCATTGGTATTTGTGTACTGATCCAATGCATTGTTAAAGCGTGTAGTCGAAAAACTTACGGCTTTGTGGGCCTGCGCTATTGGTGTTGACCTTGTTGGGGTGTTTATATTCGCCCCAACTTGCCACGTTGCGGCCCACGTTAAGTTTAGGGAAACTCAGCGGCTCGCTTAAACCTAATGCGACATCGCGATTCTCCGCGTTTGCTTCCATTCCCAAAAATTGCAGTAACTGACTTAAGCTTCCTGCATGGCTCACATCGATTGAAATAAAGTCTTCCCGCCCATTAAAGTAAGTGAACACTTCTTGCTGATGCTTTTGATAACAAGCAATTAAGTGCTCACTGCTGGCAGGTTCCGCCACTTTATCTATGGCGAAAGTATGCCTAAAACTGCGCTTTAATATTGGATGGAAGCGGCCTGTTTTTTCATCCAAATGGGGCGCCATTTTACCAAGTAACATCTGCATCGAAGGCAACCAAGTATTGATATCGCGGTCGAGATAGACAAACACTGCCTCGGGAAATAATAAATCCAACTGCTGATAATCGCTGAAACAAGGCGTGTCGGACACGGCGTCGGCCAGCATAAATGCCTGCTTAGTAAAGGCCATGTGTGCCACTTTTAGCCCTTGCTCCAACAGCGCCACACTTACACTCGTGGTGCCCGTGCGTGGCAAACCTATGATAAAGACCTTCTGTTTTTTCACCTTTATCTGTTCGTCACTGAGCGCATTCGACTGGACTGGATACATTGCATCTGGCGTCGCAATCTGTGAATGACCAGTAGGTTGAACATTGCTGATACGCCGTGCATTAGCAGTACATTGTACGTGAGTAGAGGTTGGTGAATTGTTGGCGTTATCAGACATAGGTTAGGCTCAGAATGTGTGTCAGCGGTGCGGTAAAGCCGTAAGTTTCAACCTCGGCGTTTCACATTGGCGTGTCAAATCAGCGGCGGCATTATATCTCAGCGCGAAGGCTTTGTCGGTAGTATACCCAAACAACCTGAAGATGCAGGATTCAGCGGGAGTTTAACGCACTTTAGGCAAGGCGGTTATTTGCAGACCTAGCGGGCTAAGTTAAAAATAACCAACACAGCATAAAGTGCGTTAAAACCCGCCGGGACGGAGCGCCTAGGGCACTCCACTTCCGTGTTGCATCAATTCAAAAGGTGGCCGACATTCTGTCATTGATGCGCCTTGAATTGAATCACCCTAGACGCTCTGAAACTCGTATATTCAGGTAGCTTGGGTATATACATAAAAGTCACGAACAACGGCAATGCGCCACAGTAAAGGCGCCACTAAATTGTATGATAGCTGCACTGTAGCTGCACAATAATAGCAAGTGGATGACCGCAAGGCTTAGAAACGAGATCCCGGATTACCAACAAGGCTCATTTCCCTGCATTGCATAGCCATATTGGTATTGATGAGGCGATTATTAGCGCTATTTAACTCATAATGTGAGGCGAATAGGTTTGTTATTCGCCTCATTATGTGAGTAGAATAGGCTTATTATTCGACTCATGGGGTAGATATGTGGATTTGGCAGCAAGCCGATTGGCCTAAGTTTCATTGGAACACCAGCAGCATTGATGCCTTGCTGCGTCAGGTCTATTTCAATCAGGGCCAACTGCTTGGCAAGCAACTGCTAAGTCACGACAACAGCCTATTAACTTCAGACGCTACACTCGACATCTTACTCGCTAACATTATCCATTCCAGTGCCATCGAAGGTGAAACGCTCAATGCGGCTTCGGTGCGCTCATCCTTAGCTAAAAAACTCGGCGTGACTGAAGGCAAACCGTATCCGACAACAGCGCAAACCGATGGTTTGGCTGATATGATGCTCGATGCCTTAAAAAATTTAGAGACTGAATTAACCCTCGAACGGATATTGGGCTGGCATCAGCAGTTATTTCCGCTGGGTTACACATTACTTAACCCTGTTATTGGCGGAACGCTGCGTGGCGATACACCTATGCAGGTTGTCTCTGGCCGCATTGATAAACCAACAGTGCATTTTGAGGCACCTTCTAGAGCAGTCTTGGATGCTGAACTCTCGCAGTTTATCGAATGGTTTAATGCTTCACGGCAAGCGCAGGCTTTAGATCCGCTTATCCGTGCGGCGATAACACATCTTTGGTTTGTTACTCTTCATCCACTTGATGATGGTAATGGGCGCATCACGCGCTTATTGACTGATTTAGCTCTGGCGCAAGCGGAGAAACGCTCGATTCGTTTTTACGCTATGTCGGTCAGTATTCTTGCCCGTCGCCAAACCTACTATGACATTTTAGAGTCCACTCAAAGGGGCGATGTCGATATTACTCCTTGGTTAGTCTGGTTTTTTGAAACCCTCAATGATTGCTTACTCAATGCGATGGCAGATGTGAGCAGAACGCTGTCGAAAACTCAGTATTGGCAAAGTGTCGACCAATCTTTATTGAGTCAAGAGCAAGCCAAAGTACTCAATCGCATGTTAGACGGCGATTTTGAACTAGGGATTAATAGTAGCCAGTACCAAAAAGTCGCGAAGGTGAGTCGCGCCACCGCCACCCGTCATCTTGCGCAAATGGTTGAACAGCGGTTTTTAGTTAAAGCCGACGCCGGCGGCCGAAGTACCAGATACTTATTGCCACTCAGTTTGAAACGATAAGGGTTAGGCATATTATCAAGCACTTGCATTCCAGTGACTCGCAGCAAGTCCATCCCTGGATGCTCAACCGTGACGTCCTGTCACGGATGGTCACTTCCATGCTAGTGCTTAATCCTGTTAGCATTCGCGCATATCTGTTAGCTAGTAGAACCAATTGCTTAATAGAAATTTGAGATAGATTCTGGCTCAAAGTCGACGCTGGCGACCTCAGTACCAGACGCTTATTGCCGAGTGGGAAATTGGTCGTTTCAGTGATCTGAGTCCACTTCATCTTGGGAGGTTATAATAGTCGGTACAATAATCTAAGTGATACGGCGTTTATTGGTTTACAAAGTGGCTTCCCTGCAGGCTCGACTACAATTATTCAGGCTGTCGGCGGCATTTTCAATAAGTATAGCGAGTCTGTTCAAACTCCAGCATATCTTCAATTAATCAATATCTTATATAATTTAGAGTCAGTTGGACGATGAGCAGCGCTACATGACTAAATTAATTTATTGTCGTTAATAATTTGTACTAATTGAGTGATTGCATCTCTAGATAAACGGATAGACTGACTTTTCTTTCCGAGAATTTCACGTGATGTTGAACCATAAGTATCAATCTGTAAGAAGGTTCCTTCCTCTGTAGTCACGACCGAATATGTAGCTTTTACTTCGCTATGGGTACTTTGTTTTTCCATTTCTAATTTAATTAAGTCTCTAACAATTGCCATAGATACGTCCTTATCAATTCTTGTACAAATTTTTGACTACACATACCTTTAGCGTATGATAACAAAAAATAAATTACTATAAGAACCACCTTTTTTAAGGTGTTGAATTTCTTGGATTACCGCTTTAATGACAGATTTAGATAAGAATGCAGGGACGTACATTGACCTATTCTCTGGATGTGGTGGCTTTTCGCTTGGCTTAGGAAAGGCGGGTTGGAAGGGAGTTTTTGCAGTTGAAAAAGATGCAATGGCGTTTGATACCTTCAGGCATAATCTTATCGACAGCAAACATGGTCATTTTGACTGGCCTGAATGGTTACCTAAAAAAGAAACAACCATTCAAGATCTACTCGAGCACTACCGTGAGCAATTAGCGTTACTCTCTGGCAAAGTAGATTTAATTGCCGGAGGCCCACCTTGCCAAGGTTTTTCAATGGCTGGACGTCGTAATCCTAAAGACCCTCGCAATCAACTCTCAAATGAATATATAAAGATGGTTGAGCTTATTAAACCTAAATATCTCGTGCTTGAGAATGTACGCGGGTTTAATAGTAAATTTATTAATGCTCAGGGTGAAAAGGCTAAAAAACCTTATTCAATGGTCGTAAAAGCAAGGCTCGAAAAGCTTGGATATAACGTCTATACCGATTATGTTCACAGTAAACGATTTGGTGTACCACAGCAGCGTGTACGCTTTATTATGATTGGTATTCGGAACGATTTACCACAGATTGATCCCTTCGATATACTTGAAAATATTCGTCCGATATTTTTGAAGAGTAATGGTTTGCCTTTGTCAGAGGTTTCGGCGAAGCATGCGATCAGTGATTTAGAAATAACAAATGCAACTCTTGTACATCATTCCGGCAGTTTGGCTAGCGGGTTTAAAAAGCTTGATTATATACAGCCTCAGTCTCTTACTGCGTATCAAAAGCTTATGCGAAAAGGGATGGGTAAACGAAAACCTAATAGCTTACGCCTTGCTAGACATAAAACAACGACAATAGATTCTTTTATCCGTGCTCAGTTGTTGTGTCGTCCAGGAATCGCTTTAAGTAAAGCAGAACAAACTATACTTGGCACTAAGAAGCAAGCACGAACTGTGCTAGACCCTAATGCACCATCTAAGACATTAACGACACTCCCAGATGATCTACTGCATTATTCTGAACCAAGAATATTAACAGTAAGAGAGAGCGCAAGAATTCAGTCTTTTCCTGACAGTTTTGAGTTTAAGGGGAAATACACTACTGGTGGAGAAAGACGCACTCAGGAATGTCCTAGATATACTCAGGTAGGAAATGCAGTGCCACCTTTATTGGGTGAGGTATTAGGTTATCTTTTTTCATGTGTAATGAGCAAAGGAAATGCTGTATATGAAATTTAAAATTAGCTCTGGTTTGAAAAATATAATAGGGAAAGATTTAATTACGGATGATTTCGTTGCAATTTTTGAGTTGGTTAAAAACTCTTTTGATGCTTATGCCGATAGAGTAGATATATTTTTCGGGAAGGATGAGATATATATAATTGATAATGGCAAAGGAATGTCTAAAGATGACATTGCAAATAAATGGCTTTTTGTGGCTTATTCTGCTAAATCTGATAATAGCGAGGATGTTGATTTAGACTTAGATTACAGGAATAACATTCGGTCTAAAAGAGGCTATTACGCTGGAAATAAGGGTGTTGGAAGATTTTCTTGTGATAGGTTAGGCTCAAGGTTAAAAATTCAATCTAAAACAGAATGTGAAGATAAAGTAAATCAAATATCACTTGATTGGGATGCGTTTGAGGTAGACCAAAAAAATAGATTCGAAGATGTTGATGTTCAATATGAACCGATAGATATATTTGAATTACCAACTGGGATACTTAATTTTTCAATGCTTTCAGGGACTGTTTTGAAAATAACATCCTTACGTGAAGTTGATAGTTGGGACCGAAAAAAATTATTAAGATTAAAGTCATCTATTGCAAAATTAATTGATCCTTTTGGTGTAAAAAAAGATTTTTCCGTTTTTATTCATGCACCAAAAGAAACTGCTTCTGATAAAAAACAATTAGATGATATTGATGACGATGATGCAGGCGTAGAAGGAGTAGACAAAAGCTCTCCTTATTTAGGAATTGTTAATGGGAGAGTTGATAATTTAGTTTTTGATAAATTAGCTAAAAAGACAACTAGAATAAAAGTAAGTTTATCTGAAAATAAAGAGTACATATACAGTGAGCTTATAGATCGGGGAGAGGTAGTCTACAGAATAAAAGAACCTTTAAGTTTTTGTTTTTTGTCAACAAGTAATATTAGTGTTGAACTTTATTATATGAATACAATTGCAAAATCAAATTTCACAAAGTCGATGGGTGTTCCTAATACACAGTTTGGTTCTATATTCCTATTTAATAATGGTTTTCGGGTTTTTCCAATCGGTGAGCCTGATGATGATTCTTTTTTGGGTTTAAATAGCAGGAAAACTCAAGGGTATAGTCGATTTCTTGGAACAAGAGAGTTGCTCGGCCTTATTGAAATTAGTGATAAAACTGATATTTTCAAAGAGGCAAGTAGTCGAGACAAGGGTTTAATAAATACTCCTGCAGCAGAGCAGCTTAGAAGTTTAGTTTTTGACAAAGCGATTAAGAGACTGGAGGCCTATGTTGTTAATGTGTCTTGGGTTGATAAATTAGATGCGGAATCAGATAATCTATCGAGAATTTTGACAGATCAAGGTAAAAGTAGGGTTGTAAGAGTTTTAGCAAAATTAATATCTGGTAAAGATGTAGAATTAATTGAATATAGTGAAAAATTGATCGATATTATTAGTGTTAGAAATGACTCATTTGAAGAAACAATTATTAATTTGCAGCAGCTTTCAAAAAAATCAAATGATGATTACTTGCAAAATAAAATTGATTCAGCTCTTACGCAGTTTAGAGCTTTGAAGGAAGCGGAGGAGCTATCTCGAAAAGAGGCTGAGCGTGAACGATTCATCAGGGAAAAAGCAGAACTTCAAGCAAAAATTGATAGAGATGCTAGGGAGGCTGCTGAACGAAATCTTGAGAGAACTGAACACAATCTTGAGATTATAGAAAGAGCTTTCAATGAAGAGAAGAAAAGGACGCTTTTTCTTACTAAAGTAACATCTGTTGATTTGGATACTATTAGAAATTTTCATCATCAAATTGGAATTTATTCATCAAGTATAAATCATTTACTTCAGCTAAATTTGGATAAAATAAATCGGGGGCAAGATTTTAATAAGGAAAGTCTGAAGCAACTTTTGGAAACTGTTAGTTTCAAAAATCAACAGATACTTACAATTTCTAGAATAGCAACTGTTGCTGATTATAGGTTGAGTGCTGAAGAAATTACGGATGACGTTGTTAATTTTTCTAAGCAGTATTTAGAGAGTGTCGTTAGCCAATATGAACCAGACATAGATGTTTATTGGGATTCAGATGGAGTAGAGTGGGTAATGAACTTTATGCCACTGGAACTTATGATTGTTATAGATAATTTAGTTCATAATGCTTCAAAACCTAATACTGGGTGCACTAAAATTACTTTTCACTCTCATTTGTATGAAAAAAACCGATTGCAAATAGATGTATATGATGATGGATACGGTTTTGCAGAGCATTTAAAAGTGGATATTAATCGTATTTTTGATATTGGTGTAACTACGACTGATGGTTCAGGATTGGGGTTGTATCATGTAAAACAAGTTGTTAATAATATGGGCGGAAGTATTCATGCTGACCTTTCATTTAAAAACGGAGCAATGCTAACAATGAGGTTTGCAAAGTGAAATTGACTTATAAAGTATTATGGATTGATGACCGTCAGAATCAAGTTTCAGCAGCTCAGGAACATATTAAGATAAAACTCGCCAGAATGGGTTTTGAGCTTGAGCTGAAGCAGATGCAAAAGGTTGATAGTGATAGTTGTTTGAGGAAAACTTTAGTTAGAGATGACTTTGATTTGTTGGTTGTTGATTATAAAATGCAACCGGATGCAATGAATGGTAGTGATATAATTAAAATTATTCGACGTCATTGTACCTCTGTTGATATAGTTTTTTATAGTAGTGAAACTCCTCAGGAGTTACGGAATAAAATCAATTCAGATGGGGTTTATTGTGTTAGTAGAAATAATTTGCCTGCTAATTTGTCAACATTAATTGAATCTAGACTGAAGAAAACTCTAGATTTAAATCAGATGCGGGGGTTGTATTTGGCCGCCGTAGCGGATTTTGACCACTTAATTGATGATATAATTCATTCTAGTTTTAAAAAGATTAATGATGAAGCTCTTAAATCTAAGTATTTAGCCTCTGTGATTGAAGTTGCGCGTTCTTATCATCAGAAATCTATAAGTAAAATAGAAAGTGTTAAAGCGTGTGCAGATATTGAAAGACATACGGGTTTACTATCTAGCGACCCAAAGATTTCATTGTTGATTGATATTCTTTCAGATTTTGATGATGAACAATTATATGCATATTTAGGTATTTTAGATGGCTATAAAAAAGATATTATTGAGCCAAGGAATAAGCTCGCTCACTCAATGGAAATCTCTTTCTCTGAAGGTAAATACACTTTAAAAAATAATTTAAAGCAATATGAGTTTAGTTTGGATGATTTTTTAGGGTTGAGACATAAAGTGTTAGATTATAAAGATGTTTTTTTGAAGATTTCTAATATTTGAATGTGCTAATTTTTGTGGATTCATATTGATTTGGCTCTGTGTAAATCTATTATAATTGGTCTAATTTTTATAAATTTAATGATGTATTTTTATTACGCGTTTCATGGGTAAAATATAAGCTGAGTTTATATTCTTATTCTCTAACATAAACTTATTTTTGGCTAACGGATTGGTATTCCATGATGTGGGCTTATATTTTCAGTCATTGCTGTTGTATGTTCCACGGACTATGAGTCACATCGAACAGTTTTCTTTTGTTAGTTGAGCATTTATGTCGTGGTTACCGTATTGAAACGACCTTGGCGCTCAGTTGCAGTTTTATCTGCTCTAAATAATCAATGATTGCACTGGGCTGTTCGAATTCAAGCTGCAGTGTTGGCTGAGAAGCGGTACGAATTTCTGGGTGTAGATTGTCGCCGTCATTTACGGCTGAAATGATGGTGTAGCGGGGATAATCTTCTTCGCGACAAATGGGGTCGGCATAGTCTACCCAAAGAATAAAGTAGCCGCTTTTTCGTTTGAAATAAAAGCTTGGACACATGTCATTTTGATAGCTTTTGTCGATAAGAAATGGGTATTGGCTCAGGTCGAAACCAAGATCAAATTCATAGCCAAATGTTTGATGATAAGCGCTCATATTTCTGCCTTAAATAGTCAGTTAGACTGACTATTATTATAGTTGAGCAGGCTATTTAATGTGCTGTTTTATATGGTTTAAGCCTGTTTTAAGTTAGTCTTTTTTAGCTTTGTGGTTGTATTCGTTATAACCCTTTTTTAAAGCCGTTTTTATCGTTAACCCTATCTAATCATTGCCCAATCTCTTTACTAACAACTCCATCAAAAACGCTATCAATACACTCACCGTAGTCGGCAAATGTTTTCGCTGTGGATAAACCGCGTAAATGCCGTGTTCGGGGAGTGGGCGGTCTGCGAGCAAGGCTTGTAGGCGGCCTGCTTGTAAGTCGGCGTCGACCATGAAACGGGGCATATTGGCTATGCCTAAACCATCGAGTGTGGCTTGGTGGATGGCATCACTATTTGAGCGCTGTTATAGCAGTCGCCTTACCCTATGCTCTAACCCGTTCAGGATGCTGTGCTGGATATGTGGGGGGAAATCATCTGGCAGTTGCGCTTGTATCCGTTGGATAACCATAGGCGTTTTTTCAACAAACTCCTCAAGAAGCTCGTTCATGGCTTGTTGACTAAAGCCGACTCGATTTGCCGTAGCGAGAAAATGGCGGGGAAAGATTTGTTCAATCTGGTATTTTTTCCCTTTAGTGGCTGTCAGTCCCATGGCCAGTTTCGCATCGCGGATGTTAAGTCCTGTACCACCCAGCACTGGATAAACGGAGATGATGTCGTAGAGTGGGGTAAGCTCGTATTTTCCTTCGGGCCTGATAAATAGCGAAAAGTTTTTAGCGTGGCCGTCTGTCGCCGCCAGTAACCAAAATAACACTTGTGCTTTCATGAAGATGCGCCGATCTCTTTCTGGGGCAAGCGATCCCATCAATACGTACATTATCTCGCTAATGCCTGGTCCCTCTTGGTTCTCGTATTTCCTCGCTGAGGGGATATTGAGGGTTTGGCAAAAATCTTCCTGTGGTAGGCGCATCAGCCAACTATTGTCCGCTGCGTAGCGGCGATCGAAGCGTTCAACAGCGAGTGCTTTGATATTCCCAACCTTAAGGATTTCGCAATCGGGTACAGGTAAACCATATTCTCGAGCAATAGATATGCACAGGTACTCGTTTTCGACACTGTCCGATAGATCTAAGGTGTGGGAATGGGTGATTATCTGGCCGATAGGGAGTTTGATTATGTGACTGGTTGGCGTTGAACCATGGGGTAAACACCACTGACCATCATATTTCAGCAGGGCGGTTTTTTCCTGTGCTCCAGCAACTGAGATCCGAAAATCGTCATATTCTTCGAGCATGCCTAATGGGATCTTGGATTGGTAACCTGCTAAGACCCGTACTAGGGCTGCGTCATCCAGTGGTTCACATTCAATTTTTTTAATGTCTTCGGGTTCAATACCTTGTGGTACCAGTTGCAAGGCTCCGACACTATCTTGGCCGACTTTAGTCAGTAAATCGAAGGGTTGGGTTGAACTAGCTTGATAGCGTGCGAGGATACGCTGGCGAATTTCCGGTGAGTCAGGCAGTAAGTTATCAAAGAAGTTATAAACTTCATTGCCCTGATAATGGCGTTGGCGTAGAGGCATAGACAACGATATGGGGCGATTTCCTGGAATAGCCAGCCAGTCGCTATTGTATTGAAATCGATGGGCTCCTGTTTCTTCTTTAGAGAAAGTACCGACTAGAAAGCCATTCATATAAACGTCAAGTGCTGCCATTACCACTCCTGAGCCCATTGCTTATTGTCAGCTGAGCCTGTATCACTGTCACTCGCGTTGCGAGGTTTGAGTTCTATTTCGAGTTCGAGGGCTGATAAGAGTTTGAAAAATGTATCAAGTTTAGTGCTGTCGGGATTCTGTTCGAAGTTGGAAATAGTGCCTTGGCGTAAGCCAATTTTCTCACCAATTTTAGCCTGGGAGAGTCCCTGTGATTGGCGAACATCTTGTATATAAGCGCTAAGCTGTTTGGTTGTGGTGATCTTCATCTTGAATTCCCATTATTTCCCAATACGCTTTAAAGTATAAACATAACTTAACACGCTATAGCGTATAGTCAATGTTTAAGACGTTACAGCGTATAATTTGTTTATATACGTTGTAGCGTATAAATAGTGGCTAAAAATGCAAGTGTAGTATTGATTAAAAACATAAATCGGATTGTTCAAATGATCCGCTATCAGCCTCTCGAGAGAGTCAGTCTGATGGTCTCTGGTCTATTGTTTATTTTTCATAGGGGGTGAAAGAGAGTTGTCCTTCCTCATTACTGACAAGTGAAAATTTACCCTAACTTGCCACTCGCCAGCTTCTCTATCAAAAATTCAATCAATACACTCACCTTAGTCGGCAAATGTTTTCGCTGTGGATAAACCGCGTAAATGCCATGTTCGGGGAGGGGATGCTCTGCGAGCAAGGCTTGTAGGCGGCCTGCTTGTAAGTCGGCGTCGACCATGAAACGCGGCAGGTTGGCTATGCCTAGACCATCGAGTGTGGCTTGGTGGATGGCATCACTATTGTTGACTTGATAGTTACCGTTTGGCTGGATGCGAGTTGGGCCCTGCGGGCTTAAGAAGGTCCATTCAACACCATCACGAAAATATGAGTAGAACAAACAGTTATGTTGGCTGAGTTGCTGCGGCGTTTGTGGTGCGCTGTGGCGAGCAATATATTCGGGAGAAGCGCAAATGACACTTAAACAAGGGGCGATTTTACGAGCAATCAGGCTTGAATCTGGCAGTTCGCCGATGCGAATCGCCAGATCGAATCCGCCAGCAATTAAATCGGTGGTCTTATCATCCATCTGCATTTGCAGCTGTATTTTCGGGTAACGGCGCAGAAACTCGGGGATCAAAGGTGCGATATGCAAGCGGCCAAATACCATAGGGACGGCGATGCGTAAATTGCCCTGAGGCGCTTGTTGTAGCTCAGAAATGGCGTCCAAGCCGTCTGCTGCGAGTTTAACTGCAGGACGAACATAGTCAAAATAGCGGGCGCCCGCTTCGGTAAGACTTAAGCTGCGAGTGGTACGGTGCAAAAGTTGAATACCCAGACTTTGTTCTAATAGGGTAATGCGTTTACTTACAGCCGATTTACTCAGTCCAAGCTTTTGACTTGCAAGCGAAAAGCTACCGCATTCCACGACCGTGACAAAGATAGGTAATGCCGAAAAGTGCTCCATGGTGTCCTTAGATTATCGCGTTCCCCTGCCATTATTGTTGATGATACCTCAACAGTCAGTTTTTATTATCGTGGTTATCATCGCCCTTGATGCAAGGTAGACTAATGCACTTGCTGATTGCGGGTGTTGACTGTGAAGCCTAGTTATTTTCGCGCTCATCGCTCATGTTTATCGCTTATCTTGATTACTGCTAGGTAGTTAGCCACAGTGTTGCCGCAATCGCCGATGTACCATTCTCGATGCCACTGAACGGCATGGGATGGGTCTTAGCTATTTTGTCAGAAAGAGAGTTCCTATGTCCTTGCCTTACCAATGGATTTTGTTCGATGCCGATGAAACCCTATTTTATTTCGATGCCTTAAAAGGGCTTAAATTGATGTTTAGTGAGTTTGGGGTCGATTTTACCCAAGCCGATTTTGATGAGTATCAGTTAGTTAACAAACCACTTTGGGTTGATTATCAAGATGGCAAGATAACTGCCGCCGAGTTGCAAACCATACGTTTCGAACCTTGGGCAGCCAAATTATCTGTCACGGCCATGACGCTCAATGGTGCATTTTTATCGGCAATGGCCGAAATTTGTTCGCCGCTACCCGGTGCCCGCGAGTTATTAGCCGCGCTCCAAGGCAAAGCCAAATTAGGTATCATCACTAACGGTTTCACTGAGCTACAAACCGTGCGATTAGAGCGTACAGGATTACAGCATCATTTTGATATTTTGGTGATTTCAGAAAAAGTCGGCATAGCCAAACCTGATGTAGGCATCTTCGAGCACGCCTTCGAACTCATGGGCCATCCTGATCGCGAGACTGTGCTCATGGTCGGTGATAACCCGCATTCTGATATCCAAGGCGGCATCAATGCAGGTATTCATACTTGTTGGTATAACGTCCACGGCCACGATGTACCCGCCGGTATCGCCCCGCACTATCAAGTGAGCTCGCACCAAGAGTTGCAAAAAATCCTGTTACCGTAAACGATTGTTCACTGAGCCTAGCTCAGCACTCGATATTACTGACTCAGAGTGAGTGCTTTAACTGATATTCCCTCAGTGCCATAAAATACAAAAAAGCCCTTACATTAAGGGCTTTTTGGTATCTAAAACGTGTTAACTATCATTACTCAACGTTTTGGATCTGCTCGCGCATTTGCTCGATGAGCACTTTAAGTTCCACTGCGGCTGAGGTGATGTCAGTGCTGATGGACTTAGAGGCGAGCGTGTTCGATTCGCGGTTGAATTCCTGCATCATAAAATCTAAACGGCGACCTTCGCTGCCGCCTTTTTTGAGGATGCGGCGCGCTTCGGCTACATGGGCTTCGAGTCTGTCCATTTCTTCGGCGACATCTTGTTTCTGAGCCAGAAGCACCATTTCTTGCTCGATGCGGGCTGGGTCGAGTTCACCTTTTATTTCGGCAAGGCGGTTGGTGAGCTTTTCGCGTTGATACAGCATCACCGTTGGCATGTGCTCACGTACGATGGCGATTTGCTCGCTTACGCCGTCTAAGCGGCTTAACAGCATGTCTTTGATGGCTTCGCCTTCACGGCCACGGGCTTCGATGAATTGATCTATGGCTGAGTCGAAGGCTGTCATCAGATCGGCGCCGATCGCATCCATATCTTGTTCACCGCTCGCTAGCACGCCCGGCCAGCGCAGGATGTCGGTCAGATTGACATCGCCTTGTCCCGCTTCTTGCTTGAGCCAAGTGGCGGCGCCTAATAGCTGTTTTGCTAGCGCTTGATTCAATTGCAGCTCGTTATTGCTGTTATCTGCCAGCTCGTAGCGCAAATTGACTTCCACTTTGCCGCGGCTTAAGCGTTTACGTAGGCGGTCGCGCAGTACGGGTTCGAAGCTGCGGAATTGCTCGGGTAAACGTAGGTAAGTTTCGAGATAGCGTTGATTGACTGAGCGAATTTCCCAGGAGGCAGTGCCCCATTGTGCTTTGTGCTCGATGCGAGCGTAGGCTGTCATGCTTTGGATCATGGGTTGTCCTAATGGTTTAATCGTCATAATGAGAGGCGATTATAGAGTCAATGGCTTTAGGATTAAAGGCATACAGTATAAGACTGCAAGTTAATGGGTACTTTGCCTAGATGAGTTTGCCAGAGAATCACCCTAAGCATGGCATCCTAAGGCTCAAGCCCTTATAATATGCAGCCAAAATCGGTCAATGACTCAGAATACAGGAATCTCGCATGCGTCCAAGTAACAGAACGCCAGCACAAACTCGTCCCATCACTATCACTCGCCAGTTTACGGCCCATGCCGAAGGTTCTGTGTTAGTGGAATTTGGCGAAACGAAAGTGCTTTGTACCGCCAGTTTTACTGAAGGTGTGCCACGTTTCCTTAAAGGTCAGGGTCAAGGCTGGGTGACGGCGGAATACGGCATGTTGCCACGTTCGACCCATAGCCGTATGGATCGTGAAGCTGCTCGCGGTAAGCAATCTGGTCGTACGCAAGAAATTCAACGTCTTATCGGCCGTGCTCTACGCGCCTGTGTGGATATGAAAGCCCTAGGCGAAAACACTATCGTGATCGACTGTGATGTGATCCAAGCTGACGGTGGCACACGCACTGCCTCTATCACTGGCGCCTGTGTGGCCTTAGTGGATGCGTTGAACTGGGCGCGTGGTAAAGGCATCATTAAATCTAACCCGCTGAAATTCCTTATCGCTGCTGTCAGCGTCGGTATTTACAAGGGTGAAGCGATAAGCGATCTAGAATATATCGAAGACAGCGCCGCCGAAACGGACATGAACGTGGTGATGACAGAAACGGGCAAGATCATCGAAATTCAAGGCACCGCCGAAGGCGAGCCATTCAGCCACGAAGAATTACTCGAACTGTTGGCATTGGCGAAGAACAGTATTCGTGAAATCGTCGATGTGCAGAAAGCCGCACTGAACTAATATTATGGAGATGAAAAAGCCCCGTCATGTTATAGAGTGCGGGGCTTTTTATTAACTGCAGTTTTTTATCTGCAGCAAGATGCTAGTGTAGTGCAAGCCCTATACCGAATAAAAATTCCCCATAATAAAAAACCAATAAAATACAAAGTCGTAAGGAGATATTGTGAAAGCTTATCAACGTGAGTTTATTGAATTTGCCTTAGAACGTCAGGTGTTGCGATTTGGCGAATTTACCCTTAAATCGGGCCGTATCAGTCCTTATTTCTTCAATGCGGGTTTGTTCAATACTGGTCGTGATTTAGCGCGTCTGGGCCGTTTTTATGCCGCTGCATTAGTGGATTCTGGCATTGATTACGATTTGCTGTTTGGCCCAGCTTATAAAGGTATTCCAATTGCGACCACTACGGCGGTTGCCCTGTGTGAACACCACGATATCGATATTCCTTACTGCTTTAACCGCAAAGAGAAAAAAGATCACGGCGAAGGTGGCAGCTTAGTTGGTAGCGAGCTGAAAGGCCGCGTGATGTTGGTAGACGACGTGATCACTGCCGGTACGGCAATTCGTGAGTCTATGGAAATCATCGAAGCTCATAAAGCACAATTAGCGGGCGTGTTGATTGCTTTAGACAGACAAGAGAAAGGCAAGGGCGAGTTATCGGCTATTCAAGAGGTTGAGCGTGATTTTGGTTGTGGCATAGTGGCAATTATTAAACTTGCCGACCTCATTAGCTATCTGTCTGAAAAGCCAGGAATGGAAGTGCAGCTTGCCGCTGTGAGCCAGTACCGCGAGCAATACGGCATTTAAATCGAGTGCTTAGCCGCTGGTATTGATCAAGCGGCTATCGCAGGCTTGGTGAAATCAGTTAATCAGCCAGCATTGATCTTAGCTAGGTTGAGAAGGGGTTGATTGAGTGGGTATGAAAACAAAAAACGCTGCGATTCTATAGAAGGAATCGCAGCGTTTTTTATTGAGCTGTATTGATTGCTATTGATTTAGGCACGCTTTAAATCACGTTAAGTTTCAATACTTTTATTTAGACTGGTGCAAAAACTCGGCGCGAGTTGCGGGGTTAGATTTGAAAATACCGCCCAGCGCTGTGGTAGTGGTCGAACTGGTGGAGTCCATCACGCCACGGGATTTTACGCAGTAATGCACGGCATCCATTTTAACGGCAACGTCTTTGGTTTCGAGTAAGGTTTGCAGCGCGACTAACACTTGCTGAGTCAAACGCTCTTGCACTTGTGGACGTTGGGCGAAGAAACGTACTATACGGTTAATCTTTGATAAACCAATGATTTTTTTACGTGGTAGATAAGCTATGGTCGCAGTACCATCGATCGTCACTAAATGGTGTTCGCAGGTGCTGGTGAGGCTAATGTCTTGCACTCGCACCATTTCATCGAAGCCCATCTTATTGTCGATCACAGTTATCTTAGGGAAGTTCGCATAATCTAAGCCGGAGAAGATTTCATCGACGTACATTTTAGCAATGCGGCGCGGCGTATCGGCAAGGCTATCGTCTGACAGATCCAATGACATTAATGTCAGGATTTCTTTCATATGATGTTCAATCTTGTCTTTACGTTCTTCACTGCTGTAAACGCTTGGGAGCATTGGGGTTTCAAGTCCACGTTCTAATAACGCGGCTTGTACTTTTACTGCTGCTTCACTTAATGCCATCTTATCCTCCACTACGTCGTAGCGGCTATAACAGAAAACCTATGCTGATCATCGTGTAGTACTAGGGCTGTTCAGCATCAGATACAAATTATTGTTATTCTCGCTAGGGCAAGAATAGGGGGACGAGGATAGCGCGAATTGCAGACAATTCATACCGAAAAACGCGCATAGGCCACATGAAAAAGCCGATAGTCCTTATCGGATATCGGCTTTAAATCTACCATTGCCAATCGAGTTTAGCCTAGCAGTGTCGGCAAGTTTGAGTTAATTCTAAAGTTTCAGATTGGTTTTTAGGAAACTGAGCATTTGTTCATAGTATTTCGCTCTATGCTCATCGTTATAAAAACCGTGGCCTTCATTGTCCATTACCAGTTTTTGGTAAGGATAATTGTGAGCTTTTAGGCCTTTTTCGAGGGATTCGAGTTGCTCAATTGGCGCTCGATCATCTTCACCACCATGCACCAATAGTATGTTTGCTTTGAGTTTACCGACATTTTCAGAAGGAGACATTGCTTTGAGTACCGCTTTATCTTGGCCAAGCACATCCTTGAGATAGCTAGTACCAGAACGGCTGTTGGCGACATCGCCTTTATTAAACATCAATTCAAGATCATATACGCCAGCTACACCTATGGCGCATTTAAACATATCTGGCGCAAGCACAGCGCTCTGCAAGGCGCTGTACCCACCAAAACTGCCGCCAACAATACAGATGCGTTCCTTATCGGCAAAACCTTGGTCAATAACGTACTGGGTTGCGTCGATAATGTCATGCTGAATATCTGAGCCCCATTTTTGATAGCCAGCGCGTTCAAATTGATCGCCATATCCGCCTGAACCACGGAAGTTGACCTGTAGAACGGCTATGCCTTGGCTTGCTAGATATTGGTTTTGTGGGTCAAAGCCCCACCAGTCACGGATACCGTGTGGACCACCGTGTGGATTGACGACTAAGGGTAGGTTTTTAGCTTCTTTACCAAAGGGGAGCGTTAGATATCCATGGAGTTGTTTACCATCACGGCTGGTGAAACTGATGGGTTTAACATCAGCCATTTGCTCTGGGTCGAGCCATTTTTTAGCGGCGGCTAGATATTCAAGTTTTAGTGTTTTCGTATCAAATATGTAGTAATCGCCAGGGTTTCGATCGTTAAACGCAAGTACGACGAGTTTTGCTGCATCTCGGGTTTCGCTAACAATTCGTACTTGGTGACCGGGGAGAGCACCAAGCAGATCTTTTAGTAATTTAGCGTGCGAATCCTCATTATCGACAAAGGCATAACTTGGGTAACCATTTTCAAACTCGACGGCGTAAAGTTGTTTATTGGTGCCGTTAATCCAAAAGTTGCTAGGGTCAACGTTTTCATCCTGAATGATTTCAGTTTTATCGCCCGTTTCGAGATTAATTTTGTAAACCCCTAAGGTTTCACCTTGGGAGCGACCGGCGGCATAAATCGTATTTTTATCATCGGCAAAGGAGAGTGGTTTAAAATCAGCAAGACCTAGATTTAGTTTATCGGTATTTACCCAGTTACCATCTTTGCGGTAGAAGACTTTAGTGATGTTTTGTTTGTCTTCACCTGCAACGAAGCGAACCTCTCCATCATGGTCTGTCATAAAACGGGCTCTGCCGATAGGTGAGCCTGTGATGCGTTTACGTGTGCCATTGAACAAGTCTACGCGATAGACATCTTGTGATAGTTCAAAGTCAAGATTGATCCTATCATTCCATGGAATAGCATTGACTAACATGTAGCGTTCATCATCTGGCAGAGGATCGAGGATAAACGCGCTCGCCCGCATAGGGGTATTTTTCTTGATATTTGAACCTGTTTGTTGCTCGCCACTCTCGAAGCCGAATAAATACGCTTTTCGTGAACCATCGGCATTTACCGCCATCAATTCACCGTAGTAGATAGGTGTGTCTTGCCAGCCTTTTAGGTATTCTTTTGCCAGTACCAGTCGCTCACTGTTGGCCCATTCATAGTCGCCGACTTGAGCATTATCGGGAAAACGTATCGCATTGAGGAGTTTTTTGGTTTGGGTATCTAAGACTAAGAGAACGTTTTTACCTTCGACACTTGTGATAGCGCTTAAGTATTTACCAGTAGGCGATATTTTTACATCCGAGTACTCATCACCTTTGCTGAATAACTGTGCTTGCGATAACGCATTCGCGTTGGAGCTATTGGCTGCAAAGGTGGATATTGGAAGTATTGGTAAGCAAAGTGTCGCCAACATGGCTAATCGGAAGAGTTTCATCTGACATCCTTGTAAAATCATTGTGTTTTTTGTTCTTAAAATGTTTTTCGCGGATAAAACAAAAGATGGGGCGAAACAAGGAAGGAATATCGAAAATAAAGGACGATAGTTACCGTCCTTTATGTTGAAAAATCATTAGCTTTGTAAAAGTTGGTGCTGGATAAAACGCCACTGTTCATCGAAGTGTGTCGTCGGTTTGAGTTTGAATTCACTTCGTACAAATTGGGCGATGCGGCCTTCGGCAAAGGCTAACAGTAAATTGGCTAATATGGCTTCGTCTAAGTTGAAGCCTTTACCTTCTCGTAGGGTTTTTTCCCGTAAAATTTGCTTTAACTGGGTTTCAATTTTGGCAAATAAGTTACCAATACGACTTCGCAGGCGTTCATTTTCACCGAGTAGAGCATCACCGTTGAGAACGCGGGAAATTCCTGGGTTACGCTCGGCAAAGATCAGCAGCAGTTGCAGTACCAGCTGGCAGCGCTTCATGGTGTCTTTTTCGTCATCCATGATTAAATTGATGCGCGACAATAACGACTCTTCGATAAATTCGATTAAGCCTTCGAACATCCGCGCTTTACTCGGGAAGTGGCGATACAGTGCGGCTTCCGATACACCGACTTCTGAGGCCAGTTTCGCTGTGGTGATCCTTTGTCCTGGGTTGGTTTCTAGCATCTGCGCTAGACATTGCAGAATGTGTTCACGACGATTAATTTTTGGGCTTACAGCCATTACAGTATCCTTGGCTCAATAACGACTTAGGGGATTATTTAGTGCCTGAATGGCCAAATCCGCCTTCACCACGGTCTGAGCTGTCGAACTCATCAACGAGTTTGAATTGTGCTTGTACCACAGGAACAAACACCAGTTGCGCGAGACGATCGCCAATTTCTAAGGTGAATGGACTGTCACCACGATTCCAACAAGATACCATTAAGGGGCCTTGGTAATCTGAATCTATGAGTCCGACTAGATTCCCCAGTACGATACCGTGTTTATGGCCCAGGCCTGAGCGCGGTAAAATCACCGCTGCAAGTCCTGGGTCGGCCACATGAATGGCAATCCCCGTGGGAATGAGCACAGTTTCACCCGGTGCTATGGTTAAAGCCGTGTCTATCATGGCGCGAAGATCCATGCCTGCACTGCCTGCGGTGGCGTAAGCGGGCAAGGGAAATTCTGAGCCGATACGGGAGTCGAGAATTTTTAATTCAATCGGTGTTTTCATGTATTTGTTTTTTCTTTCACTATCAACGAAAGTAATTGCCGTGCCAACGTGAGTTTGTCAGTAGCAGGCAAATCTTGACTGCCGTGCGGCCAGAAAACACGCAGGGCATTAGCATCGGCATTAAAGCCTAGGCCAGCAATGGAAACGTCGTTTGCGGCGATCATGTTCAAGTTTTTACGTTTGAGCTTATCGCGCGCATAGGCTTCTACATCATGGGTTTCGGCGGCAAATCCCACCACAAAAGGACGGTTAGGTAAGCTCGCAACCGTGGCTAAGATATCAGGATTCCTCACCAGCGCAAGTTGCATTTCTTCGGTCGATTTTTTGATCTTACAGGTAGCAATATCGCTAATCCGGTAGTCTGCAACAGCGGCGCAGCCAATAAAAATATCTTTTTTATCAACGTTATCCATAACAGCATCGAGCATATTTTGCGCCGATTCAACATCAATGCGTACCACGCCTTCAGGAGTATTTAAATTTACGGGGCCTGAGACTAAGGTGACTGCTGCACCCATATCTGCCGCGGCTTTAGCCAGTGCAAAGCCCATTTTTCCAGAACTGTGATTTGAAATGTATCTGACGGGATCAATTGCTTCACGGGTTGGTCCGGCGGTAATAAGCACCGACTGGCCTGCAAGAGGCTGCGCAGAGACTTCTTTTGTTGCAAAAAAATCACTGGCTAGCTCGGCAATTTCTAGCGGTTCGAGCATGCGTCCAGGACCCACTTCACCACAGGCCTGACTGCCACTGGCGGGTCCCCAAAGTGTAAAACCACGTGATGCTAGGCTAGTTAAATTCGCTTGTGTAGCCAGATTACGGTACATCTGCTGATTCATTGCTGGACACAGGGCAATTGGCGCCTCAGTGGCAAGACATGTGGTGGTGATTAGCTCATCGGCCATGCCTGCATTAATCCGCGCCAATAGGTTTGCGGTTGCAGGGGCGATGATGACGAGATCTGCCCAACGAGCGAGTTCTATATGACCCATGGCTGCTTCTGCTGCGGGGTCGAGCAAGCTAGATGCCACTGGATGTCCAGACAACGCTTGCAGCGTCAGAGGCGTGATAAATTCCATCGCACTTTGGCTCATCACCACGCGCACATCAAAACCACGCTCTTTCAAGCGACGTACTAAATCAGCACTTTTATAGGCCGCAATACCGCCGCTAATGCCCAGCAGGACGTTTTTATTTGTCAGACTCACAGACATCATCCGAGATAGAAATAATGCCGGCAACAATATCACAAAGTGGTGAATTTTAGTGACTATCCCAGTTCAAAAAATCTCGTCCATACTCAGTAAAGTGAAAATATGTGAGATGACAGGGAGGTCACATGGGGATTAAAGATTGGCCTGAGGGCGAAGGTCCCAGAGATAAACTGTTACAAAAAGGAGCTGCGCATCTCTCGGATGCTGAATTACTGGCAGTATTACTGCGTAACGGTTTAGCCGGATTAAACGCGGTTGACCTTGCTAGGTCGCTTATTTGCGAGTTTGGCGGCCTCAGAAACCTGCTCTGTGCCCCAAGAAATCAGGTGTGTCGACTTCCGGGCGTAGGACCTGTAAAATACGCCCAGCTTCAAGCTGCGGCCGAATTAGCGCGGCGTGTAGCGCAGGAAAATCTGCAAAGAGGTCAGGTTTTGACAAATCCCGATTTAACTCGGGACTATTTAATGCGACAATTGGCCGATCGCTCCTATGAAGTGTTCGCAGTTTTACTGCTGGATAGCCAGCATAGAGTGATTCAATTTGTCGAATTATTCCGCGGCACAATAGACTCAGCCTCAGTGTATCCACGTGAAGTGGTGAGCTTAGTGCTGGAGAAAAAGGCCGCAGCAGTTATAGTTTGTCATAATCATCCGTCTGGTATTGCCGAGCCCAGTCAGGCTGACCGACGAATAACTGAGCGATTAAAAAATGCGTTAGCAACCATAGACGTATCCTTGTTGGACCATATGGTTGTAGGTGATCGAGAGATAGTTTCTTTTGCAGAACGAGGCTGGATTAATTAATCTAACACTTGATCTTCACTCTGTGATCGTGTATAAAATGCGCCCTCTTTGTGCCTCGGGCGACGGCCATACGAGGCACATTAATGCTCGAGCGTTAAAATTGTTTTTGGAGAAGATTGACATGTCAAGAGTATGCCAAGTTACTGGCAAGAAGCCGATGGTTGGTAACAACCGTTCGCATGCAAAAAACGCGACCCGTCGTCGTTTTTTACCTAACCTACAAAACCACCGTTTTTGGTTAGAAGAAGAAAAGCGTTTCGTACAGTTACGTGTATCTACTAAAGGTATCCGTCTGATCGACAAAAAAGGTATCGAAGTTGTTGTTGCTGAACTTCGTGCCCGTGGCGAGAAGGTATAATAGATCATGGCTAAAGCTAAAGGTAATCGTGAGAAGATCAAATTAGTTTCTACAGCTAAAACTGGTCACTTCTACACAACTGAAAAAAACAAGCGTAACATGCCTGAAAAAATGGAAATCAAAAAATTTGATCCAGTTATTCGTCAGCACGTTATCTACAAAGAAGCCAAAATCAAGTAATCCTTGGTTAGTGTTTCGAGAAAAGCCCCTTATTTAAGGGGCTTTTTTTTGCATTTTTTTAGTGGCTAGTCATCAAGTTGAGATAATTGCCTCGCAAACTGATGCCGCTGAATCATCCCCTGTGAAGTTAAAAAAGTGTGAACACTTACTGAAAATATAAAATAGTGCGGTTCTAAGCACTTTAAATCATCAAATCTGCACTTTAGTGAGAATAAATTCTTTATATGTGAATTAAAATGCAATACCATACGCGAAAGTTAGCGATTCATTCCTGGTGTGTCATAGTGACGCTGCCAGCTCAAAAATGAGGTGTAAATAACGCGTGCGTACCACTGAACTGGTTGATGGATTTCGTCATTCTGCCCCCTATGTTAATGCTCACAGAGGTAAAACTTTTGTGGTCATGCTTGGCGGTGAAGCTTTGGCTCAAAATCAATTCCGCGCCATCTTAAATGATGTCGCCCTGCTGCACAGTTTAGGGATCAAAGTGGTTTTGGTATATGGCGCTAGGCCGCAGATTGATGCTGCATTAGCCGCCAACGGTATTGCACCTGCCTACCACGACGGTGTGCGTATCACGGATGAAGATTCGCTCAAAGTGATTAAGCAAGTTGCGGGTGCACTGCAATTTGATATCACAGCGCGTTTATCCATGAGTTTAAGTAATACGCCGATGCAAGGTGCGCAAATTAACTTAGTGAGCGGCAACTTTGTGATTGCTCAACCACTGGGTGTGGATAATGGTGTGGACTTTTGTCTGAGTGGCAAAGTGCGTCGTATTGATGTGCAAGGCTTAAAACGTCAGCTAGATAATCACTGCATCGTATTGATGGGGCCGATTGCGGCTTCGGTTACTGGTGAAAGCTTTAATCTCACCGCCGAGGAAATCGCGACTCAAGTGGCAATTAAGCTCAAAGCAGACAAGATGATCGGCTTTAGCTCACAGAACGGTATTCTCGATCGTAATGGCGATGTGATTGCGGAGTTGATGCCAAATGATGCGCAAAACATCATGAACAAGCTGGCCGAGCAAGGGTCTGCTTGTGTTGGCACTATGGCGTTTCTCAAAGCCAGTATCGATGCTTGCCGCAATGGCGTACCGCGTTGTCATTTAGTTAGCTACCTCGAAGATGGCGCCTTGTTGCAGGAACTGTTTTCTCGCGAAGGGATAGGCACACAAATCGTCACTGAGAGTGCTGAGCGTTTACGCTGTGCATCAATCGCCGATATTGGCGGTGTGTTGAACCTTATCCGTCCATTGGAGGAACAAGGCATTCTGGTGCGTCGTAGTCGTGAGCAGCTTGAGATTGAAATCGAACAGTTCATGTTGATTGAACGTGATGGTTTAGTGATTGGTTGCGCTGCGCTCTATCCTTTTGAAGAGGACAATGCGGGTGAGTTTGCTTGTTTAGTGGTGCATCCCGATTATCGCGATGCCGACAGAGGGAGCTTACTGCTGAAGAACATTATCAATCAGGCTAGAAACCGTGGTTATTCACGCTTGTTTGCATTGACAACTCGGAGCATTCACTGGTTCCTCGAGCATGGTTTTGTGATTGAAGATGTTGAAGCACTACCACAGAAGAAGAAGCAGTTGTATAACTATCAACGCCGCTCAAAAATTCTCGCGCTCGATCTTTAAGCCGTTCTAAATCAATCCAATCAATGCCAGCCTAGTACTCATATTAGCGCTGGCATTTTTATTGACATAATATGTCTTTATTGGCAGATTAAGACTTCACTGCACGGGAGATACTGCCAATGAGTCCTCAATTTTTTGAACTCGCCCCTTTAACCCAAACCTCTATCTTCAGTTTTATCGTCTTATTGCTCGGTTTAGCGGGTATCTTACTGATATTATGGCTAAAAAATATGCCTAAGATAGCGAAGTCAGCGAGTTTAGGTATATTGCTGGTGATGATGGGCGGATTTTCTTGGGTCTTCTATCAATCGAATAGCGCCGAATTAGTGTTAACCGATACAGAGCTCACATTGGATGTTCCCTTCTATAAAGTGCAGTTATCCCGCGTGGATTTATTGCCCGCCGAGGCACGCATAGTCGATTTGCAACAAGAGGCAGATTTAACGCCGAGCTTTAAAACCAACGGTATAGGCATGCCAGGATTTCAATTGGGCTGGTTTAATCTACAGGGGAAAGGCAGGGCATTTTTGGCGATAACAGATAAATCGCAGTTAGTGTTAGTGCCAACGACTAAAGGCTACAGTTTATTACTGACAGTATCGCAAGGGAGTGAGTTTTTAGCACAGTTACAGAAGTAATCATTATATGTCATCACTTCTGCCACTGTGTTTATCGGCGTGATAATGCTCACGCCGTTTTGCGTTTATAGGCCATATCTAAGGTAAAGACGAGCAGCGCGCTCCAGATAAATCCGAAGGTCACGCCTTTTTCGGCATCGAAGGGCTCATTGAATAGACTCACCGCGAGGATAAACATAATACTCGGGCCAATATATTGGAAAAAGCCGAGCATAGACAATGGAATACGTACCGCTGCCCCTGCAAAACACAGCAAAGGAATGGTAGTCACTATCCCAGCCGCCATTAACATCAGATTCAATTGCCAGTCATTAGTCAGCATGCTCGCTGTGGCTGTGTCTAAGGTTGCGACGAGATAAATCAGCGCTACCGGTAATAACACTGCAGTTTCGACCAATAATCCGGCCTTAGCATCCACATTGACCTTTTTTCGCAGTAGCGCATAGAAACCAAAGGTGCCCGCGAGTGCCAGTGAGACGATGGGAATTGAGCCAAAAGAGATTAACTGGATCAATACACCAGCGCTGGCGAGTGAAACCGCAAACCATTGCAGTTTACGCAATCTTTCGCCTAGAAATAACATACCGAGTAAGACGTTGAGTAAAGGATTGATGAAGTAACCTAGGCTGGCATCGAGCATGTGATCGTTATTTACCGCCCAGATAAATAGTAGCCAGTTTCCCGCGATCAATATGGAAGTAATGGTGAGAACCATCAACTGTTTAGGCTGTTTAAACAGTAAGCGTAAGCGAGAAAAACCGCCGATAAACTGCATAATGATCAGCATAAACACGAATGACCAAATCACTCGATGGAGCAAAATTTCGGTGGCGGAAACATGGTTGAGTAATTTGAAATATAAAGGCGCAAAACCCCACATACAGTAAGCACTGACGGCAAGTAGGATCCCTTTGCGGTATTCAAGATTTGGCATGAGACATCTTCGAAGAACAACAAGGTGGCGATTGTAGGTGTGTCTGACCGCTGACTCAAGGGTATCGCCGTGTTCTTTTCGTTACAGAATATCTCCGCAATAGATTGAATGGGCGATTAAAGTGAGTAAACATCCTGTTGATCAAGACGTTTACCTTAGTCAATTTTGAGCCCTAAGGCAGTAATACACATCTAAATTTAACCGCCTAACCCACCATATAAGTCCCTGTTCCAAAAGCGATATGGGTGCCTTGCTCATTATGTAGTTCCATGCGGCATACTGAAACTCGATTACCCGCACGAATGACGCTGCCCGTGCCCGTAAAGGTGAGGCCGCGTCCCGGCCGCAGATAATCGACGCGCATATCAATCGTCCCTAGGGTTTGCAGGCGTTGCTGCAGCTCTTCGACCGTCCAATCATCACGACTGGCGACCAGTCCTGCAAAGGCCGTGAGTCCGCCAACCACATCGAGTACCGTTGCTGTCACACCGCCGTGGAGGATTTGCTGGTGGATATTGCCAATCAGCTCAGGCTTCATGTTGATCACGACTTCGACGCCATCAATGTCATAACGCTTGATATCGAGTCCGAGTAGATTATGGAAAGGGACATGTTGATCAAATACTGCTGCGACTCTTCTCAAAGCTTCGGCTTGGATTGGGCTGGTCATTTTGGGGTCCTTGTCACTGAGTGACGGTATTAGGCGTAATTGGATTTGTTATCAACACTGAGATAAACAAAGTGCGGCTTAGAGCAATTAATCTACAGTGAAGCTTACGGCTAATGCAACTCCGTCGCTAAAATGACGACACCGTTTCGGCAGTTTTTAAAGTATTTTACCCCGCGTTCGTTATTTTTGGCTTAGCCCACTAGGGTTAAAATAGCTGCAATTGTGGTGAATTGCCTCGTCTAAAGCACTTTAAATTACCGTTGAATCCTGCATTTTGAACTAGTTTGGGTATAGAATAGGCCCCCTCACTTTTGACATAGAAGATCCATGGAAAAGCTCGTACTCGACACGCATGATGATCCGCTCTCGCAACGCCTAGCACAGGTGTTTGGTTACCGTGACTTTAGGGACGGTCAGCGGGAGGTGATAGAACGTGTTTGCGGCGGGCAAGATTGCTTAGTGATTATGCCAACGGGTGGCGGTAAGAGTTTGTGTTATCAGTTACCCGCCTTGATGATGAATGGCATCACTATTGTCGTCTCTCCATTGATTTCTTTGATGAAAGACCAAGTTGATAGCTTGTTGCAAACCGGTGTTGCAGCGGCTTATCTCAATTCTTCATTGCCGCGCGAGCAGAGCGCCGAAGTATTAAGGCAGCTACGCCACGGTGAGTTAAAGTTACTTTATGTGTCACCTGAGCGCTTATTAACCGCTGATTTTATTGAGCGTATGCAGTCTCTCCAGCTGGCGATGTTTGCCATCGATGAGGCGCATTGTATTAGTCAGTGGGGTCATGATTTTCGCCCTGAATATGCGGCGCTCGGCCAGCTAAAACAACTCTTCCCCTATGTGCCCATGATGGCGCTGACCGCAACAGCAGATCAGGCGACTCGGCAGAGTATTTGTGAGCGGCTCGGTATTGACCCGTTCCGTTTACTTTCAAGTTTCGATCGGCCCAATATTCGCTATACAGTCGCCGAAAAGCTTAATGCAGCTAATCAGTTACGACATTTTTTAACGCTGCAGAATGGCACTAACGGCATTATTTATTGCAGCAGTCGCCGTCGTGTCGATGAAGTCGCTGACCGTTTATGCCTGCAAGGTTTTAATGCCAAGGCCTATCATGCGGGAATGACGCAGGAAGACCGTGGTGCAGTACAGGATAGTTTCCTTAAAGATCAAATTGATATTGTGGTTGCCACTGTGGCTTTCGGTATGGGGATTAATAAGTCGAATGTGCGCTTTGTAGTGCATTACGATATCCCGAAAAGTATCGAAGCCTATTATCAGGAAACGGGCCGAGCAGGACGTGATGGGCTCGATGCAGAAGCTTTTATGTTGTTCGATCCCGCCGATATTGGTCGGGTGCGACATTTGATTGAACAGTCCGAGCCAGGGCCGCAGCAACAGGTCGAATTCCACAAACTTAATACTATGGCCGCCTTTGCTGAGGCGCAGACCTGTCGCCGCCAAGTGTTGCTGCATTACTTCGATGAGAGTGCATTAGAGCCCTGTGGTAACTGCGACATTTGCCTCGACCCGCCTAAGCGTTATAACGGCACCGAAGATGCGCAGAAGGTGTTGTCATGTATTTTCCGTTTAGGCCAGCGTTTTGGTATCAATCATTTAATTGAAGTGTTGCGCGGTTCGAAAGGCGCACCGATAGTCGATCGAGGGCATGACAAACTCACGACTTGGGGGATTGGTAAAGACAAGAGCCATGAGTATTGGCTGAGTGTGATCCGTCAATTGATCCACTTGGGACTGGCGAGTCAAGATGTGACTCGTGGCTCCTCTATTACCTTAAACCCATCGGCACGGCCTGTGCTCAAAGGGGAAGTGGCGCTAATGCTTGCTGAACCGCGTATTCAGTTAACAACCACAAAACGTAAGGCGAGTCAGTCTAAAGCACCGTTGAATTATGACCGTAAGTTGTTCGCACGGTTGAAGTTATTGCGTAGAACCATTGCCGAGCAGCAGGATGTGCCGCCGTATTTAGTCTTTAACGACGCTACCCTCGCAGAAATGGCAGCCATGATGCCAACGAGCGCGGGGGAAATGCTCGCCGTCAACGGAGTGGGCGAGCGTAAACTGAGCCGTTTCGGTGACGCTTTTCTCGATGAAATCGCGGCTTATTTAGCGGGAGAATAATAGTTTGGATTATTCTCATTGACTTTAACCTTGCCCAATTGATTGATACTGGCTCGCTTAATTAAAGACTCTAAGGTATCAAACTGTTGCATCGCCGCTATACCAATATTGACCTTACTTGAACCCTGCCAAGGCTGAATGCAAGCAACTAACTGACTAACGACTCTTTTAGCACCAGTTGCCGAGGTATGCGGCAGGATAATGACAATTTCATCCATAGAATATCGGATTAACTTATCTTGCTCCCGTAGTCTGTGTTGTAGCTCATCCTGTAAGAGAGGTAGGTCAACTTGACGGATCTGACTCGCATTAAACAATAATAAAGACAGTGGGTAATTACCTTGTTTGGCACTGTTTAATGCTGATGTGACTTGTTGGAGCAGCGTTTCCGCAGGTTCATTACCTTCAATATGTGGGGCTCGATTATTCTGTTTATCAATCAAATACCAAATAGCTCCGCCCAATAATGCCATCGCGATTAAGAACAGTGTGCTATAGGCCCAATCGACATTTAGCTCTTGTAAGATTGAATCTTTTTCTGGTGCAGTGCTATTTGGCTCCTGCTGCAGATCTTGTTGATTTAGACGGGCCTTAAACTGCAATATCCGAGCATTATTCATCGCTTGATTGGTGAGCTCGGCCGCTCGATAACGTTTGAGCAAGAAAGAATAGGCTTGTTTAAAATCCCCTTTTTCTAAGTAGTGATCGCTCATGATCCCGTAAAACCCTTTAAGATCTGAGTATTGTTTTAGGTTTTCAGCTTGCTCAATAGCGTGATTCATGAGGATTAAAGCGGCATCTTCTTGATGCTGAGCAAAACGAATTTGGGCGAGTAGGCGAGTTGAACGCATTGTCGCTAATTGTTGATTTTGTTTTTTAAACGTATTAATCGCGATAGAAAGATATTCTTCGGCATTATCGATGCGGCCTTTATCGAGCGCGATTGAGGCCAAAATGGCATAACTGTAGGCGAGTTCAAGTGGCGAACCGAGCTCAGGTAAAAGCGCTTTAGCTTGTTGTTCGAGTTTATCACTGTAATCAAACTCTTGATTATCAAGCGCTATCCGAGCTGCATTGCGTAAAATAAAGTGTAAAACTTTCCCTTTTGCATCGGCACTTTGTATACCTAAGTTGGTGTAATACATGGCTTGGGGGAAATCATGGGTGGCATAAAGTAAATTTCCCATCGCGGCATACACATAGGCCTGTGGTGGCCAAATCCAATTTTGGGTTTGAGCATGAATATCCGGATAAATATCAATCGCGAGGCGTAAATCTTCGATAGCAGAGGAGAAGTTATCAGTGTCAGTATCGAGTTGGCCACGTAAGCGTAAAGCATCGACTAAGGCTTGTGGTTGCTGGTAACGTCGCGCTAGGTTAATGGCTGAATCAAGCAAAGGTAGGGCATTTTGAACATTGTTATAGCTAAGGTTGGCGTCGGCTTGGCAGATCAAAAAGTAAGGTCGTACTTGATCTAGCTTAAGTTGTTTAGCGTTTGCTTCGCCTAATTGAGCGACGTTGATAGCGGCTTCATTTTCCCCTATTTGTAGTAGGTTTTGGCATTTCAACACACTTAATCTGAGTCGATTGATATCTGAGCTTGCACTGGTCGCAAATTGTTTTTCTAACGCTGTTATTTGAGTGAGTGCTTTACTGGGATATTGGTAGACGAGTTCAGTGAGTTCATCTAATTGGTCTATAGCACTGGCCCCAAAGGGAAACAGCCATAACAACAGGCTCAGTACCAAGACGCGAAAATCCATTTTGTGCTCCATATAAAATGCGTAAGTTCTAATATCCCTAATTACTAAGGCGGGATTATAACTTTTCTTAATCGTTTTTTGCATAAAAAACTATTTTTTTCTAAGGGGAATAAGTTAACACATCCCAGTGATTTCTGAATCCAAACAGCCGGTTAATTCTGTGGAATCGATCACTAATTTGGGGATGAAACTCACCGTTATTAGCCTTAAGACAGGTTGAATGAGTGGAACATGAAAAAATTAGGGTTGACACTATCGGCTAGGCAAGTTAAATATTAACCGTCCTCAATAATTCAAACAGAATAAATATACAGATTAAATGAATATTGTTAGCCGCAAACTCGACCTCCTCCTTCTCTCTCTCGCGGTTTATACGCGGAGGTCTTAGTGTTGCACGCTCGATAAAGAGGCAAAGCATTCACAAACCCCGCACCGATGTTGCGGGGTTTTTTGTATCTGAATACGGCAAAAATTAACTAACGAACGGTGACGTTCCATGGAGAAGCGAGATGTCTAACAGAGTCATAATATTTGATACTACCTTGCGTGATGGTGAGCAGGCGTTAGCCGCAAGTTTGTCGGTCAAAGAAAAACTACAGATCGCTATGGCGCTGGAACGTCTCGGTGTGGATGTGATGGAAGTGGGTTTTCCGGTTTCTTCACCCGGTGATTTTGAGTCAGTGCAGACCATAGCGCGTACCATTAAAAATAGCCGCGTTTGTGCCTTATCCCGTGCATTGGAAAAGGACATCGATGCCGCGGCGCAGGCCTTGTCTGTCGCAGATCAATTCCGTATCCATACGTTTATCTCGACCTCAACGATTCACGTTGAGAGCAAGTTGAAGCGTTCTTTCGACCAAGTGTTAGAGATGGCCGTAGGCGCGGTGAAGTATGCCCGCCGTTTTACCGACGATGTGGAGTTTTCCTGTGAGGATGCGGGGCGTACGCCCATCGATAATCTATGTCGTATGGTAGAAGCCGCCATTCGTGCGGGCGCACGCACCATTAATATTCCCGATACGGTCGGTTACACAGTACCAAGCGAGTTTGGCAATATCATTCAGACTTTGTTTAATCGGGTGCCGAATATCGACCAAGCGGTGATCTCAGTGCATTGCCACGATGACTTAGGTTTATCTGTGGCTAACTCGATTACCGCTGTACAGCACGGTGCGCGTCAAATCGAATGTACCATCAATGGTATAGGTGAGCGTGCGGGTAACTGTTCGCTGGAAGAGATCGCTATGATTTTAGCGACGCGTAAGGGGATGTTGGGATTAGAAACGGGCATTAATGCCAAGGAAATTCATCGTACTTCTAATTTAGTCAGCCAGTTATGCAATATGCCAGTGCAGGCGAACAAGGCGATTGTCGGTGCCAATGCCTTTACCCATTCGTCGGGTATCCATCAGGATGGCATGTTAAAAGCACAAAATACCTATGAAATCATGACGCCCGAAAGCATAGGTTTGAATCGTAACAACTTGAATATGACCTCGCGCTCGGGTCGCCATGTGATCAAGCATCGCATGGAAGAAATGGGCTATAGCGAGCACGATTACAATATGGATACTCTGTATGAAGAGTTTCTAAAATTGGCAGATAAAAAAGGCCAAGTATTTGATTATGATTTAGAAGCCTTAGCCTTTATGGAAGCGCAGGCCGAAGAAGACAATCACTATCAATTGCAGCAATTAGTGGTGCAGTCTGACTCAACTGAAGGCGTAGCTACGGCGACTGTGCGTATCGAAGTGGGCGGCGAAATTAAAACCGAAGCCGCAACGGGTAATGGTCCTGTCGATGCTGCCTATAACGCGATTGCCCGCGCAACCGATCGCCGAATCGATATCATCAGCTACAAGCTAGGCGCTAAGGGTGTAGGTCAAAATGCCTTAGGCCAAGTCGACATTACCGCGGTTTACCACGAGCAGAACTTTCACGGCGTAGGTTTAGCGACCGATGTGGTCGAAGCCTCGGCGCGCGCTTTAGTGCATGTGATGAACTTAACGTGCCGCGCAGACAAGGTCGCCGATTACAAACAAAGCATGCAAAAAAACCGAGAGCTAGGCGGCGTCTAGTCGCTAAAAGCATCCAAAGAATAGCAAGGTCGAGCATAAAGCATTTACATTTAAAGGAGTTGGCTGGCGTATGAGTTATCAAATAGCAGTATTAGCAGGGGATGGGATCGGTCCTGAAGTGATGGCAGAGGCGCGTAAAGTGCTGCGTGAGGTTGAAGCGCGTTTCGATTTGAATATCGAATACACTGAATTCGATGTTGGCGGTATTGCCATCGATAACCACGGTAGTCCCTTACCCGATGCCACACTAAAGGGCTGTGAAGCGGCCGATGCGATCCTGTTTGGCTCGGTAGGCGGCCCTAAGTGGGAAAAGTTACCGCCAAATGAACAACCTGAGCGCGGCGCGCTATTGCCGCTGCGTGGTCACTTCGAACTGTTTTGTAATCTACGCCCAGCTAAATTGCATGATGGCTTAGAACATATGTCACCGCTGCGTAGCGATATTTCCGCCCGTGGCTTTGATGTTTTATGTGTCCGTGAGTTAACCGGCGGCATTTATTTTGGTAAGCCAAAGGGCCGTCAAGGCGAAGGCGAAAATGAAGAAGCCTTCGATACCATGCGTTATAGCCGTCGCGAAATTAGCCGTATCGCCCGCATCGCCTTCGAAGCCGCCCGTGGTCGCCGTAAAAAAGTGACCTCAGTGGATAAAGCCAATGTGCTCGCCTGTTCAGTGTTATGGCGCCAAGTGGTTGAAGAAGTGGCGGTGGACTTCCCCGATGTCGAGCTTGAACACATCTATATCGATAATGCGACCATGCAGTTGCTACGTCGTCCCGATGAGTTCGATGTGATGCTATGTTCTAACCTGTTCGGCGACATTTTATCCGACGAAATCGCCATGTTAACGGGCTCTATGGGCTTGTTGTCATCGGCGAGCATGAACAGCACTGGCTTTGGTTTATTTGAACCAGCGGGTGGCAGTGCGCCGGATATCGCGGGCAAAGGCATTGCAAACCCTATCGCCCAAATTCTGTCGGCGGCATTAATGTTGCGCCACAGCCTAAAGCAAGAAGAAGCCGCCTGTGCGATTGAGCGCGCCGTCAGCAAAGCGTTAAATTCTGGCTACTTAACCGGTGAACTATTGAGCGCAGACAAGCGTAGCCAAGCTAAATCCACTCGCGAGATGGGTGACTTTATCGCCAATGCTATAAAGGAAGGTGTGTAATGACGACTGTGCCAAAAAACTCGGTGGCAAAAACGCTGTATCAAAAAGTATGGGATGCCCACGTTGTAGCGACTCCTAAAGGTGAAGCGCCGATCATTTATGTCGACAGACATTTAGTCCATGAAGTGACTTCTCCCCAAGCATTCAGTGGCTTAAAAGTGGCAGGCCGCAAACTGCGTGCACCGGAAAAAACCTTTGCCACTATGGATCACAACACTTCGACCCGTAGCGCCAGCTTAGATGCGCTAAGCCCAATGGCGCGCGCACAGGTTGAAACCCTAGCGCAAAACTGTAAAGACTTTGGCGTGCGTTTATACGACATTCATCATCCTAATCAAGGGATTGTGCATGTAATGGGCCCTGAATTGGGTATCACCTTACCCGGCACTGTGATTGTCTGTGGTGATTCCCATACCGCAACCCATGGCGCCTTTGGGGCATTGGCGTTTGGCATTGGAACATCTGAAGTTGAGCACGTTTTAGCGACGCAAACTCTGCGTCAGTTAAAAGCTAAGACCATGAAGATTGAAGTGCGTGGTCATGTCACCGATGGCGTGACCGCCAAAGATATCGTACTCGCTATTATTGGCAAAATAGGCATGGATGGTGGCACGGGTTACGTGGTGGAGTTCTGCGGTGAGGCGATTGAAGCCCTGTCGATGGAAGGCCGCATGACAGTGTGCAACATGGCAATTGAGATGGGCGCTAAAGCGGGCATGGTCGCGCCGGATCAAACCACTTTCGACTATTTAGCAGGCCGCGAATTTGCGCCAAAGGGCGAAGATTGGGCAGAGGCTGTCGCTTACTGGCAAGCCATAAAGACCGATGATGGCGCCGTGTTTGATGCTGTAGTTGAGTTAGATGCCGCCGATATCGCACCACAATTGACTTGGGGCACTAACCCTGGCCAAGTCGTAGCGATCGATGGAAAAGTGCCAAATCCTATTGATGAAGTAAATCCAAGTACCCGAGCTAGTATGGAAAAGGCCCTAGAATACATTGGCCTGAGTGCGGGGACGCCTATGACAGACATCAGTATCAACAAAGTATTTATCGGTTCATGTACTAACTCGCGGATTGAAGATTTACGCAGCGCCGCAGTACATGCCAAAGGCCGTAAAGTCGCGAGTGGCGTCACCGCGATTGTAGTACCTGGTTCTGGTCAAGTGAAAGCCCAAGCCGAAGCCGAAGGCTTAGATAAAATCTTTATTGAAGCGGGATTTGAGTGGCGTTTACCGGGTTGTTCCATGTGTTTAGCGATGAACGATGACAGATTAGAGGCGGGCGATCGCTGTGCCTCGACCAGTAATCGTAATTTCGAAGGTCGCCAAGGCCGTGGCAGTCGCACCCATTTAGTGAGCCCGGCGATGGCCGCCGCCGCTGCGGTGGCTGGGCATTTTGTCGATATTCGTAAACCTTACTAATTACCGTAAACCCAAGAGGAGAAGTTAATGCAACCTTTTACGACCCATACCGGGCTTGCGGTCATGATCGACAGCACCAATATCGATACTGATCAAATCATTCCTAAACAGTTTTTGTCTAAGGTGACGCGCGATGGTTTTGGCGTGCACTTATTTCATGATTGGCGTTATTTAGATGATGCGGGGGATGTGCCCAATCCTGAGTTTTCATTGAACCAGCCTCGTTATAAAGGCGCTTCAATTCTTTTGTCGCAGGAAAACTTTGGTTGTGGTTCAAGCCGCGAACATGCGCCTTGGGCGCTGGCGGACTTCGGTTTGCGCGCCATTATTGCACCGAGTTTTGCCGACATTTTTTACGGCAACTCAATCAATAACGGCCTATTGCCTGTGGCGTTAACCCACGCGCAGGTGCGTCAGTTGATGGATGAAGTGGCGGCAGAAGAGGGCGCGCAAATCACAGTTGATCTCACCAGCTGTAAAGTGATTGCACCGTCAGGTGCTGAGTTTAGTTTTACGCTGGCAGAGTCGGCGAGACATAAGTTACTCAATGGGTTAGATGCTATTGGGCTGACCTTGTCCCATGCTGCGCAAATCACTCAGTACGAAACTCAAATCCAAGGTTGGCGCCGCTAAACTTTCAGCGCACATTTGTACTCGTGTTGAGTCTATATTTATGCGCCTAGGTTAATACCTAGGCGTTTTTGTTTTAAATCTCAAAACACTCTTAATTTAATTAATTGTATTTTAAAGCATAAATTTTTATTGTCGTTTTGATACTAGAAAATTTTATTCTCTGCAGTGATTTATGCTGTACTTGTCGAGTTTAAATGATTTACAGGTGTTCCAAAGTTTTAATTTTTTATCTTATTGTTTAATATTGGTATTTGTTTGGTTCATAATTTGAATCTCACGACTGTCGTGAATGATTTTTGAGTGTTTAAAGGTATTTTTTTGTTTTAATGGTGACATGCGTCACTAAATCTGTTTTAAAGTCGCATCTCTCTAGAGTTTTTGTCTGTTTTATCTCCTTTGGTTGCAAACATCTTCTGCATAAGTAAACTGCTGCGCATTCAATATGGAGTGTTTGCTCTATTTTGCCTGAACGCCGCAGTACTCATCCAAGTAGTACAGATAACAATAATATGATTAGAGAATAACAATGCAAAAACGTCTTCTGACTTTGGCTGTCACTGCAGCCTTGTTAAGTTCAACGACTCAACTCCATGCCGCGGGTTTTCAACTTGCGGAATACTCTGCTACAGGTTTAGGTCGCGCCTTTGCTGGTGAAGCCGCTATGGCGGATAACGCTTCGGCTCAAGGTCGAAATCCTGCCATGCTCACTTATTTAGAAGGACGCCAGTTGTCCGCGGGTGGCATTTACGTTATGCCAAACGTCGATGTGACTGGTGATGTGAGCCTTAGTTCACCGTTAATTGGTCCAAATCCTGTTGTTATGAAAGGTGGCGACGCACTGGATGTGGCCGATGACGCACTTGTGCCAAATTTTTATTATTCAAATCAGCTAAATGATCAATGGACTTGGGGCCTAGCGGTAAACTCTAATTATGGTCTAGCCACTGAATTACCCGCGACCCACGCAGCGGCTATTTTTGGTAACAAGACTTCGGTTACGACCGTTGAATTTAATCCAAACATCGCTTATCGCATCAATGATGCTGTCAGCGTAGGTGCTGGTGTACGTATCGTTTATGGTGAAGGCGAAATTGGTGCCTCATTACCAGGTTGGGTTGATGGTATCAAACCTGCTCTGCCAGCTCCAGTGCAGGCAGTGTTACCTCCAGGTGGCACTGAGCTGAAAAGCATGAAGGGTGATGATGTGGGTTATGGCTGGCAGTTAGGTGCCAGTTGGCAGATTAATCCGGCTCACCGTTTGGGCTTTGCTTATCACAGCGGCGTGCAACTGGACTTGGATGGTCATGCCTCAGGTGTGCTGTACACTGGCGGCCAAGATGTGTCCATTGAAGGTTATTTACCGCTTGAATTACCCGCTTTTGCAGAGATAGCTTCCCATCACCAATTGACCGATAACTGGGCCATGCATGCGAGTGTGAACTGGACTGATTGGAGCGTATTCGATCAACTAGTGGCTTATTTCCCTGGTGAAGTTAAACCTAAGGGCGGTTTAGAGTCTGATTTAGTTAAAGAAGAGCACTTCGAAGATAACTGGCGCTTCGCGCTAGGGACGACTTATCAAGTGAATAACGATTGGTTAGTGCGTGCGGGTGTTGCTTTAGATAAAACGGCGGCAAATGACGAGTGGCGCACAACCACAATTCCAGACTCTGACCGTCTGTGGTTCTCTGTGGGCGCAGGTTATCAGGCAACTAAGAACCTGAACGTTGATTTTGCTGTGACTTATATTAAAGCGACTGGCGATGCGCCAATCAACGAACAGCAAAACCTATTGAACCTAGCGACTGTTAACTTTAACGGCGAAGCAAGCGGCGATGTATGGCTTGCGGGTATCCAAATGAGCTACAAGATGTAAGTTCAGTATGTTAAAAAAAGCCCTGAATCTTCAGGGCTTTTTTATGGCTATAGCATGGTGGCGTTATCTTGTTTTACGGCTTGCTTGCTGGTCACGGCGGTAAATTCCGAATATATTCACTGCATAAGTCGGTGGATCATGTTAATTCTCGCCAGCATAAAAAGGCGGCGGAGAGTTCAGATAGGATAGTAGCGTGCAGAAAAAATACGTGGTGGCCTTAGATCAAGGCACAACCAGCTCAAGGGCGATAGTGTTCGATCACGACGCAAACATTGTCACCGTATCCCAGCGTGAATTTACCCAGTTGTACCCTAATCCGGGTTGGGTCGAGCATGATCCCATGGAGATTTGGGCAAGCCAAAGTTCAGTGTTAATTGAAGTATTGGCGCGTGCGGGTATTCACAGCGATGAAGTGGCCGCCATTGGCATTACCAATCAGCGGGAAACCACTGTTATATGGGAGAAGGCCACAGGTAAACCTATTTATAACGCGATTGTGTGGCAGTGCCGTCGCAGCGCTGAGATTTGTGAGCAACTCAAAGCTCAAGGGTTAGAAGAATATGTGCGTGAGAATACCGGTTTATTACTCGACCCTTATTTTTCAGGCACTAAGATCAAATGGATTCTAGATAATGTGCCCAATGCCCGTGAGCAAGCCGAGCGTGGTGAGTTGTTGTTCGGCACTATCGATACTTGGCTCGTGTGGAAGTTAACCGAGGGCAAGGTACATGTTACCGATCCCACCAATGCTGCCCGCACTTTGCTATTCAATATCCATAGCCTGACTTGGGATAATAAGTTACTCGAAGCCTTAGATATTCCCTTGTCTATGTTGCCTGACGTTAAACCCTCCTGCAGCGTGTATGGTACGACACGGATTGCGGGTGAAGGCAGTGAAATCCAAGTTGCAGGAATGGCGGGCGATCAACAGGCTGCGCTTTTTGGTCAGTTATGTGTCGAGCCCGGCATGGCGAAGAATACCTACGGTACTGGTTGTTTTTTGTTGATGAATACAGGGACAAAAGCGGTGCGCTCAAACCATGGCTTATTGACTACAGTTGCCGTGGGGCCTAAGGGTGAAGTGAACTATGCCCTTGAAGGTTCAGTCTTTATGGGCGGCGCGACCATTCAATGGTTGCGAGATGAACTGGGGCTTATTCGTGATGCCAGTGATACTGAATACTTTGCCTCTAAGGTCGCCGATACTAATGGCGTGTATCTGGTGCCCGCTTTTGTGGGACTCGGTGCGCCCTATTGGGATCCCAATGCCCGTGGTGCGCTATTTGGTCTGACACGCGGGGCGAATCGTAATCATATTATTCGGGCAGCGTTGGAATCTATCGCTTACCAGAGTAAAGATTTACTTGATGCCATGACCAAAGACAGTGGCGTCAGCCTTAAGCGTTTAAAGGTGGATGGCGGCGCGGTCGCTAATGATTTTTTGATGCAATTTCAAGCCGACATTACCGATGTCGAAGTGTTAAGGCCAAGCGTTTGTGAGACAACCGCTTTGGGCGCGGCATTTTTAGCTGGGTTGGCAGTGGGCTTTTGGGAGAGTGTGATAGAGCTTGAGCACAAAGCCTACATCGATAAGCATTTTATCCCTAATATCGATGCCCTGACTCGAGTACAGCTATACGCAGGTTGGCAGGACGCGGTGGCCAGAACTCGAAATTAAACAATACGGCTTGAGGCGGCATTGGTTTGAGATAAAACTTAATTTGAGGTATCGCATGATTCGAAATCTGGCCTGATTTCAGGCATGCTCGATAGTGCTGCTAAAAAGAGGCTAATAAAAAGGCGCTAATCCAATGGGATTGCGCCTTTTCCGTTTTATATCAGTACGGATTTATACTTCTACATCAATGATATGTTGGCTCGGTGGCTTCTTGATTTCTGCGGAATCATCGGTCACTTCAAGTACGACACCTTCTTTTAGTTTTAGCGTTTCGGTTTCATCCGATGCACGGCGTTTCTTATTTTTATTGTTATCTGATTCTTTGCGTCTTTCCCTGACTTTAGTATTGCGGCTTTCTAACGCTGGAGGTAACTGCGACTGCGGTGTTTCATGGCTATCGGGGGCATTTGCGCTTGCACTGCTGACTTGGTCAACAACCCGTTTAGGGTGAAACACGGCTTTTACTGGCTGTGCCAGCATGGCATAAATGCTATCCAATCCACTCATAACGCCTCCTTGTTATTACACCTCTTAATATGATATCGGCTGAAGTAGGTCAATATTTAGACTATACGCCGTTTAACTTGTTAAGGCGAATAAGGCGAGCCATTAGGTAGCTAGTGCGGGTATAAGGTGAATGTGTAGGGATAAAGTGGTTCTTTTGGTGGATTTTACGTGGGATTTTTGATCTTTCTCGCAATCGCGACATTAATATTCAGCCATTAGTAAAAAGATGAACGTCTTTATTTGGAATAAAAATTTAGATTTTTATGCTGATTTCAACTCTTTTTTGACTGTCGAATAAGGATGGACGTAAGTTTGTTTTGTTGCGTTTTTGAGTTTGACGTTATTTCTCGACCCGTAAAATCCCACAAATACAGAAATAATTCCCCATTTTTTTCATCGCAAGCACCTGAAAGCAAAAGGTTGCTGAATATATCGGCGCTATTTATTCCTGTTGTTTCCTCTGTTTAGTCAATCTCTAATGGTTTTTCTTGTCAAAAGTTTGTCGCGAGGTTAAGTGCTCAACATGCGGCTAACCCGCTTGCCGACTGGATTTATAAAAGGATCCCATCCCTTGACAATGCTTGTCGACTGTCCCTAAACTTAGCAGTTGTGGGAAATAGTGGATATTTGTGGATCAAAAATCAAAGGATAGGATGAATTAGCGTGTTTCGTGGAGCCAGTGCTATCAACTTAGATACAAAGGGACGGATCGCTATTCCAGTGCGATACCGCGAACCTTTGCAGCTTGAGCACCAAGGGCGCATCGTGATTACCGTCGATATCCAATCCGCCTGTTTACTCTTGTATCCCATTCACGAATGGGAATTGATCGAAGCTAAGTTGTTGAAGCTTTCAGATACCGATAAAACCCAGAGATCTTTAAAACGCCTGTTACTCGGCTACGCCCACGAAGTGGAGCTCGACAGTAATGGGCGCATATTACTGCCGCCACCGTTAAGGCAATATGCCAATTTAGATAAGCGCATCATGCTGGTGGGGCAATTGAATAAATTTGAGCTGTGGGATGAGCAATCTTGGCTGCAGCAAATTGATGAATGTCAGGAAACGATTCGAAGTGAGGATCTCGTTAATAATGAGCGCCTCGCGGATTTTTCACTTTAACGAGTCGTGATAACTAAATAAGAAGAGAGTAATGAGTCAAGAATTTGCCCATTTATCCGTACTGCTAGCAGAAACGGTTGGCGGTTTAAACATCAAAGACGATGGCATCTATATCGATGGCACGTTTGGCCGCGGTGGTCATTCAAGACAAGTATTACAACAACTCGGTGAACATGGTCGATTGATCGCCATCGATCGTGATCCTCAAGCGATTGAAGCGGCCAAACAATTTGCTGACGATCCACGCTTTCAAATCGTGCATGGTGGCTTTGGTCAGTTAGCCGATTATGTCGAAGAGCTTGGGCTTGTGGGCAAAATTGATGGCGTATTACTCGATTTAGGTGTGTCTTCACCCCAGCTCGACGATGCTGAACGCGGTTTTAGTTTTTTGCGCGATGGTCCACTCGATATGCGTATGGATAACAGTCAAGGCCAAACGGCTGCGCAATGGTTGGCTCGTGCCGAAATTGAAGATATGGCTTGGGTATTTAAAACCTACGGTGAAGAGAAAAATGCTCGCCATATTGCCCGTTGTATTGCTGCCGACCGTGAGAAAACGCCTTTTTTACGTACCAAAGATTTAGCCGATTTAATTGCGCGTATCACTAAAAATAAAGAACGTAATAAGCACCCTGCGACTCGGGTGTTTCAAGCGATCCGCATTTATATCAATAGTGAATTAGATCAAATTGATCAGGCACTTGAAGGAGCCGTCAATGTGCTTGCTCCCCAAGGACGTTTGTCGGTCATCAGTTTTCATTCTTTAGAAGATCGTATCGTGAAGCGTTTTATTCGTCGTCATAGCCAAGGCGAAAGTGTACCGCACGGTTTTCCGGTGACTGAAGATCAAATTAACAAGTCGCGTAAGTTACGTGCCGTGGGCAAGGCGATTATGCCATCCGACGAAGAAATCGAACGCAATGCCAGAGCTCGCAGCTCAGTGTTACGCATTGCCGAGCGTTTAGATTACTAAGGGGCGCACTGTGAGTAAGCCCTCGATTAATCTGCCACGGATCGTTTTACATGATTTATGGCTGCACAAATGGATCTTGTTATTAGCCTTGCTTGTGCTGAGTAATGCGGTTGCCGTGGTTTATGGCAGTCATGTTAGCCGTCAACTGACAACCCAGTGGGACCAGTTACTGCAGGAGCGAGATAGATTAGATATTGAGTGGCGCAATTTATTATTAGAAGAGCAATCGCAGACTGAGCACAGTCGTATTACGCGTATTGCCTCTAAGGAACTCAACATGAGTCGTCCGTTACCCAGCGAAGAAGTTGTGGTAAAGGTGCCGTGAGTATAGGGAAGATATGACTAGGCAAGCGAAAATCAAACGGGTAAGCAAACCGCAAAAACCTCAATTGATCCACTGGCGTTTATACGTAGTGGTCGGGTTTGTGTGTGCGTTGTTTTGCAGCCTAGTGGGACGCGCAGCTTACATTCAAATTATCGAGCCCGACAAATTACGTCACGAAAGTGACATGCGAACATTGCGGACCACTAGTCGTGAAGTGCAGCGTGGCTTGATCACTGACCGTAATGGCGACATGCTGGCCGTGAGCGTACCTGTACGAGCCGTCTGGGCCGATCCAAAACAAGTCAATGATAGTAATGGTTTTGCCGATATGCGCCGCTGGCAAGCCTTAGCCGATGTATTGCATGAGCCCCTCGAAGATTTGTTAGAGCGAGTGCGCAGTAACCCCACCAAACGCTTCACCTACTTGAAACGCCAAATTACCCCTGCGGTTGCGGACTATATTACTCAGCTTAAATTACCCGGTGTATTTCTAAAGTCTGAATCACGCCGTTATTATCCTGGCGGTGAAATCACAGCTCAGTTAATCGGCATCACTAACATAGATGATGTTGGGATTGAAGGTGTTGAAAATGCTTATAATAGTTGGTTAACAGGTACGCCTTCCAAACAAAAAGTGCGTAAGTCGCGCGATGGCCATGTCGTCGAGCGTCTGGATATAGTGCAGGAAGGTGAGAGTCCAAATGATCTCGTGCTGAGTATCGATCATAGGATCCAACAATTAGCCTATCGCGAACTAAAACGTACCACTGAGATGAACCAAGCGACTTCGGGTTCGATTGTCGTCCTCGACATTCACACGGGTGAAGTCTTGGCTATGGTGAATACGCCTTCGTATAACCCCAATGCGCGCGACAATCTGCAAACCTTCAGAATGCGTAACCGTGCTATGACAGATACCTTTGAGCCGGGTTCGACCATTAAGCCATTTGTGGTAGCCGCAGCGCTTGAAGCTGGCACAGTTAAATCGACCGATATTATTGCCACTTCACCGGGTTGGATGCGTTTAGGTGGTCGCCAAGTACGTGACCCCGCGAACTACGGCGATATGAGTTTGGCGCGTATTTTGGCTAAATCCAGTAACGTCGGCATCAGTAAATTAGCTTTGTCTATTCCGGTGCAGCAACTGCTCGGCACTTATCAATCCATGGGACTTGGTAGTTTTTCGGGAATTAACCTCACGGGTGAAAGCGCTGGCTTGATTCAAGATCGCCACCGTTGGTCAGATTTTGAACGTGCCACCTTGTCCTTCGGTTACGGCTTAACGGCAACAACACTTCAACTCGCGCGCATGTACGCCACCTTAGGCAATGGCGGCACTTTGTTCCCAGTCTCGATAATGAAACTGAAAAAGCCACCTGTCGGTGAGCGAGTCATTTCTGAAAATGTGGCTCACGATGTAATGCAAATGCTGGTCGGTGTAACGGAAAAAGGCGGCACTGGCACTTTAGCGCACATCGACGGTTATCCAGTTGCAGGTAAGTCTGGCACAAGTCGTAAGGCAGTTGCTGGTGGTTATGGTGATGATTATGTTGCTTTATTTGCGGGTGTTGCTCCTGCGAATAATCCTAGATTAGCGATAGTGGTGGTAGTGAACGAACCTAAGGGCGATCTCTATTATGGTGGTTCAGTGGCGGGGCCTGCATTTGCCAAAGTCATGTCTGGCGCACTACAAATGTTAAACGTTGAACCCATTACCGATAAAGAACAAGTGCAATTGGCGGGAATCGCCGCTGGGAGAGCAGAATGATGTTATTACGGGATTTGCTAGCGCCTTGGCTACATTATGCTGGCGCGCAGTCCTTCAATGATCTGACCTTAGATAGCCGCGCAATACGTCGCGGCGATGTGTTTTTGGCGCTGCCAGGACATAAGGTCGATGGCAGACAGTTTATTGAAAAAGCCTTAGATTTAGGTGCCGCAGGCGTATTAGTTCACACGGATGATGCTGACCAACATGGCAAAGTGTTGCTGGGCGATAATGCCGAGCACGGTGTGCAGATTTATTTCTTTCAGTTAAGTCGTCAGGTATCGGCAATTGCCGCCCAGCGTTATACCTTAGCGCACAAGTCTGCCGTTATGCCATCCCTTGGAGTTATCGGTATTACCGGAACTAACGGTAAAACCTCTACGAGTCAACTCATTGCACAACTGGTGACTTCATTGGGGCGCAAAGCCGCCGTCATGGGCACCCTTGGTAATGGTCTCTGGGGCGAGCTTGTTGATAGTGGTAACACCACAGCCGATGCGATTACCTTAATGCGTCAGTTGCATGAGTTTGAAGCCCAAGGCGCGAGTGTCTGCGCCATGGAAGTGTCGAGTCACGGCTTAGTGCAAGGCCGCGTCGACGCAGTACCATTTGATGTTGCCGTGTTCACTAATCTGACGCGCGATCACCTCGATTACCACGGCGATATGGAAAGCTATGCCGCCGCTAAACAAAGCCTATTTCGTTTCAGCACTTTAGGTCACGGTTTATTGAATCTCGACGATGCAGTTGGCGTGTCTTGGTTGACTGAACTTAAATCTGTGCCTGCGCAAATGTGGGGCTTTAGTATTGAAGGTCATCAAGCCGCGGCTTTTTATACTAAAAATGCCAAGTTTGACGATCAAGGTGTCAGTGCAACCTTAGTCTGGCCCGAGGGCGAGACTCAAATCCACTCGCCACTACTTGGTGCCTTTAATCTTTCTAATTTACTCGCGGCGCTATCGGCCTTGTACCTGCAAGGTCTTGATATGAAAGCGTTAGCCGAGCAAGTGCAATACCTAACACCCGTCGCAGGTCGTATGGAGCGTTTCACAACTGCGGATAACATCACCTTAGTGGTCGATTATGCCCATACGCCAGATGCGATCGAACAAGCGTTAAACGCGCTACGTCGCCATTGTGCCGGTGATTTATGGTGCGTATTTGGCTGTGGTGGCGACCGTGATAAGGGCAAGCGTCCTTTGATGGGCCAAGCTGCAGAGCAATATGCTGACCGCATTATGGTGACCAGCGACAATGCGCGCAGTGAAGACCCCGCGCAAATTATTACCGATATTATCCAAGGGCTAACCCACCCTCAGCAGGCATTGACTCAGGTTGACCGTATCGCAGCAATTAAAGAGGTTGTGGCATTGGCTAAACCTGGCGATGTGATCTTGCTTGCGGGCAAAGGCCACGAAACTTACCAAGAGGCGGCAGGTGTGCGTCATGACTATGATGAACGCGCCCTGGCACGCCAGTTATCGGAGCAATCAAGATGATCCCTCTTTCACTCGAGACTCTAAGTCAACACTATGATGGATGTGTATTGGCACACCGGTCATTGGAGCAATCAAGATGATCCCACTTTCTCTCGAGGCCCTAAGTCAACACTTAGGCGTGTATCGAGTCGGTGACGACGTCACCATCCAAGATTTAAGCAGTGATAGCCGCAAAATCGGCGCTGCAACCCTGTTTGTTGCCTTAAAGGGTGAGCGCTTTGACGGCCATGATTTTGCAGCTACAGCTATTGCGAACGGCGCAGCGGCGTTAATGGTTGAGCGTGAGTTAGCTTTTGATATCCCGCAGCTCATAGTGGCTGATTGTCAAAAAGCCATGGGTGCGATTGGTGCTTATGTTCGTGACCAGATCAATCCGATTTGTGTTGCTTTGACTGGCTCAAACGGCAAAACCAGCGTGAAGGAAATGATCGCGACCATTCTGTCGGCAAAGCATCAAATCCTCTATACCGCTGGCAATTTTAATAATGAGATTGGTGTGCCGCTCACTTTGCTGCGTTTAACGCCAGCGGATGAGTTTGGGATATTCGAGCTCGGCGCTAACCATAAAGGTGAAATCGATTACACCTCGGGACTTGTGCGTCCAAACGTCGCGCTGGTGAATAACGTCGGCAGCGCCCATTTAGAAGGATTTGGATCACAAGCAGGTGTCGCACAGGCGAAGTCAGAGATTTTTAATCATCTGCAGGCCGATGGCACTGCCATCATCAACGCCGATGATGCCTTCGCTGATTTTATGAGCGTTAAGGCAAGACCTTATAAGCAACTGAGCTTCTCCCAGCAAGATGGCGCCGCTAAACGTCATATCGACGTGATAGCGACAGGCCATAAGACTAATGCGGATGGTTGCTATCGTTTTATGCTCAATTATTTAGGTGAATCTTGCCAAGTGGTATTGCCGTTGGCGGGTCGTCATCAGGTGAGTAATGCTCTCGCCGCTGCAAGTGTTTGTATTGCTTTGGGATTGAGTTTGACTGAAATATCTGAAGGCTTGAGCCAATTAACGCCAGTGAAAGGACGTATGCAGCCGAGTCAATTGGGACGCGTGCGTCTAATCGACGATAGCTATAACGCAAATCCTGTGTCCGTTGGCGCGGCGATCGCTTGGTTAAAGGAAATTTCTGAAAATCGCTGTCTGGTACTGGGAGATTTAGGAGAATTAGGCGACAATGCGCCCCTTTTACACGCTGAACTAGGGCAACTGGCCAAGCAACAGGGGATTGATGCCTTGTTTTGTACCGGAACTTTAAGTCAGCACACGAGCCAAGCTTTCGGTGCGGAGCACTATGACAGTGTGGCGACGTTAGTAGAAAAACTTATAAAGCATATAAACCAGTTGCCGGGACAGGTAACGGTTCTCGTTAAAGGTTCACGTAGCGCCGCCATGGAGCGGGTCGTGGATGGCCTAACAGTAGCCTTCGGGCGTGGGGAGTTAGTGTAAATGCTGGTATATCTGGCCGAGTATTTAACCCGTTTTCATACCGGGTTTAACGTGTTTTCCTATGTGACATTTCGAGCCATTTTAGGCTTATTGACCGCATTGGTTTTTAGCTTATGGTTTGGCCCTAAGCTGATTGAACGTTTGCAATTACTGCAAATTGGTCAGGTTGTGCGTAACGATGGTCCAGAATCACATTTTAGTAAGCGTGGCACGCCGACTATGGGTGGCTTGCTGATATTGGCTGCTATTTTCATCAGCGTATTGTTGTGGGGTGATCTGGGTAGCCGCTATGTGTGGGTCATGTTGTTTGTGCTCGGCAGTTTCGGTTTGATCGGTTTTATCGACGATTATCGCAAAGTGGTACGTAAAGACACTAAAGGCTTGATCGCGCGCTGGAAGTACATTCTGCAATCTTTGGCTGCGCTGCTTATTGCTTTTTTTCTGTATGCCACGGCGGCCAATCCAGGTGAAACCCAGTTAGTGGTGCCTTTCTTTAAAGACGTGATGCCGCAACTCGGCGCCGTATTTATCGTATTGGCGTACTTCACGATAGTGGGTTCGAGTAATGCGGTGAACTTAACCGATGGTCTCGATGGTTTGGCGATTATGCCGACGGTAATGGTCGCGGCGGCGTTTGCCTTGATTGCTTATTTGTCGGGTCACGCTCAGTTTGCGAATTACTTACATATCCCGCATTTACCCGGTTCGGGTGAGTTAGTGATCGTCTGTACCGCCATTGTCGGTGCGGGTCTGGGCTTTTTATGGTTCAACACTTATCCCGCGCAAGTCTTCATGGGCGATGTGGGTTCACTGTCATTAGGTGCTGCACTTGGCACTATTGCGGTCCTCGTTCGACAAGAAATTTTGTTAGTGATCATGGGCGGCGTGTTTGTGATGGAAACTCTGTCGGTGATCCTGCAGGTGGGTTCGTACAAGTTACGCGGCCAGCGTATTTTCCGCATGGCGCCGATACACCATCACTATGAGTTAAAAGGTTGGCCTGAACCTCGAGTGATAGTGCGTTTTTGGATTATCTCGATATTCCTCGTCTTACTTGGCTTAGCCACGTTGAAGTTAAGGTAATTGGTTATGCAAAATCAGTATTCACACATAGTGTTAGGTTTGGGGGCCACGGGCTTGTCCGTGGTGCGCTATTTGTGTGGAAAGGGCATTACGCCATTGGTGATGGACAGTCGTCGGCAGCCTCCGGGCGCCGAAACGTTAGCGACGTCTTTTCCTGATGTAAAGCTGATTTCTGGCGGATTCGATTGCCGTTATCTTGTGCAAGCGACGCAGATCATTATCAGTCCCGGCATTGCTACTTATACCCCAGAGGTACGTGCCGCGGTGGATATGGGTATCGAAGTGATTGGTGATGTTGAGCTATTTGCCCGTGAAATTGCTGAACGTAAACCTTGTGTGATTGGCATTACTGGCTCTAACGGTAAATCGACCGTCACTACGTTGGTGGGCGAGATGGCAAGGGAAGCGGGTATTGCCGTTGCCGTCGGAGGTAATATCGGTGTGCCTGCGCTGGATTTACTGCATGAAAATGCGGACTTATTTGTGCTTGAGTTGTCGAGCTTTCAATTGGAAACCACCCACAGTCTTAAGTGTGTGGTGGCGACCTGTTTGAATATCAGCGAAGACCATATGGACAGATACAGTGACATCGATGCCTACCGCGAGGCTAAATTACGCTTATACAAACAAACCCGTGCCGTACTCTTTAATCGTGACGATAAACTGACCGTACCGCCAGAACCAATGAACCAAAACAGTTTTGGTTTAGCTGCGCCAGAAGCGGACGAATGGGGCATCAGCGACAGCAAGATTTATCACGGCAGCAGCGAAATAATGCCGATTACTGAAGTGTCACTGATTGGCAGTCATAACCATGCCAACCTACTTGCGGCGATGGCGCTTGTGGATGTCGTCGGTGTCGATAAGCACGTTATGGCAAAAGTGGCGCGTACTTTTACTGGCTTATCCCATCGCTGTGAAGTGGTTGGTGTTAAGAATGGCGTTACCTATGTCAATGACTCTAAAGCGACAAATGTCGGTGCTACAGTCGCCGCGCTCGATGGCTTGAGTGACCACTTAGGCGATATTATTTTGATTGCTGGCGGTGACGGTAAAGGGGCTGATTTTAAGCCTTTAGCTGTAGCTTTAGCTAAAGTGACGCACCTCATCACCTTAGGCCGCGATGGTAAAAAGATTGCTGCATTGAAAGACGGCTCGATAAGAGTCGACACTATGGCTGCTGCGGTAGCGAAAGCCGCTGAATTGGCAACCTCTGGTGATATCGTTTTATTATCGCCAGCCTGCGCCAGTTTAGATATGTACAGTAACTTCATGGCTCGAGGTGATGATTTTAGAAACCTCGTGGGACAACTTAATGGCGAGTGATGCAAGACAACTTAGCCTATTTGGGCGTTTGCGTTTAGCAATACCCAATTGGCAACGTGATACCGAAGTCCCGGGCGTGCAATTGTACGACCGTGCTTTGCTCGCGGCTGTGTTGTCTTTGATTAGCTTCGGCTTTGTAATGGTGATGTCAGCCTCTATGCCTGAAGCGCAAACGCTCACGGGGAACCCATTTTATTTTATGACTCGCCATGTGGGTTATTTAGTGGGTTGCTTATTCATTGCGGCATTTGTGCTAAGAGTAGAGATGCAGACTTGGCAGCGCTGGAGCCCCATGTTGTTGTTGATTGTGGGTTTGATGTTGTTGGCTGTATTGGTGGTTGGCACTACGGTAAACGGTGCAACGCGTTGGTTATCCATAGGCCCTATTCGTATCCAGGTGGCGGAAGTCGCTAAATTTGCCTTCGCCATCTATATGGCGGGTTACTTAGTGAGGCGTCATCAGGAAGTGCGCGAGAATGCTAAAGGCTTCTATAAGCCGATTGCAGTATTTGCGATTTACGCTGTGCTGATTTTGATGCAGCCCGACTTAGGTACTGTGGTGGTGCTATTTGTGGGAACGGTTGGTCTATTGTTTTTAGCCGGTGCGCGTTTACTCGATTTCTTTGCCTTGATTTTTGCGGGCGTATTGGCGTTTGTGGCCCTAGTGCTATTGGAACCGTATCGTATCCGCCGAGTGACCTCCTTTATGGATCCTTGGCAAGATCCCTTCGGTAGCGGTTACCAGTTGACTCAATCTTTGATGGCCTATGGTCGAGGTGATTGGTTTGGCCAAGGGCTAGGTAATAGTATTCAAAAATTAGAATATTTACCCGAAGCGCACACTGACTTTATCTTTGCCGTGATCGGGGAAGAATTGGGCTTTATCGGCATTATTGCCGTGTTATCTGTACTGCTATTTGTGGCGCTGAGATCGATTCGTTTAGGTAATTTGTGTTTAGCCATGGATAAGCCATTTGAAGGTTATTTAGGTTATGCCATCGGTATTTGGATTTGTTTCCAGACTGTGGTGAATGTCGGCGCGAGTATCGGCATGTTACCAACCAAAGGGCTGACATTACCTTTTATCAGTTACGGTGGTAGTAGTTTATGGGTCATGACTGCGGCAGCGATGATGTTGCTGCGCATTGATTACGAGCGGCGCATGACATTAGTTCAGGCCGTGCAAGGGAGATTGAAGTGATGACTCCAACAGGAAAACGTATTTTAGTCATGGCGGGTGGTACGGGAGGACATGTGTTCCCGGCACTTGCGGTGGCTAAGTATTTAGCTCAACAGGGTTGGCAAGTGCGTTGGTTAGGCACGGCCGATCGTATGGAGGCGCGTTTAGTGCCCCAGTATGGATTTGATATTGATTTCATTGATATCAAAGGTGTGCGCGGTAATGGTTTGATCCGAAAACTCGCGGCGCCCTTTAAAGTGGTGCGTTCAATATTGCAGGCTAAGGCCGTGATTGCTGAGTTTAAACCCGATGTGGTCCTTGGCATGGGCGGATTCGCCAGTGGCCCAGGTGGTGTTGCGGCAAGATTAGCCGGTATTCCACTGGTGCTGCATGAACAAAATGCCATCCCAGGGATGACGAACAAGTTGTTGTCGCGGATTGCGACGCAAGTGTTATGCGCCTTTAAAAATACCTTTACCACAGTGAAGGCCAAGGTCGTTGGTAATCCGATTCGCCAAGAACTGATTGCCTTAGGCGCAGAACCTCAGCCTGAGGCTGATGAAGCCTTAAAAGTGCTCGTGGTCGGTGGCAGCCTTGGTGCCAAAGTATTTAACGATCTTATGCCAGAAGCGGTCGCGATACTGAGTCAGCAGCAGTCAGTGACGGTTTGGCATCAAGTGGGTAAAGATAATCTTACGGGCGTGAAGGCGGCATATCAGCAACAAGGACAAGATGGTGGCGTGAATATCGCTGAGTTTATCGACGATATGGAAGCCGCCTATCGCTGGGCTGATGTGGTATTGTGCCGAGCTGGCGCCTTGACTGTGTCTGAGTTAGCGGCGGTGGGGCTACCGAGTATTCTGGTACCTTATCCCCATGCAGTGGATGATCATCAAACCCGTAACGCTCAAGTATTGGTTGAGGCTGGCGCAGCTTTCCTATTGCCACAGGCCATCTTGGACGTGAATAAACTGGCGAACAAATTACAGTTGCTCGCCAATGACAGAACAGAATTAGCCCGTATGGGCCAAAGAGCGAGAGACGTTGCGGTACTGGATGCGACTGAACAAGTTGCCGCAGTGTGCATCAGCCTTGCTGAGAAAGGATAAGCATGACTAAGACAGAAAGATACGCACAACTGAGAAGTATGATCCCAGAAATGCGCCGTATTAAGCGTATTCACTTCGTCGGCATTGGCGGCGCGGGCATGGGCGGGATCGCCGAAGTGTTAGTGAACGAAGGCTATCAGGTGAGTGGTTCGGATATTGCGCAAAATGCCGTGACCGACAGATTGTGTTTACTCGGTGCCAAGATCCAAATTGGTCATGCCGCTGAAAACGTGCAGCAAGTGGATGTGGTCGTCGTATCAACCGCGATTAATCTGGAAAATCCAGAAATCCTTGCCGCTAAAGAATTACGTATTCCTATTGTACGTCGTGCTGAGATGTTAGCCGAGTTGATGCGTTATCGACATGGTGTGGCGATTGCGGGCACCCATGGTAAAACCACGACAACGAGCCTTATCGCCAGCGTTTATGGTCAAGCTGGGCGGGATCCAACCTTTGTGATTGGTGGTTTGCTCAACAGTGCCGGTACCAATGCCAGATTAGGCACCAGCCGTTATTTGATTGCCGAAGCCGATGAGAGTGATGCGAGCTTTTTGCATTTGCAGCCTATGGTCAGTGTGGTGACCAACATCGAAGCTGATCATATGGATACTTATGGCGGTGATTTTGAAAAACTGAAATCGACTTTTGTGGATTTTCTGCACAACTTGCCGTTCTACGGTGTTGCTGTGGTGTGTATTGATGATGCCGTCGTGCGTGAGATTCTGCCGCGTATTGGCCGTAAACACGTGACCTATGGTTTCAGTGACGATGCGGACGTGCAAGCACTTAATTTTAGTCAGCAAGGTCATCAGTGCCGTTTTACTGTCAGGCGTAAAGCTAAAGAAGATCTCGATCTGGTGTTGAATTTACCGGGCCAACATAATGTGCTCAATGCGTTAGCGGCCATTGCGGTGGCGACTGAAGATGAAATCGACGATAACGCGATTACTCAGGCTTTAGTGGAGTTCCAAGGTATAGGGCGTCGTTTCCAGCATTTAGGCAAATTTGCCACGCCGAAGGGCGAAGTCATGTTAGTGGATGATTATGGTCATCATCCCAGCGAAGTTGCGGCGACCATTAAAGCTGCGCGCGCAGGATGGCCTGATAGACGTTTGGTCATGGCGTATCAGCCGCACAGATACACTCGTACCCGTGATTTGTATGAGGATTTTGTGGAAGTGTTATCACAAGTGGATTGCTTATTGTTACTCGATATTTATAGTGCGGGTGAAGCGCCGATCACAGGTGCGGATGGTCGCGCATTATGTCGTTCAATTCGCTTGCGTGGTCAGCTAGATCCGATCTTTATCGCAAGCCCAGATCTGCTTGCAGAAGTGTTGCCCGATGTATTGCAGGACGGGGATTTATTACTCACCCAAGGTGCGGGTAATATTGGCGCCCTGTCACGACAGTTAGCGTCGTCTGGATTAGGGTTTGCTGTGGTGGAATTACCTGCGCAAGCAAGCTGATCTTTAGCGCTTGATCTGCGAGAAAAAGGAAATTTTGACCAAAGGGTTTTGGTCTATATAATGGCCGGTTTTCTGTGGTTTTTAATGGGTGTCGTTAAAGGTGGGATGAAGCGTGTCTTGGAGTGATAAGAGGCGGCACTGGCGGGCAAGAATGTCACGGTTTAATTGGTATCAGTGGAGCGGGGCTGGCTTTTTATTCTTCATCGTAGCCAGTTTTGTATTTGGTGGCTATCAGTTACATAAATTTTTGAATGATGCCAGCAACTTGCCGATTGAGGCCGTTGCCATCAAAGGTGAGCGGGTTTACACCACAGATAAAGATATACAAGTAGCACTACAGCATTTAATGCAGCGCAGTTTTTTTAGTGCTGACATTACCTTAGTGCAGCAGGCGTTAGAAGCTTTACCTTGGGTGTATCGCGCATCGGTAAGGCGTGAGTGGCCAGCGAAACTCAGGGTGTATTTGCAAGAGCAACAACCCGCAGCCCATTGGAATGGTGACTTGTGGTTGAACGTGCATGGAGAAGTATTCGAAGCGCCATCGCACCCAGAGCTTGAGCATTTACCGCAGTTATCTGGACCAAATGATATGGGCCTTGAGGTGTTGACTGTCTATGCACAGATCAACTCCCTACTAAAGATTAATGGCTTTACCTTAGCCAGTTTGAATTTAACGCCACGACATGCGTGGCACGCGACCCTTGGAAACGGTATCGTTTTAGATTTGGGTCGAGAAGATAAAATTGCACGGATACAACGATTTATTACTGTTTATCCGGTTTTGGCGAAACAAGAGAAATCCGTTGCCAGAGTAGATTTGCGCTACGACACAGGGTTGGCCGTAGGCTGGGGCGATGCACAAACAAGAGAGCCGATAATTAATGATCAAAAACCAAGATAGAAACCTTATCGTCGGATTGGACATAGGAACCTCTAAGGTCGCAGTGATCATAGGCGAAGTTCTGCCCGATGGCGAAATTAGCATAGTCGGCCTTGGTAACCATCCCTCAAGGGGCATGGATAAAGGTGGCGTGAACGATTTAGATTCGATAGTTCGCAGTGTGCAACGTGCGCTCGATCAAGCGGAATTAATGGCGGATTGCCAAGTGTCATCGGTTTACTTGAGTATTTCGGGTAAACACATCGCCTGCCAAAATGAAAACGGCATGGTATCGATCAACGATGAAGAAGTGACACAGGAAGATGTTGATAACGTGATCCATACGGCTCGCTCGGTGAAGATCCCGACCGAACGTCGCATTTTACACGTGCTGCCGCAGGAATATGCAATCGACGTTCAAGACGGTATTCGCAGCCCAATCGGTATGTCCGGTATGCGTATGGAGGCCAAGGTGCACATAGTGACCTGCGCCAATGATATGGCGAAGAATATTACTAAGAGCGTTGAGCGTTGTGGCCTTAAGGTTGACGACTTAGTGTTCTCGGGGATTGCTTCAGCCGATGCTGTGTTGACCTTCGATGAGAAAGATTTAGGTGTATGTATCGTCGATATCGGCGGTGGCACTACGGATATCGCGGTATATACCAATGGCGCCTTGCGTCATTGTGCGGTTGTACCGGTTGCAGGTAACCAAGTGACGAACGACATCGCAAAGATTTTCCGCACGCCGTCGTCACATGCTGAACAAATTAAAGTGCAGTTCGCCTGTGCGCGCAGTTCTATGGTGAGCCGCGAAGACAGTATTGAAGTGCCATCGGTAGGTGGTCGTCCATCGCGGAGCATGTCACGTCACACGCTCGCCGAAGTGGTGGAACCAAGATACCAAGAGTTGTTTGAGCTTGTGCTCAAAGAGTTGAAAGACAGTGGTTTAGAAGATCAAATCGCCGCAGGTATTGTGCTCACAGGTGGCACAGCGTCGATTCAAGGTGTGGTCGATATTGCGGAAGCGACTTTTGGCATGCCAGTTCGCGTAGCGTCACCGCTACCGATCAAAGGTTTATATGAATACGTGGACCAGTCTATTTACTCCACAGGAGTCGGACTGCTTCATTACGGCGCACGACGGGTGATCGAACGTCAGTTCGAACGTCCTGAGCGCCAAGGGGTAACTAGCGCTTGGAATCGGGTCCAAAGCTGGTTTAAGGGCGAATTTTAATTTTCATAACGCAGGCAACACGGAGATCAGACAATGTTTGAGATCATGGATACTCACTCAGACGACGCGGTGATTAAAGTCATCGGCGTTGGCGGCGGCGGCGGTAACGCTGTCGAACATATGGTCAAACACAACATTGAAGGTGTTGAGTTTATCGTTACCAATACAGACGCTCAGGCCCTGAGAAAATCAGGCGCTGGCTCAACAATTCAATTAGGACGCGATGTCACTAAAGGTCTTGGAGCAGGGGCAAACCCAGATGTGGGTCGTGCTGCAGCTGAAGAAGACCGCGAAAACATTCGCGCGGCAATCAAAGGTTCTGACATGATCTTTATCGCTGCCGGTATGGGCGGTGGTACAGGTACAGGTGCTGCACCTGTTGTGGCTCAAATCGCACGCGAAGAAGGTATTCTCACCGTTGCGGTTGTGACTAAGCCTTTCCCATTCGAAGGGAAAAAACGTATGGCTTACGCTGAGCAAGGCATTGCCGAGCTGGCTAAGCACGTGGATTCGTTAATCACGATCCCGAACGAAAAATTATTAAAAGTATTGGGCCGTGGTACTTCTTTACTCGATGCGTTTGCAGCAGCGAATAATGTGTTACTTGGCGCGGTACAAGGTATTGCCGAGCTTATCACTCGTCCAGGTCTGATTAACGTCGACTTCGCCGACGTGAAGACTGTGATGTCTGAAATGGGTAATGCCATGATGGGTACTGGCGTCGCTCGCGGTGAAGACCGTGCTGAAGAAGCGGCCGAAGCTGCTGTTGCCAGCCCATTATTAGAAGACATCGACTTAGCCGGTGCGCGTGGTGTGTTAGTGAACATTACTGCGGGTATGGATATGAGTATCGAAGAATTCGAAACTGTCGGTAATCATGTTAAGGCTTATGCCTCTGACAACGCGACTGTGGTTGTTGGTGCTGTCATCGACCCTGAAATGAGTGATGAGTTGCGTGTAACGGTTGTTGCGACTGGTATTGGTGCTGAAAAGCGTCCAGATATCCAATTGGTTTCTAAACCTGCACCTCGTCCAGAGCCTGTAGTTGTTGAACCAAAAGTCGAAGCCTATGTCGAAGAAGCTGCACATGTGAACTATGCAGCGCCAAAAGGCAACGTGTTGCCAGCGGCTCCGCAGCCAGCTCCTACGCCTGCACCATCGACAAAGCATGAATTGGATTATCTTGATATTCCAGCATTTTTGCGTAAGCAAGCCGACTAGCGAGAGCGTTTGAGTCCAGCGTAATATGTGAGGTGTTGTTCGTTTTGGGCAATACCACAACATAGCTGCATTTGTGTGACATAATAAAGTTATGTTATTATGTTGAACCAGTGCGGCTCGATTTGCCGACGCTGAGTGTACAAATATTAGGCTTTATAATTGGCATATAAACGGGTAACTGAATGATATTTCAACGAACTGTTCAGAAAATGGTGAAAACAACTGGTGTCGGATTGCATTCTGGCAACAAGGTCACTTTGAGCATTATGCCCGCGCCCGTTAATTCAGGGATCGTACTCGTGCGCACCGATTTGAGTCCTGCCGTCGCCATTCCAGCGAAGGCGGAGCAAGTTCGTGAAACCACTATGTGTACGGCACTTGTCAATGACGAAGGTATTCGTATCTCGACCATTGAGCATTTATTTGCAGCACTTGCGGGTTTAGGCATAGATAACGCTGTAATCGAAGTGGACGCGCCTGAAATTCCTATTATGGATGGCAGTGCAAGCCCATTCGTCTTCTTGTTGCAGTCTGCGGGTATTAAAGAGCAGGCCGCGCCTAAGAAGTACTTAAAGATTAAGCGCCCTGTGCGCGTTGAAGATGGCGATAAATGGGCCGAGTTAAAACCGTTTAAAGGTTTTAGAGTCAATTTTAAAATTGATTTTGCGCATCCAGAAATCGCTCGTAGCCAACAGCATGTGGTGATGGACTTTTCAACTTCTGCTTTCGTGAAAGATATCAGCCGCGCCCGTACTTTTGGGTTTATGCGTGATATCGAATATTTGCGAGCTAATAACCTAGCGTTGGGCGGCAGCATGGAAAACGCTGTTGTACTTGATGAATATCGCGTCCTTAATCCCGACGGCCTGCGTTATGAGGACGAATTTGTTAAGCACAAAATTCTAGATGCGTTTGGTGATTTATATGTAGCTGGGCACGCTATTTTAGGTGAGTTCACTGCGTATAAAACCGGTCATGCGTTGAACAACCAATTGGTGCGTGCTTTACTCGCGCAACAGGATGCGTGGGAGTTGGTCAGCTTCGAAAAAGAAGCCGATGTCCCCGTCAGCTTTACCGTACCAGGTGGCGCTGTATTTGCTTAAAAAGCGGTAAGATTATTTATTACGGCTGGCCAATGAGGCCAGCCGTTTTAGTTTTTCACCCAGTGAACCGCCAATATTTTCCGCTAATGCTGCAATGTGCTCCGCTGCTGCTGGGCTTAATTCTTTATGTCCCTGTTTAGGCTTTGCGTCATACATTGCTAATCTCGGGTTGACTTTAACTTCAATTGCGGTAAGGATTGGGAGCGTTTCTGCTTGAAGCTGGGTTAATAGCTTCGGCTTTTGGAAATTAATTCGCGCAGCCCAAGCTGCCGAAGTGGTTTCAACCACAAGAACACCCTGGCGGAAATTAGCGACTTTTAGTTGCTCCGCAACAGGACCTGCAATAATCTGCTTCACATGCTGATCCAGATACATAAGTAGTTCCGCTTTCTCAGCAAGGTCGGGTAATTTTCCCGATTGATGCAGTAATTGGCTGAGATCTTGAGGGGGCTTTTTCATATGATAATAAGATGGCTGAATTAGGCTATGAGTGTAACAGTATTTATTCAAGGTCGGAATGGCGTCACACGCTGGCAGCCCAGTAAACGCTGGTTGCTACTTCCAATACTATTGTTGGCCACTGGGTCCGGTATTTATCAACACAACTCCGCTCGATTTCAAGATCAGCAAGCCAGTGTCGATAACGATCGTCTCGTGCGCGAACAACAAAAGAAACAAGTCTTAGAGCTTAAAAGTGCTACTGAGTCTCAACTGGCTATGCTTGTGACTCATGTTGCACGTATGCAAGCCAAGATCACCCGTCTCGAAGCTTTAGGTCAACAGGTCGCCCAGCAGAATAAGTTGGATGAAGATTTTGATTTTTCATCCGAGGTTGGTGTGGGTGGTTTGAGCGAACTAGGCACTAACATCGAGCTCGGACAGCTTATCGACGATATGGATAAGTTGGCATCACGAATTGACAATAATAATGTTCAGCTTTCACTACTTGAAACAGTGTCATCTAACCACCATATAGATGATGAACGTTATATATCAGGTATCCCGCTCGATAAAGGTTGGTTATCGTCGCCCTACGGATTACGTAATGACCCTTTCAACGGTCGCAGGTCTGTGCATAAGGGGATTGATTTTACCGGTCGTGAAGGAGCTAAAGTTGTTGCGACTGCTGCAGGCGTGGTGACTTTTGCTGGAAATATGTTCGGTTATGGCGAATTGGTTGAAATCGACCATGGTAACGGTTTGCATACGCGTTATGGCCATAATAAAGCTTTGTCAGTGACTGTAGGTGATGTGGTCGCAAAAGGCGATGCTATCGCCAGTATGGGAAGCACTGGGCGCTCAACTGGGGCTCATGTGCATTATGAAGTGTTGCGCGGCGGACAGCAGATAGATCCACAAAAGTTTGTCTACCGCAAAGCAAGTTAATTGAAACATTGGCTTCTAGTTTCCATCATGGACTTGGCCTACAGAGAATAAGTGATTCAGATGTTTGGTAAATTACTGACAAAAGTATTTGGTAGTCGCAACGACCGCACCCTTAAAGGGCTTCAAAAGATCGTTATTAGCATTAACGCATTAGAAGCTGATTATGAAAAATTAACCGATGAAGCATTAAAGGCGAAAACCGCAGAGTTCCGTGAGCGTTTAGCTGCTGGAGCTTCATTAGATAGCATCATGGCTGAAGCCTTTGCTACAGTGCGTGAAGCGTCTAAGCGTGTATTTGATATGCGTCATTTCGACGTACAGTTACTCGGCGGTATGGTACTCGACAGCAACCGTATTGCTGAAATGCGTACGGGTGAAGGTAAAACCTTAACGGCAACCTTACCCGCCTACTTAAACGCATTGACAGGCAAAGGCGTCCACGTGATTACAGTGAACGATTACTTGGCACGTCGTGATGCCGAGAATAACCGCCCACTGTTTGAATTCCTTGGTTTAACCGTAGGAATCAACGTCGCAGGTATTGGCCAACATGAGAAGAAATCTGCCTATAACGCCGATATCACTTACGGGACCAACAACGAGTTTGGTTTCGATTATCTGCGCGATAACATGGCGTTTTCACCGCAAGAAAGGGTCCAACGTCCGTTGCACTACGCCCTAATCGATGAAGTGGATTCAATCTTAATCGACGAGGCGCGTACGCCGCTGATCATCTCTGGCGCCGCCGAAGATAGCTCTGAGCTATACATCAAGATCAACACCTTGATCCCTAATCTTATCCGTCAAGATAAAGAAGATACGGAAGAGTTTGTGGGTGAGGGCGACTACAGCATTGATGAAAAAGCCAAACAAGTGCATTTTACCGAGCGTGGCCAAGAAAAAGTAGAAAACCTGTTGATCGAGCGCGGCATGTTAGCCGAAGGCGACTCACTCTATTCTGCAGCTAATATTTCCCTGTTACACCACGTCAACGCGGCGCTTCGTGCGCACACGCTGTTTGAACGTGATGTGGATTACATAGTACAAGACAACGAAGTCATCATAGTCGATGAACACACGGGTCGTACTATGCCGGGTCGTCGTTGGTCAGAAGGCTTACATCAAGCTGTCGAAGCCAAAGAAGGCGTGCACATTCAAAACGAAAACCAAACATTGGCTTCGATCACTTTCCAGAACTACTTCCGTCAATACGAGAAGCTGGCAGGTATGACAGGTACAGCCGACACTGAAGCATTTGAATTCCAACACATCTATGGATTAGACACAGTCGTCGTGCCGACTAACCGTCCAATGGTGCGTAAGGATATGGCGGATTTGGTTTATTTGACCGCCGATGAAAAATATCAAGCGATCATCAAAGACATTAAAGATTGCCGCGAACGTGGTCAGCCAGTATTGGTGGGTACAGTCTCAATCGAACAGTCTGAACTGTTAGCGCGCTTAATGGTGCAGGAAAAGATCCCGCACGAAGTTTTAAATGCTAAATTCCACGAACGAGAAGCTGAAATCGTCGCGCAAGCTGGCCGTACTGGTTCTGTGACTATTGCGACGAACATGGCAGGTCGTGGTACCGATATCGTGCTTGGCGGCAACTGGAACATGGAAATCGATGAACTCGATAATCCAACAGCAGAGCAAAAAGCCAAGATCAAAGCCGATTGGCAAATTCGTCATGATGAAGTCGTTGCTGCGGGTGGTTTACATATCCTAGGCACAGAACGTCACGAATCACGCCGTATCGATAACCAGTTACGTGGTCGTGCGGGTCGTCAAGGTGACGCGGGTTCATCACGCTTCTACCTGTCGATGGAAGATAGCTTAATGCGTATCTTTGCCTCGGATCGTGTCTCTGGCATGATGAAAAAGCTGGGAATGGAAGAAGGCGAAGCGATCGAGCATCCATGGGTGTCTCGCGCAATCGAAAACGCTCAACGTAAAGTTGAAGCGCGTAACTTCGATATTCGTAAGCAATTACTCGAATTTGATGACGTCGCTAACGATCAACGCCAAGTGGTTTACGCCCAGCGCAACGAGTTGATGGATGCGGAAAGTATTGAAGATACTATCCAAAACATCCAAGACGATGTTATTGGCGCGGTAATCGATCAGTATATTCCACCGCAATCAGTAGAAGAGCTGTGGGATATCCCAGGTTTAGAGCAACGTCTACACCAAGAATTTATGCTCAAATTACCTATCCAAGAATGGTTAGATAAAGAAGACGATCTGCATGAAGAGAGTCTACGTGAGCGTATTATCACTGCTTGGGGTGATGCGTATAAGGCAAAAGAAGAAATGGTTGGCGCACAAGTGCTACGCCAGTTTGAAAAAGCCGTTATGCTACAAACGCTCGATGGCCTGTGGAAAGAGCATTTAGCGGCGATGGACCATCTGCGTCAAGGTATCCACTTACGTGGTTACGCACAGAAGAATCCAAAGCAAGAATATAAGCGTGAGTCGTTTGAGTTATTCCAACAACTGCTGAACACCTTGAAACACGACGTCATCAGTGTGCTGTCGAAAGTACAAGTGCAAGCTCAGTCAGATGTGGAAGAAATGGAAGCGCGTCGTCGTGAAGAAGATGCCAAGATCCAGCGCGACTATCAACACGCAGCGGCAGAGTCGCTTGTTGGCGGTGGTGATGATGAGCATGAAACTGTCACTGCGCAAGCACCGATGATCCGTGATGGTGACAAAGTGGGTCGCAACGATCCTTGTCCTTGTGGCTCTGGTCGCAAGTACAAACAATGCCACGGCAAGTTAAGTTAATCTGCTGATAGATTAAGCCAACTGAACAAGTAGAATAAAACGTACACTAAAGGCAACTTATCTAAGTTGCCTTTTTATTTCTTCATTAATTAAGAATTAAGCCTCACGTTTACTCCCATATCATCCGGATTACACTTTTACTCTTCTTTATATAGCTAATTGTTGTCATTCCCCATTGAACATAGTTTCACTCTTATCGATAGCCTCTAAAGTTAACCCGTCGCTGAAGCAAATTTAACCGTTAAAACTCATTTTGTGGATAAGTCTGAGGATAAAGTGGGGGTATTGTGTGACTAACTGAAAGTATTAAAAAAAGATCCATTTTTCTCAAAAAAGCCCTTGCGGACTTTATTAATCTCCCTATAATGCGCATCCACTGACACGGCAGACGGCGTTAAGCAGCCTGACGAGTTAGGTTGAATTGAGTCGCTTTTAAGCACTTAATTCAAGCGCAGCAAGAAGTTGAAAAAACTACTTGACGCACTAACGGGAATGCGTAGAATACGCAGCCCTGACCCGCTGAAAACTCAGTGTGTGGTCAACGCTCTTTAACAATTTATCAAGCAAATCTGTGTGGACACTCACAGGTGTTGAGTTAATCGAAACTGCTTAGCCTTCGGGTTGGCAGTCAAAAATTTAAATCAATGTAACAATGAGTGTTCATAGTAATATGTACAGTTTGTTTCTTTTAGCGAGAAACAAAAAATCAGAATTCATTGAGCCGCTGAAGTCGCAAGACGGAAGCAACAAAACTTTAATTGAAGAGTTTGATCATGGCTCAGATTGAACGCTGGCGGCAGGCCTAACACATGCAAGTCG
>NZ_JAHKRD010000011.1:0-217719 GCF_019345615.1 Shewanella sp. NKUCC01_JLK | reverse complement strand
CAAGACGTATCTCGTTAACTATATTGGTGCGCGTGGAAGGAGTCGAACCTCCGACCGCCTGGTTCGTAGCCAGGTACTCTATCCAGCTGAGCTACACGCGCATGTTAAACGATAAAACACTAATACGACCTAAATCATATTAATTTAAATTGGTGCGCGTGGAAGGAGTCGAACCTCCGACCGCCTGGTTCGTAGCCAGGTACTCTATCCAGCTGAGCTACACGCGCATGTTAAACGGTAAAACATTAATACGATTTAAATCGTATTAATCTAAATTGGTGCGCGTGGAAGGAGTCGAACCTCCGACCGCCTGGTTCGTAGCCAGGTACTCTATCCAGCTGAGCTACACGCGCATTTTAACTCTTTGCTATAAGCAATTATCTACAAAATTTCTTATGAAATTCAAAACTGATGAGTTAAAGATTAACTAATGCAGAGATGGTGCGCGTGGAAGGAGTCGAACCTCCGACCGCCTGGTTCGTAGCCAGGTACTCTATCCAGCTGAGCTACACGCGCGACTTGTATCTAAATTTACTTTTACATCAAACACTAATAAAAAATGGTGCGCGTGGAAGGAGTCGAACCTCCGACCGCCTGGTTCGTAGCCAGGTACTCTATCCAGCTGAGCTACACGCGCACTGTTTTCTATCTTTAAGAAATGGCGGAGAAGGAGGGATTCGAACCCTCGATGGGAGTTAAAGCCCATACTCCCTTAGCAGGGGAGCGCCTTCGGCCACTCGGCCACCTCTCCGTTTTCTTGGCGCACATATTACTGTTTGACGAAAATAAGTCAAACCCTTTTTCCGAAACAGATTCCATTTGAACTGTTTTTAATCACATTGCTGTTATATCAAGCCAATGTATTGATTTACGCCAATCTTTCGGTCTAAAAAATAAAAAAGCCAGTTAAAAAACTGACTCTTCTGTTGCCGTAGTACGCTTGCCAAAACAAGGTACTAAAAGTTACCACCTTCCGATGGTGTACCTGATTTTTCAGATTGAATGCGTTGGTAGATTTCTTCGCGATGAACAGAAACCTCTTTTGGTGCATTCACACCAATACGCACTTGATTGCCTTTTACCCCTAGCACTGTAACTGTGACTTCATCACCAATCATCAGTGTTTCGCCAACACGACGAGTCAAAATCAGCATTCGATAGCTCCTTTATTTCTTAATTCAGCTTACACACGGCACTCATCCGGTAGATGGGCTTATTATAAGGTCAGCTTAGTACAAATTAATAGTATTCAATACTCAAACGGTTATTTAATTACACCTTATTTAGCTCGAAAGCGTGATGTAACGCCCGAACCGCCTTGTGTAAGTCCCTTTCATCGATAACGGTTGATAATTTACTCTCTGACGTCGTGAGTAACTTAGCATGAATAGTTTCATTACCCAAGACTTCTAACATCTTAGTCAATAATCCCATTTTTGCCTGTAAACCTTTGCCAACTAAAGATACTTTTGCACGTTGACGTTCGATAATCAATGGCCCGAGAGCAAGGCTTTCACTTAAGCCTTCGAGCTCATTAAGCAGAGTATCAACCTTAGCTTCTGCGAGCATAAAACTGACGCGACCCGAAGGATCATCCTCATGGATCCTCAATGGAGAAATAAATTCCACGTCGATTTCCAATCGAGTTAAGCAGCCTAACAACGCTTGATAGCGTTCACTGGTGGTAAACAGCCCTTCAATCGTCAGCGTTGCCAGCGCCTTATTAATCGCAATACCTTGCACTAACGAGGCAATCGTTAATTCCGACTCGTCGCCAAATTGGATTAACGTCCCCTGCCCAGCTTCAAAGCTCGACAATACTCGCAGCGGTACGCGAAAACGCTCGGCGTATTCAACAGAATCAGGATGCAATACTTTAGCGCCGAGCTTTGCCATTTCGAGCATCACATCAAACCCAATCACATCGAGGCGACGTGCACTGCTATCAATATTAGGATCTGTGGTAAATACCCCTGCCACATCGGTAAAAATCTGGCATTCATCGGCTTCTAACGCTGCCGCTAAGGCTACTGCAGTGGTATCTGAACCACCGCGTCCTAAGGTGGTCACTTCACCTTGAGGATCGATGCCCTGAAACCCTGCAACGATCGGCACAACACCGTCGGCTAACAGGGATTGCAAATACTCAGTATCGACGCGCTCGATACTGGCGCGGCCAAATTGACTATTTGTATGAATTTGCACTTGATCGCCCGTAAGGGATTTCGCTTTTATGCCGCGACGTTGTAGCGCCATCGACATCAAAGCAATACTCACTTGCTCACCCGTCGAGACTAGCATGTCTAACTCGCGCGCCGAGGCGCGCGGATTAATTTGTGCTGCAAGTGCAAACAGGCGATTCGTCTCACCCGCCATCGCGGATAAGACTAAAACTTGCTGCTCACCATTGTGAGCTGACTTTGTAATCTGCTCAGCGACCGCTTCGATACGTTCAATAGAACCCACCGAAGTGCCGCCGAACTTTTTCACAAAAAGCTTGCTACCACTAAGCTTTCGTTTTTGGGGCACAGCAACCTCTTAAGCTAGACGCTCAGTAATCCAAGGTAATACTTGAGCCAATGCCGCATCCAGATTTTCTGGCTGGCTACCGCCCGCTTGAGCCATATCAGGACGACCACCGCCTTTACCGCCCACTTGTGCAGCGACCATAGCGACTAGCTCACCCGCTTTGACTTTACCGATCAGATCGTTACTCACACCCGCGATCAGGTTAACTTTCCCTTCCTGCGCGGTACCAAGAACGATAATGGCCGATTTCAATTTCTGTTTTAATTCATCTTGCAAGCCACGTAATGAACTTGCCTCAACGCCGTCTAATTTTTTGATCAGTACGTTAACGCCATTAACTACAACGGCATCGCCCACTAAGTCTGCACTCGCTGCGGCCGCTAGCTTATCTTTCAGCTGCGCCATTTCTTTTTCGAGTTGCTTCATCTTATCGAGCTGCGCTTTTAACTTAGCCACCACTGAGTTGGCATCGCCTTTCAATAAGGCAGCGGCTTCTTCCAGTTCAGCTTGTTGCTGCGCCACATAAGCCATAGCAGCAGCGCCAGTCACGGCTTCGATGCGACGTACACCCGCAGCAATACCTGCTTCAGAGGTGATTTTAAATAAGCCGATATCGCCAGTGCGACCCACATGGGTACCGCCACACAATTCGATAGAGAAATCGCCCATAGTCACAACACGCACTTGTGAATCATATTTCTCACCAAAAAGTGCCATAGCGCCTTTCTCTTTAGCTTCATCTATGCCCATTTCAGCGGTTTTAAGTTCATGGTTACGACGAATTTGAGTGTTAACTAATTCTTCAACTTCTTTTAATTCAGCAGCTTTTACGCCTTCGAAATGGGAGAAGTCAAAACGTAAACGCTCAGGATCAACCAAAGACCCTTTTTGCGAGACATGAGTACCGAGCACTTGACGCAGTGCGGCATGCAGTAAATGCGTAACAGAATGGTTTAACTGTGTACGGTGACGCAGTTTTTTATCCACTTTCGCTTCAATAACTTGGCCAACGCTCAAGCTACCTGTAGCCAAAACACCTTGATGGCCCGTTGCTTGACCATACTTTTGCGTATCGTTTACCGTAAACTCAATACCATTCGCAACCAATTGGCCTTTATCGCCTACTTGACCGCCAGATTCAGCGTAGAAAGGTGTTACATCGAGCACGACAACGGCTTCATCACCCGCTTTGATCGCCGTCACTGACTCACCATTTTGATAAATCGCGGTGACCTTAGCTTGACCCGCTAATTCGGTGTAACCACTGAATGCAGTTTCAGTATCAATTTTCAGCGCAGCGTTATAATCTGCACCAAAGTTACCGGCAGCTTGTGCGCGGCTACGTTGCTCAGCCATGGCGACTTCGAAACCGGCTTCATCGACAATGATGTTGCGCTCACGGCAGACATCAGCGGTCAAATCCATTGGGAAGCCATAGGTGTCATACAACTTAAATACGGTTTCGCCGTCTAAGGTGTCACCTTTCAACTCGTTTAAGGCCGTATCTAAAATACCTAAACCACGTTCAAGCGTACGGGCAAATTGCTCTTCTTCCGCTTTCAGTGCTTTTTCAACAATCGCTTGAGTCTCAGCTAACCCTTTTGCTGCATCGCCCATCACCGCAATCAAAGACGGAACCAGCTTGTAGAAGAAAGCTTCGGTCGCACCTAACTTGTTACCATGGCGAACAGCGCGGCGAATAATACGGCGCAGCACATAACCACGGCCTTCATTCGACGGCATAACGCCATCGGCAATTAAAAATGCACATGAACGGATATGATCGGCAATGACTCGCAGCGACTTTTCAGATAAGTCACTAACACCAATGACCTCTGCGGCTTTAGCAATCAAAGTACGGAAAATATCGATTTCGTAGTTAGAATGTACGCCCTGCATAATCGCAGCAATACGCTCAATCCCCATGCCTGTATCAACCGAGGGCTTAGGCAAAGGTAACATTTCACCCGATGCTTGACGGTTGTACTGCATGAAAACGATGTTCCAGATTTCGATGAAACGATCACCATCTTCTTCAGGACTGCCAGGACGTCCGCCCCAAATATGATCACCATGATCATAAAAAATCTCAGTACATGGACCACAAGGACCGGTATCACCCATTTGCCAGAAGTTATCTGACGCAAAGGCAGCACCTTTATTGTCACCGATACGTATGATGTTCTCGGCAGCGACACCAATTTTTTTATTCCAGATTTCAAAGGCTTCATCATCTGTCTGATAAATAGTGACGCACAGACGTTCCTTAGGCAGCTTTAACGTTTCAGTTAAAAAAGTCCAACCCAAACGAATCGCTTCTTCTTTGAAATAATCTCCAAAACTGAAGTTACCTAGCATTTCGAAAAAGGTGTGATGACGTGCAGTGTAGCCAACGTTATCCAAATCGTTATGTTTACCACCAGCGCGTACACAACGTTGAGCAGTGGTCGCACGCGTATAATTGCGTTTGTCCATGCCAAGAAACACGTCCTTGAACTGGTTCATGCCTGCATTGGTAAATAAAAGTGTGGGATCGTTGCCTGGCACTAATGAACTACTGTCCACAACTTGATGACCATTGCTGCGGAAAAATTCGAGGAAAGCGCTTCTGAGCTCTGCTGTAGTTTGATACATGAAATCATCCTGAATTGGGTAAGCATTACCAGCTACGCCTTAGGCTAGCCGTATTTCTATTTGCCCAGCATTATAAGCAGACTAAGGAAGGACGACCAGTCTTGATTGGTGATATACACATCAGGAATTTAATATTTTAGCGTGAATCGCCCACACCAGAGTCACTAGAAGCAAAACGACAGGATAAAGCACAAATAAAGACGGCGTAAGTTTATCGCGGCACGGACAATATTTAAGCAAGTGAGTCTAATGTGGAGTACGAAATGGACAAGACCCATTGATGATATTTAGATGAGCTTTTACAGTCTTAGCTTCAAATTTAATAATCTTCATCGAGATCATTGGGATCTGAATCTAGTGCGTAAGTGATTTGATCGTAGCTAAAGCCTTGACCCATTAAAAAACGCACTCGTTTGGCCTTTTCCTTTGCGATGAGATCCCGAGCTTTAGAGCCCTTCACTTCTGTCACACGGGGAATGCCGTATTTTTTGGTGGCTTTATCTTTTGCTAGCTCAAACCAGTCACAATCACAATTAACCAAAGCGGCTTCAATACAGTCTTTAGATAAGCCTTTCTGTGCGATTGCTTGGCGGATGCGTATTGCACCGTGGCCTCGACTGATGTGGCTTCGCACCAACAGTTCGGCATAACGAGCATCATTAATAAAACCGGAGGATTCGCAAGCATCGAGTACAGGTTCGATATCGTTAAGTTCGAAACCTTTTTCGAGCAATTTATCGCGGATTTGTAAACGGGAATAATCGCGGCGCGCTAACAGCGCGACCGCAATTTGATGGGCTGACTGACTCAGAATACTTCGCCTGTCTCTAAATCAATATTGTCCTCAGTACTATCATCAGCTTTGGCAGCCAAGGCACTCGGATTACTCAAAAGCAACTCACGTAGCGTCTTGTCAATTTCAGCAGCAATAGCTGGGTTTTCAGTCAGATATTTGCCAGCATTAGCACGACCTTGGCCGATTTTATCGCCTTTATAGCTGTACCAAGCGCCCGCTTTTTCAATCAACTTATGGGCTACGCCTAAGTCTACTAACTCACCAGTACGGTTAATACCTTGGCCATAAAGGATTTGGAACTCAGCTTGCTTAAACGGCGCTGCAACCTTGTTTTTCACCACTTTAACGCGAGTTTCGTTACCGACCACTTCATCGCCGTCTTTAATGGCACCAGTGCGGCGAATGTCTAGGCGAACAGAAGCATAAAACTTCAGCGCATTACCACCGGTTGTAGTTTCTGGGTTACCGAACATCACACCAATCTTCATCCGAATTTGGTTGATGAAGATAAGTAAGGTGTTAGATTGCTTTAAGTTACCCGCAAGTTTACGCATAGCTTGGCTCATCATACGCGCCGCTAGGCCCATGTGAGAATCACCAATTTCGCCTTCGATTTCAGCTTTAGGCGTTAATGCCGCCACTGAGTCGACTACGATAACGTCAACAGCACCTGAGCGAGTTAAAGCATCACAAATCTCAAGCGCTTGCTCGCCGGTATCCGGTTGCGAACACAGCAGGTTATCAATATCTACGCCCAATTTTTTAGCATAAATAGGGTCTAGTGCATGCTCTGCATCGATAAAGGCACAGGTTTTGCCTTCACGTTGCGCTGCCGCAATCACTTCTAAAGTCAGTGTTGTTTTACCTGATGATTCAGGACCATAGATCTCAACGATACGACCCATTGGCAAACCGCCAGCACCTAAAGCAACGTCCAGAGACAGAGAACCGGTAGAAATGGTCTCAACATCCATAGAGCGATCTTCGCCCAGCTTCATGATGGAGCCTTTACCAAATTGTTTCTCAATTTGGATCAATACCGCAGCAAGTGCTTTCTCTTTATTTGGATCGACCTTCATTCCTGTTCCCTCATCAAGACAAGCATTAAGCTGTCAAAAGTGATATTCAATTTACAAACGGGTAATTCAAAAAGCCGCGCTTTTTGTCTTAATTCTGCTGACTAGTATACTGTACAATCATACAGTATCAAGACCTGTGACTGAATTATTTTTAGCTGATAGGATTTTTAATATGGCCAAGGTTTTAGCGAATATCAAATCAGATAATAGCTCCCTTTGATCAATATCCATCGTTAAGGGCTCAATTTTCGCTAAATTATTGCTAAGATTGGCGCAACAAATTTTGCGTGGTCTTTTTAGCTGAAAATTGTACAGCAGTCTTCCGCTTCCATAGCGCTTAATCACCCTTAACCACACAAACTGTATCGCCTTTAGGCAGTCACAACGGACGATAACGATTTAATGAATGTAATTGATACCGATGATTTAGAAAAACATACTCCTATGATGCGTCAATACTTGACGATGAAAGCAGAACATCACGATATGTTGCTGTTTTATCGCATGGGTGACTTCTACGAGTTGTTTTATGACGATGCTAAACGCGCTTCTGAGCTGTTAGGCATTTCACTCACTGCGCGCGGTAAAAGTGGTGGCGATCCTATTCCGATGGCGGGACTTCCTTACCATGCTGTGGAAGGCTATCTTGCAAAATTAGTTCAAATTGGTCAATCAGTTGCGATTTGCGAACAGATTGGCGATCCCGCGACATCTAAAGGGCCGGTAGAACGTAAAGTGGTGCGAATTGTCACGCCAGGCACCTTAACCGACGAAGCGTTGCTGCAGGAACGCCAAGACAATCTGTTAGCCGCGGTTTATCAAGGTAAAGTCGGTTTTGGTTATGCCACATTAGATGTTTCATCCGGACGTTTTGTGATTGCAGAGCTCGACACCCGAGAGTCATTAGAAGCGGAATTGCAACGCACTAATCCCGTTGAAATTCTCTACAGTGAAGACTTTGGTGAACTTGGACTACTTAACGGTTTTAAAGGCAAACGCCGTCGCCCCGAGTGGGAATTTGATTACGATACGAGTATCAAGTTACTACTGGCCCAGTTTGGCACGAAAGACTTGCATGGTTTTGGTATCGCAGATGCACGTTTATCACTGCAGGCTGCGGGTTGCTTGATGCAATATGTCAAAGACACACAGCGCACGGCACTGCCCCATATCAATGCCATTATCCGCTTCAATCAAACCGATAGCATAGTGCTTGATGCGGCAACGCGCCGAAATTTAGAACTCACTCAAAACCTTGCCGGTGGCCGCGATAATACCTTAGCGGCAGTATTGGATAATACGGCAACGCCTATGGGCAGCCGTATGTTACAACGCTGGATCCATCAGCCTCTGCGAGATCCTAAGCAAATCAAGGCGCGCCAACAGGCGGTGACTGAACTCCTCGATACCGCAGCCCACGAAGGTTTGCATGAGCAGTTAAAGGCACTTGGCGATATCGAACGTATCATGGCAAGGTTAGCCCTGCGTACTGCCCGTCCAAGGGACTTTGCACGTTTACGTCAAGCACTGGGCTTATTGCCTGAATTACAACTGAGTTTAAGTACACTGAGCGCGCCGCACACGACTCAATTGCGTCAACACTTAGGTGAGTTCCCCGCTGAGCAAGCCCTGCTTGAGCGCGCGATAGTCGATAATCCACCTATGCTTATCCGCGATGGCGGGGTGATCCGTGAAGGCTACAACAGCGAACTAGATGAATGGCGCGGTCTGAGCGAAGGAGCGAGTGATTACTTAGTACAACTTGAAGCCAGAGAAAAAGAACGTACTGGCATTAATACACTTAAAGTCGGCTATAACCGCGTACACGGCTATTACATCGAAGTAAGCCGCCTGCAATCCTCACAAGTACCGCTCAATTATCAACGACGCCAAACACTTAAGAATATGGAGCGTTATATCACGCCTGAACTTAAGGAATACGAAGAAAAAGTCCTCTCGAGCCAAGGTAAAGCGCTGGCACTCGAAAAGCAGTTATGGGAACAGTTGTTCGATCTTATTCTGCCAAAGTTGCATGAATTACAAGCCTTTGCTAGAGCGGCGGCTGAGCTTGATGTACTGAGTAACTTTGCCGAGCGTGCCGAAACCTTGGGCTACACTTGTCCAGAGCTGAGCCAAGATATCGGCGTACAAATAGACGCAGGTCGCCATCCAGTGGTGGAGCGTGTTAGCCAAACGCCGTTTATCGCTAACCCAGTGACCTTGCACAATCAAAGACGTATGTTGATTGTCACCGGACCCAACATGGGCGGTAAATCGACCTATATGCGTCAAGTCGCCTTGATTACGCTGATGGCCCATATTGGTTGTTTTGTTCCAGCAGATCGCGCCCTGATTGGCCCGATTGATCGCATCTTTACCCGTATTGGCGCATCAGACGATCTGGCCTCTGGCCGCTCAACCTTTATGGTAGAAATGACTGAAACTGCCAACATCCTGCACAATGCCACTGCCAGTAGTTTAGTGTTAATGGATGAAATCGGCCGTGGAACATCCACCTATGATGGTTTATCGCTAGCTTGGTCGGCAGCAGAGTATTTAGCCCAGCAAGTCGGGGCTATGACCCTATTCGCCACCCATTATTTTGAGCTAACTCAATTACCTGACTTAATGGCAGGTGTTTACAATGTGCACCTTGATGCCATTGAGCATGAAGATACCATCGCCTTTATGCATGCAGTACAGGAAGGTGCAGCCAGTAAAAGCTACGGCTTACAAGTTGCGGCGCTTGCTGGCGTGCCAAACAAAGTGATTAAAGCAGCGAAACATAAATTGCAGCAATTGGAGAGTCGCGATCATCAACCAGAAGGAACGAGGACGCCCATTCAAAGCTTACTCGCTTTACCTGAACCGGTTGAAAATCCAGCTTTGACTAAATTAAGTAGCATTAATCCCGATAACTTAACGCCAAAACAGGCGCTTGATTTGCTCTATGAACTGAAACGCTTGAGCTAGACATCAGGTGATCTAAATAAAAGCCTAAAAATAACAACGCCCACTCTATAGTGGGCGTTTTACTTTATGACGTGATCTCACACTAAGTATATTTTCTGGATAGCTTCTCTGAAAGGCACCAGAAGACAGATATTAGTTTCTAAATAAAGCTTCAACAGATAAACCTTGAGAACCCAATAAATCACGTAAGCGTTTTAATGCTTCCACTTGGATTTGACGAACACGTTCACGGGTTAAACCAATTTCAGCCCCCACATCTTCAAGCGTAGAAGGTTCATAACCTAACAAACCAAAACGACGGGCTAATACTTCTCTTTGTTTTGTGTTCAACTCGTTAAGCCATTTCACCACCGAGTTAGAGATGTCTTCATCTTGCACTTTATAGTCAGGGCCAACACTATCATCATCGGCCAGTACATCTAATAATGCTTTCTCGTTATCGCCCCCCAAAGGCGTATCAACAGAGGTAATTTTTTCATTCAGCTTAAGCATGCGGCTCACATCAGAGCTAGAAACTTGCAGTTTTTCAGCAATTTCTTCCGCTGTAGGTTCATGATCCAGTTTTTGTGCTAATTCGCGGGCTGTGCGCAAGTATACGTTGAGTTCTTTAACAACATGAATCGGCAAACGAATAGTACGAGTTTGATTCATGATAGCGCGTTCAATTGTCTGTCTGATCCACCAAGTCGCATAGGTTGAAAAACGAAAACCTCTTTCTGGGTCAAACTTTTCTACGGCACGAATTAAACCTAAATTACCCTCTTCGATAAGATCAAGCAGTGCTAAGCCGCGGTTATTGTAACGACGTGCAATTTTTACGACGAGACGTAAATTACTTTCGATCATGCGATTACGGGATTTTGCACAACCTTTTAAGGCCTTACGGGAAAAGTAAACTTCTTCTTCTGCGCTAAGCAGTGGGGAAAAACCAATCTCACCTAGATAAAGTTGAGTGGCATCAAGATTTTTTTGAAGGTCATCTTGGACCTGTTGTTCTATTCCTAGCTCTTGGACTAGATCGGTGGCAACTTCTTCTTTTTCAAGATCAAAGTCTACGGTTTCTACGGAAAAATCTACTAGTGCTTCTGCGGCAGTGCTATTTATGCGGCTCATGATCAAATCTCCCAAACCTAATTAAACTGCTGAATTAGTGCAATTTCCTATCCTCCATTTGCCAACAAGGCCCCAAACAATCATTGTTTAGGTAAATAAGTAAGTGGGTTTACAGACTGTCCATGGTAACGAATTTCAAAATGTAACATTACCCGATTGGCACCTGTATTGCCCATTTTTGCAACAGTCTGCCCTGCGAGGACATGTTGCTTTTCTTTGACTAAGATCTTGTCCGTATGAGCATAAGCACTAAGGTAATCGTCACTATGTTTAATAATCACTAAATTACCGTAACCCCTAAGAGCACTTCCTGCGTATACCACCCGCCCATCTGCAGCTGCTTTGATGATATCTCCCCGATTTCCCGCGATCTTAATACCTTTATTTCCCTGCTCATTGGCAGAATAAGTTCCGATTAACTTCCCTCTTACTGGCCACTGCCACTGACTCACACTGGCTGGCAGTGTTGAGGTGGGTGGAACCATTAGCTGGTTAACGTTTTGTTGGGAACTTGTTACAAGGTACGCGGGCTTAGCTTTCTGATCAAGTGTTTTTTTCAGATCGTTACTTGACTTAGCATTAGACTGATAAACCTTACCATCTAATTGTTTTTTATCACCTTTACTTGAATTAGCATCTGAATTACCCGTTATATTTCCATCTAAAGTCGTAGATTTTGATTGGTTACTAGATTTAGCATTAGTTAAATATAAAATCTGTCCAGGGTAAATTGTATAAGGGTTATCTAATTGATTAAGTTTAGCTATTTCAGAAAAGTCTTTCCCTGCCCCCCAAGAAATAGAGTAGAGAGTGTCACCTTTTTTAACTTTATATGAATTCGATTTAATGTGGCCTTTGCTATTTTTAGAGTAGCTATGGGAAATATTTTCGACGGGTGCGGGTCTGCTGGCCTGAAAGCTACAGCCTACAAGCAGAAATATAAAGCAAAGGTTTAAGAGTAAACCCGCATTCAACAATAAAAACTCCTTGGTAAGGTTGTATTACTGTTTATGATGAGAAAATGACGCCTTCTGTGCAAAACAAGCACTTCGCTTAACACAGTAGCACAACACAAGGTTAAGCTAACTCTCCATTAATTAAAGGTACAAATTTAACCGTTTCAATGGTTTCAGAACTAAAGCGGTCAGCAGTGCGCGTAATACGCATCAATTGTTGAGTATCCTCTCCCACAGGTAAGACTAACACCCCTCCATCAGCCAATTGAGACAGCAAAGCTTCTGGTATAGTCGCCGCCGCCGCAGTCACCATAATGGCATCGAACGGACTACGATTAGCCCATCCCAACCAACCATCACCATATTTGAACGACACATTATGCAAATCTAATCGTTTTAAACGCTGTCTTGCTTGAATTTGTAAACCTTTGATCCGTTCGATAGTACAAAGCTGAGGCACCAATTGAGCCAAAATGGCTGCCTGATAGCCCGATCCCGTCCCCACTTCTAGCACTCGCTGTGGCATCTTGTGCAGTAAGAGTTCGCTCATACGGGCAACGATATAAGGCTGCGAAATGGTTTGCCCTTGTCCAATTGGCAAAGCCGTATTTTCATAGGCTTTATGGGCTAGCGCATTATCGAGAAACATTTCTCGCGGCGTATGCGATATCGCCTTTAACACGGCTTGATTACGGATCCCCGCATCTTGAAGCTTTTTAGCTAAATTCACCGCCGATGTTAAGGCAACTCGAGTCATATTTTATCTACCCAATTTTGCAATGCCGTTAGTTGTCCGTAGGCGGTTAAATCAACCGTCAAGGGCGTAATTGAAACATAGCCATTGGCGATAGCATGAAAATCAGTGCCCTCTGTGGCATCCTGCTCTTGTCCCGGTGGACCAAGCCAGAAGATTTCACGTCCGGCAGGATCTTGCGTTCGCACTATGCCTTCGGCCTTATGACGAGCGCCGAGGCGAGTCACTTTGATCCCTTTAATTTGATCAAGTGGCAAGTCAGGCACATTCACATTTAAGATCTGATCTTTTGCCAAAGGCTGGGCCAACAAACCTTGAACTATCCGCCGAGCATAAACAGCCGCCGATTGATAATGTTCGAATTTACGGCCATTAAGCGAAATCGCTATTGCAGGAAAACCTAAAAAGCGTCCTTCCATCGCGGCGGCAACCGTCCCCGAATATAAGGTGTCATCACCCATATTTGCCCCCGCATTGATGCCAGACACCACCATATCAGGTTCGCCATCACATAATTCTCGGATAGCCAAATGAACGCAATCTGTCGGTGTACCGTGAACGGAAATATAGCCATTATCTAACCTATTAATTCTTAATGGATTAGTCAAGGTTAATGAGTTGCTCGCACCAGAGCAATTTCGATCCGGCCCCACAGTCAGCACTGTCGCAATTTCAGCCAAAGCCTCAGATAAGGCTTTGATACCTGGAGCATTAATCCCATCGTCATTGCTAACAAGGATACGGATCATGACTCTGCTTCAGTCTTAACAGTATCAGTGTTAGCCACTACGTTAGCGTTAGTTACCTCAGGCGCAGGCTCCTGCACCAATGTAGCTTGCCATTGCTGCTCTTTAACATCTTGATAATTAACTAACTCTCTCAATAACGATGTTGCAAAACTGCCCGCAGGCAACACAAACTCCAGCACTAAGCCATCGGCGGTTTGTTCGTATTTAAGGCCTTGGGGCGCAAGCAGTAACGGACGGCGTTCTTGCTCTAATCCGGCGTGCTCTAAACCATAGCAATCGTCAGCTAACTCACTCATAGCTAAGGTTTCCACCGCAGCAGCTTCACCTTGGGGTAACATCATGCCGCGCCCCCACAATGGTGCAGAAAGTTGAATGTCTTTTTCAATCAGACGCTTCAATACGATGAGATCCCATTCAGGCGTCACGAAGAAGCTTTTGCTGCCCGCTAACATCACACAATCACCCGCTAAAGGCTTAGTGCCATGGTTGGCTAAACGATATGACACCACAGTGTTAAACAGATTTGAGCGCACGGCAGACAAATACATGCTGCGCTTATTTCTGTCTTTGACTTTTTTACCCGCCATCATTTGGCGACCAAACACTAAGTTTTTGCCATCGTGACCAAAGCGCTGCTCACCAAAGTAATTGGGCACGCCCACTTGAGCGACCTTTTCGATACGACTGATAATGTCTTCCACTTGGGTGACATTTCTCAGGGTAAGAATAAAGCGGTTACCGACTAAGGCACCAATTCGCAGTTTCTTGCTGTGGCGGCTGCTCGACAATATGGTCAAACGTTCGCTATTGAGCTCCTTCCAAGTAGGCGTTTCTTTACCAGGAATACGCACACCGAACCATTGTTCTGTGATGGCATTTTTATCTTTTTGCCCAGCGTAGGTCACTTCCTTTGGATGCACCTTAGCAAACTTAGCGATCATTTCAGCGACTTGTACTGTGTTTAGCCCTTCTTTGCGTACATGCAGCATATGATGTTCACCTTCACCCGTCGGGCTAAAAGGCAAAATCTCTTTCACGATAAAATCGCTATTTTGGGTTCTTAGATCTGCTGTACCTAAAGGCTTACCATACAGATAATGTAATTCGCTCATGGGACTTTTTTACTCTTAAGTTAATCGTGTTTGCGGGCCATAAGTACCACGGCTTCTACCGCAATACCTTCTTTGCGCCCGATAAATCCAAGCTGTTCAGTCGTGGTCGCTTTGACATTAATATCGTCAAGTTCCGCGGTTAAATCGGCGGCTAATATCTGGCGCATTGCCTCTATGTGCGGTGCCATTTTAGGAGCTTGGGCTATGATAGTGACGTCAAGATTGCCTAGCACAAAGCCTTTCTCCCTCGCTAAAGCATAGCAATGACGCAGCAATACGCGGCTATCGGCACCCTTATAGGCGGCATCGGTATCGGGGAAATGTTTACCTATGTCACCGAGCGCTAAAGCACCGAGGATGGCATCGGAAATCGCATGCAGTACCACATCACCATCTGAATGTGCGACTAGGCCTGTTTCATAGGGTACTTCCACGCCACAAAGGATCAGTGGCCGCGTCGCACCAAATTTATGCACATCGAAACCATGGCCGATACGGATTTTCATTTAATATTCCTAACGTATTATTTTACTTTGATTATGACTATTTAACGGCACGCATCAAAAACAGTTCGGCTAGCCCTAAATCGTCGGGATGCGTTACTTTTATATTATCAGCACGGCCCGAAACGAGTCCGGGTGATATCCCCGCCCATTCCATCGCCGAAGCCTCATCTGTGACTACCGCACCTGCAGCCAGAGCCGCATTGAGGTAATTTTTTAATTGCTGCGCTGGAAATAACTGCGGCGTCAATGCATGCCATAAATTATCGCGACATACAGTGGCACTGATTTCACCCTGTTTATTCGCGCGCTTCATGGTATCGCGCACAGGCATAGCCAAAATAGCGCCTTGGGGGAATTGCACTCTGGATGCGAGTAACTTGTCGATATCCGTCGCGGTTAAACAAGGTCTTGCCGCATCATGCACTAAGGCCCAACTTTGCTCGGGCGCAATTTGCAGCGCCGCCAACACAGAATCAGCGCGCTCACCGCCACCTAATACTGTAATCAATTTGGGGTGCACGGCCTGTGGCAGGGTATCGAAGATAGTATCGTTCGAATGTAAGGCAACGATCACTTGAGAAATGTGCGGATGGGACAAGAGCTTATCTAAGGTATGAGCAAGAATACTCTGGCCGCACACCTCAAGATATTGCTTAGGTCTGTCGGCGCCCATACGGCTACCTATGCCTGCGGCGGGAACGATGGCAACCACAGCTTGAGTGACATGCTCAGCTTGGCGCTGCAATTCAATTTGTGTTACCAGATCAGATTGACTATCGGGATTGGATTGTTCATTTAATCCAAGATCTAAATGTCCTAGCTCTGTCATCCTAACTCCATATTACTGAGATGGACTCGATACCGAGCGCTCACCACCCACGACGCGATAGAAGGTCTCGCCTTCTTTAACCATGCCAAGTTCGTTGCGTGCGCGCTCTTCGATGGCTTCTGTACCACTTTTCAGATCGATGATTTCTTCCTTCAGCACTTGGTTACGCTCATTGAGTTTGGCGTTACCTTCTTGCTGGGCGGCAATTTGTTTTTGCAGAACGAAATATTCAGGAAGACTATTACCTCCCGACCAAAGACGGAATTGCAGTACACCGAGTAGCACTATGAGTGCAATGACAAAAAATTTCATGGAGGAATTAGCGTCAGTATCTTGGATTAAAAAAATATACAGCAGATAGTACAACAAAAAAGGCCACCAAGTGGTGGCCTTTTTACATCAAATATTAAATTACGCCTGACCTTTGATCTCTTTCAAACCACGGTATGGGGCTTTTTCACCTAATTGCTCTTCGATGCGCAGCAATTGGTTGTATTTAGCGACACGGTCAGAACGACACAGTGAACCGGTTTTGATTTGACCAGCAGCAGTACCCACGGCTAAGTCAGCAATGGTTGAATCTTCAGTCTCACCACTACGATGTGAAATCACGGCGGTATAACCCGCTTCTTTCGCCATACGAATAGCCGCTAAAGTCTCAGTCAATGAACCAATTTGGTTAAACTTGATAAGGATTGAGTTAGCAATACCGTTTTCAATACCACGGGTTAAGATTTTAGTGTTAGTAACGAATAAATCGTCGCCCACTAATTGGATCTTATCGCCCATAATTTGAGTTTGGTAAGCCCAACCATCCCAATCTGATTCATCTAAACCGTCTTCGATAGACACGATTGGGTATTGGTCAGCCAATGATTTTAAGAAATCAGAGAAACCATTCGAGTCGAAGACTTTGCCTTCGCCCGCTAAATCGTATTTGCCGTCTTTGTAAAATTCAGATGCAGCGCAATCCAGCGCTAACGTCACATCAGTACCTAACTTGTAGCCAGCCAGTTCAACCGCTTCTTTGATAATGGCTAAGGCATCAGCGTTTGACGCTAAGTTAGGTGCAAAACCACCTTCGTCACCCACAGAAGTGCTTAGGCCTTTGTCGTGCAATACTTTTTTCAACGTATGGAAGATTTCAGCGCCCATGCGCAGTGCTTCACGGAAGGTTTTCGCGCCAACAGGTTGCACCATGAATTCTTGGATATCAACGTTGTTATCCGCGTGCTCGCCACCGTTTAAGATGTTCATCATAGGCACAGGCATAGAATATTGGCCTGGTGTACCGTTCAATTCTGCGATATGCGCGTATAAAGGAATACCTTTAGATGCTGCTGCTGCTTTAGCAGCCGCTAAAGACACAGCCAGAATCGCGTTTGCGCCTAACTTGTCTTTGTTTTCTGTGCCATCTAAGTCGATCATGATTTGATCAAGCTCAGCTTGTGCCGTCGCATCTTTGCCTAATAATGCAGCGCGGATGACACCGTTTACGTTAGCAACAGCGGTTAATACGCCTTTGCCTAAATAACGGCTCTTATCGCCATCACGTAATTCTAACGCTTCGCGGCTACCGGTTGATGCACCAGAAGGCGCCGCAGCCATACCCACAAAACCACCTTCTAAATGCACTTCGGCTTCAACAGTTGGGTTACCACGAGAATCCATAATCTCGCGACCAATCACGTTAATAATCTTAGCCATAACACCCTCGATTTAAGTTTAAAGATAAAAGAAAAAACCAATACCTATGGGAATAAATGGAAGTCACATACCGTAGAAAATAACCAAACTCCATTTACGGTTTGCGTCCATACAGATGCAACGGATACGCATGCTGTTTATACCCAGAGGTATTAAATTCTTATGTTTCAAGTCGCGACGAGTGTAGCAAAAGGCCGGCCCCACTGTCGCGGGTCCGGCCTTAAATATTCTTACTTCAGATCACGTTTTTGATGCGCACTTGCCGCAGCAATAAACCCTTCGAACAATGGGTGACCATCGCGCGGCGTTGAGGTGAATTCAGGATGGAATTGACCTGCAACAAACCATGGGTGATCTTTTAGTTCGATCATTTCCACCAGTTTACGATCAGAAGACAAACCGCTGAAGATCATGCCAGCTTGCTCTAAACGCTCTCTGTATTTGTTGTTCACTTCGTAACGGTGACGGTGACGTTCTACACAGCTATTACCTTTGTAGGCTTGAGCCGCTTTTGAACCCTCGAGTAAATGACACAATTGAGCGCCTAAACGCATAGTGCCACCTAAGTCAGACGCTTCATGGCGCTGCTCAACATTACCTTCTTCGTCAATCCATTCAGTGATCAAACCCACCACAGGGAATGGTGTTTCTTTATTGAATTCAGTTGAATGTGCATCAGCCATGCCTGCAACATTACGCGCAAATTCAATCAGAGCAACTTGCATACCTAAACAAATACCGAAATATGGTAGATTATTTTCACGGGCAAATTTTGCCGCCAGTATCTTACCTTCAACACCACGCTCGCCGAAGCCGCCTGGTACTAAGATACCGTCTAAGCCCTGTAAGACTTCTTCGCCTTTGGCTTCTACGGTTTGTGAATCAATGTACTTGATAGTCACTGATACGCGGTTTTTAAGGCCAGCGTGTTTTAATGCTTCGTTGACTGACTTATAGGCATCTGGCAGTTCAATGTATTTACCCACCATACCAATAACGACTTCGCCGTTTGGATTAGCTTCTTGATAAATCACATTTTCCCACTCAGACAGATCCGCTTCACGGCATTCTAAACCGAAACGCTTAACCACTAAGTCATCCAAACCTTGTGAACGTAACAAAGCTGGGATTTTATAAATACTATCAACATCTTTTAATGAAATAACCGCACGCTCTTCGACGTTACAGAACAGCGAAATTTTGGCTTTTTCATTCGCAGGAATCGCACGATCACCACGGCAAACCAGCACATCTGGTGCAATACCGATAGAACGCAGCTCTTTCACTGAGTGTTGAGTTGGCTTAGTTTTCACTTCGCCTGCTGCACCTAAGAAAGGCACTAAGGTTAAATGCATGAACAGAGTACGATCACGGCCCAGCTCAACACCGAGCTGACGGATAGACTCTAGGAACGGCAAAGATTCGATATCACCCACAGTACCGCCGATTTCGACGATAGCCACATCATGGCCTTCGCCACCGGCTAATACTTTTTCTTTAATCGCATTAGTGATGTGTGGGATAACCTGAATGGTTGCGCCCAAATAATCGCCACGACGTTCTTTACGTAATACTTCTTCGTAAATACGACCAGTAGTGAAGTTGTTACGACGATTCATCTTAGTACGGATGAAACGCTCATAGTGACCCAAGTCGAGATCTGTTTCTGCACCGTCTTCAGTAACAAATACTTCGCCATGTTGGGTTGGGCTCATGGTACCCGGATCAACGTTAATGTAAGGGTCCAGTTTCATGATGGTTACATTGAGACCGCGGGCCTCTAAAATTGCAGCTAATGATGCTGCTGCAATGCCTTTACCTAGTGATGAAACAACGCCACCAGTAACGAAGATATACCTTGTAGTCATGCTGAACCTGAGAAAATGAGTTTGAAAATACGTGCTTGTAAGAAAGCACTAGGACGGGGCAGTAGTATACCAAAGGCGGCGCGATTCGACAAACACCAATCGGGATAATTTGCCGTTTATCTCGTCTCTGTCGCTTTTACTTGGTCCCAATAGGCATCAAGCTCCATTAATGTGTGCTCTTCCATGCTTTTACCGCTGTCACTCGCCAACTGTTCTACGCCGCGAAAACGGCGTTCAAATTTAAGGTTAGCGTGGCGCAAAGCTTGTTCTGGATCGACCTTAAGATGACGAGCTAGATTCACCACGGCAAATAGCAAGTCGCCCATTTCGGACTGCACTTTAGCTTGATCTTGCTCGGGTTGATTCACTTCATGCAAGACTTCATCGATTTCTTCGTGAATTTTAGCGACCACGGGCTCAAGCTCGGCCCAATCAAACCCGACTCGCGCCACCCTTTGCTGAATTTTGATTGAGCGCGACAGCGCAGGTTGGGTACGCGGAATATTGTCTAACGCAGAAACCACAGTATAAGTTTGGGTTTTACCCGCCACTTGCTGGGCCTTTTGTTCACGCTCAGTCGCTTTTATCGCCTCCCAATTGGCTTTCATCGCTTGGGCGCTATCGCCTATTTGCGGATTTTGTTCGCCAAACACATGGGGATGACGGCGGGTTAACTTGTCGCTAATTTTCTCAATCACGCTCGTAAAGTCAAACTTGTCTTGCTCTTTACCAAGCTGACAATAGAATACGATTTGAAATAACAAATCCCCGAGTTCATCGGGTAACTCATCCCAGGCTAAACGCTCTATGGTATCGGCAACTTCATAGGCTTCCTCTAAAGTAAAAGGCACTATAGTTTGAAACGTTTGCGCTTTATCCCACGGGCAACCTGTTTGTGGGTCGCGCAGTTTTTCCATTATCTTAAGCAGCGGCTCTACATCTGTTATAGACAGTTCTGTTGTAGAAGTTTCAGTGAGAGAAGGTTCAGTAGTAGAAAATGAGGTTAATGGCGCCGTGTGGGAAGTCATGCTGATATCCTTTAAAGAGAAATACTGCAACGGGCGAATATTGAGAAAGAACAAAAAATACGCCTCCGCAGTGTTTTTTAGCAAAAGGCTACAATAAACCGATGATGATAAGCTAGGTAAAATAAAAGCGCTATTTTGATGCTGAGATCAGATTTTAGTGCCGTATTTCAACTAAGACTTATTTTAACTAAAGAGCGTTCGCTCCATTTCGTAATTCACTCATCTCATGAGCAATAAATTGACAACCTTCCTCCCCTACAAATTCTCATCTATGTCCTGCATACAAGTATTTAGCGCAAGCCATCTTAAATGATAAGATACGCAGCAATATTTCAATGAAGCTAAAACTCACCGAGTGAAGACCTAATAATTTCGGCCAAACTATGCACATGATAAATGCGGTCCTTCAATTTATTCATTTGATTGATGTTAGGTATATTTCGATTCTGTCGTCCGATGTTAGGACGCACACCCTTATCGTTTTTAAGCATTACTGGAGACAAAACTCATGACAAACGTGACAGTGGATGCCACGCAGTTAACGACTAAGCCATCCCAAGATGGTTTTTATATGCCTGGCGAATGGGCTGCGCAGCAAGCGGTGTGGATGATTTGGCCCTATCGTCCTGATAACTGGCGTGCCGCTGGTGCTTATGCTCAGGCGACCTTTGCTAAGGTGGCCGATGCCATTGGTGCGGCAACCCCTGTTTATATGGGTGTTCCTAAGACGTTTTTAGCCGAAGCTAAAGCGGTGATGCCATCCCATGTCACTTTGGTTGAAATGGACAGTAACGATTGCTGGGCTCGTGACACTGGGCCAACCGTAGTTGTGAATGACAATGGCGAATGCCGTGGTGTTGACTGGGGTTTTAATGCTTGGGGCGGCCATAACGGTGGTTTGTACTTCCCATGGGATAAGGACGAGCAAGTCGCGCAGCAAATGCTTGCGCAGCATGGTTTTGCCCGTTACAGCGCGCCGCTGATCCTCGAAGGTGGCTCCATCCATGTCGATGGTGAAGGCACCTGTATGACGAGTGCAGAATGTTTGCTCAATGCCAACCGTAACCCTGAACTGACAAAAGAACAGATTGAAGATTTACTGCGTGACTATTTGAATGTTAAGCAGTTTATCTGGTTGCAAGATGGCGTGTATATGGATGAGACCGATGGTCATATCGACAATATGTGTTGTTTCGCCCGTCCTGGTGAAGTCATTCTGCACTGGACCGATGATGAGACTGATCCCCAGTATCCACGCTCAAAAGCGGCGCTAGAGGTGTTGCAAAATACCGTGGATGCCAAAGGCCGTAAGTTAAAAATCCATCTATTGCCACAACCGGGGCCGCTGTATTGCACCGAAGAAGAATCAAAAGGTGTGACCGAAGGCACTGGCGTGCCACGCACGGCGGGTGAGCGTTTAGCCGGTTCTTATGTGAACTTTTTAATCACCAATAATCGCATCGTGTTCCCACTGCTTGACCCTGCAACCGATGATATCGCCGCCCAAAAACTGCAGGAAATCTTCCCAGAGCATGAGATTGTGGGTGTGCCAGCCCGTGAGATTTTATTAGGTGGCGGCAATATCCATTGTATTACTCAGCAAATCCCTGCTGGAAAGTAACCCAAGGAGAACAGCATGACGATTGATGTCACTGTTAATGCACCACAATTGGCTTTCAGCGGGAGGGCGTAAGATGTTTGAAGTTACTGAAGTTTCTATTGCCGAGCTGCGTGCAGCGCTCGAATCTGGCCGCACCACCGCAGTGGAGTTGGTGAAGTCGTATCGCGCGCGGGTTGAGGCGTATGACGGCCCTGCGACAAAGACTAAGCTCAATGCGTTAGTGGTACACAATCCCGATGCGCTCAAAGAAGCTGAGGCGTCAGATGCGCGCCGCGCCCGTGGTGAAACACTGAGCCCACTTGAGGGTATTACGTATACCGCCAAGGATAGCTATTTAGTGAAGGGACTGACGGCAGCGTCTGGCAGCCCAGCCTTTAAGGATTTAGTGGCGCAATATGATGCCTTTGCCGTTGAGCGCCTACGCGCCGCGGGTGCCATTTGCCTAGGCAAAACCAATATGCCACCTATGGCGAATGGCGGCATGCAGCGTGGTCACTATGGCCGCGCTGAAAGCCCGTACAATGCTGATTATCTTACTGCACCGTTTGCTTCGGGCTCTTCTAATGGGGCGGGCACGGGCACAGCGGCAAGTTACTCTGCTTTTGGTCTTGCTGAAGAAACTTGGTCAAGCGGTCGAGGTCCTGCATCCAATAATAGTTTATGTGCCTATACACCGTCTCGCGGCGTGATTTCGGTGCGCGGTAACTGGCCGTTAACGCCGACCATGGATGTTGTCGTGCCTTATACCCGCACTATGGCCGATATGCTTGAAGTGTTGGATGTGATTGTGGCCGACGATCCTATCACCCGTGGCGATCTCTGGCGTCTGCAACCTTGGGTACAAATCCCTAAAGCATCAAGTGTCCGTCCAGCATCTTATCTGGAGCTTGCCGCTCAAGCCGACACGCTTAAAGGTAAGCGTTTTGGTGTGCCGCGCATGTACATCAATAAGGATGAATTGGCGGGCACTAGCGAAAATCCGGGCATTGGCGGGCCAACGGGGCAACGTATTCATACCCGCCAATCAGTTATCGATCTATGGGAAGCGGCTCGTAAAGCCTTAGAAGCCGCTGGCGCCGAAGTGATTGAAGTCGATTTCCCGTTGGTATCAAATTGCGAAGGCGACCGCCCAGGTGCGCCGACCGTGTTTAACCGCGGTATCGTCACGCCTCAATTCCTCCATGATGAATTATGGGAACTCTCAGGTTGGGCGTTCGATGAATTCCTGCGTGCTAACAATGACCCTAAACTCAACAAACTTGCTGATGTTGTTGGGCATTTGATTTTCCCCCACGACTTAGGCACCTTGCCTAACCGTGAAGGTGACTTAGCGGCAGGCATGGAAGAGTACGTCAACATGGCTAAGCGTGGTCTTAAATCCTATGACCAGATCGACAGTATTCCCGATGGTCTGCGTGGCTTAGAGAAGACCCGTAAGCTAGATCTCGAAGACTGGATGGACGAGCTAAAGCTCGATGCAGTGCTGTTCCCAACCGTGGCAGATGTCGGCCCTGCCGATGCGCATGTGAATCCGGCTTCCGCCGATATCGCTTGGAGCAACGGAGTTTGGGTCGCTAACGGAAACCTTGCGATTCGCCATTTAGGCGTGCCGACTGTGACTGTGCCTATGGGCGTGATGGCCGATATTGGCATGCCAGTCGGTTTGACCTTCGCAGGCCGCGCCTATGACGATAATAACCTGCTTAAATTTGCAGGTGCATTTGAGTCAACAGGTGACAGGCGCATGATCCCGCCACGCACACCAAAACTTGGCCAATAAGCGCTAAGACAATGCATAAGCCTAAGCACTAAATGTAAGAGCTTAGAAATGAACAATGGGATTGGCATCAGAATGCCAATCCCGTTTTTTTAATACTTACGTCGATACCTTTTCAACAAAGCTAGACTTATGCTGCTATAAAACATGCTGCTGTAAAACAGACAGCAACACTTAACGCGTCTTATCTTAATGCCAAGAGTTCTTTTCTGACGATCTCTGCGCCTGCACTTAAGGCGTTGAGTTTGCCTCTTGCGACTTGATGGGATAAAGGCGTCATGCCGCAATTAGTACAAGGATAGAGCTTGTCGGCATCGACAAATTTAAGGGCTTTTCGTAGGGTGTCGGCGACTTCCTCAGCGGTTTCAATCGTGTCGGAGGCGACATCAATCGCGCCGACCATGACTTTCTTACCGCGAATGAGTTCAAGTAGCTCCATTGGCACATGGGAGTTGTGACATTCTAGCGAGATAATATCGATATTAGACTTTTGCAGTTTAGGAAACACTTCTTCATATTGGCGCCACTCTGAGCCCAAAGTTTTTTTCCAATCTGTATTGGCTTTGATGCCGTAACCATAACAAATATGCACCGCCGTTTCGCATTTAAGTCCTTCAATGGCTCTTTCTAAACACGCAATACCCCAATCGTTTACCTCATCAAAAAATACATTAAAGGCAGGCTCATCAAATTGGATAATATCAACACCCGCCGCTTCTAATTCTTTGGCTTCCTCATTAAGAATTTTGGCAAATTCCCAAGCAAGCTTTTCTCGGCTTTTATAATGGTCATCATAAAGCGTATCTATCATGGTCATAGGGCCAGGCAGAGCCCATTTAATCGGTTGCGTGGTTTGCTGACGTAAATATTTGGCATCTTCAACAAACACCGACTTTTGGCGGCTCACTGGGCCAACAACTGTGGGCACGCTCGCATCATAGCGATCACGAATTTTAACGATTTTACGTTTTGAAAAATCAACGCCGTTGAGGTGCTCAATAAAGGTAGTGACAAAATGTTGCCGCGTTTGCTCGCCATCACTGACAATATCAATCCCTGCTAGCTGTTGATCCTGTAATGACAAACGCAGTGCATCGTGTTTACCGGTAATTAATTCCTCTCCTTGCAATTTCCATGGAGACCAAAGTGTTTGAGGCTCTGCAAGCCATAAAGGTTTAGGCAAACTGCCTGCCGTTGAAGTCGGTAACAGTCTGTTGTTAATCAGGGTTTGGTTAAGCGATGTTTTATTAAGTCGTGTATTCATAATAATGATGCCGTATTGGATTAATTAATGAGCGTGACAATTAGGCGCAGAGCGACTAAAGGTAATTAGCAGACCATTGTTCAAAAAACGTTTGATAGGGTTTGATAAAGTGCTCCGCTGCAAATTTGCCTTGCTCATTCGCCAATTGGCTACGTTCTGCTCGGTCATAAACAATTTGAGTCAGTGAATGATCCAGATTTTTCAAATTAGGTTGATAGCATTTCCCTGCAACAGCATTGGCATTATAAATCTCAGGGCGATAGATTTTTTGAAAAGTTCCCATAGTGCTGATGGTGCTTATCAACTCAAGATGGGTGTAATCATTCAGTAAATCACCAAAGAAATAAAAAGCTAAAGGCGCCACACTATTTGGCGGCATAAAATAGCGCACCTGTAAGCCCATTTTTTTGAAATATTGCTCAGTTAAAGACGATTCATTTGGCTGATATTCAACCCCTAATACGGGATGCTGATTCTCAATTCTATGGTAGGTTTTATTATCCGACACACTGAGGCAGATAACCGGTGGCTTATTAAAATTCTGTTTGTAAGCATCAGAATTAACAAAAGACTGAAATAGCTTGCCATGTAGTCCACCAAAATCATCTGGAATACTAAATTTGGCTTGGCCCTTATTATGTTCTGCCAGTAATACGCTAAAGTCATAATCGCGTACGTAAGATGAAAAATTATTACCTACAATGCCTTCAATACGTTTATTGGTTTTATGATCAACAATATTGGTTTTCAATACTTCAATCGATGGGAAGGTTTGACCACTGCCGTCAATATCCAAATTAACGGAGATAATTTCAAGTTCGACAGAATAACGATCGCCTTTAGGGTTATCCCAATGCGCTAAGGCATTAAAACTATTATCAATCATCTTTAACGCGTTGCGTAAGTTCGCTTGGCGATGACTGCCTCTGGCCAAATTAGCAAAGTTGGTCGTGATACGCGTCTTGTCTGAGGGATGATAATTTTCATCAAGACAAATGCTGTTAATCGTAAATGTAAAATGCTTATTCATAGTGATCCAGTATCCCATTGTCTGATTTCAAACCTGAGTTTATGCCCTGCGCTTCTAGCTTCTCGACCCGACTCTGATAGACATTATTCGAGTTCTGTCTGAGGTTCTATTTAACTTAAGTGCCAATGACTTAAGTCCTGATGGCTTAGCTAGTGTGCAACTTCAAGCTTGTCTAATATTTCGCTTGGAGTCATTTATACGTGGTTCGACACATGAACAAAAACGGTTTTATTTCACATAGAACATGAGCCATATTCATGATCAATTAGCATGGCGTTGTGGATTAACCTGAACTCGGGATTGGGAAAAGCAGGAAAGCAGGAAAGCAGGAATATTTTTTCGAGTTAGTTTCCCCCCTAGAGATAGTTCGCAATATTGCCGATTGCACACATTTTCCCCATCCTCCTTAGTACAATTAATCAGTTATTTTTTGGGGCATCAGAATTTGCCATAAAATTTCTATTGATGAGTAGCGTCAAATAGTAGTTCACCCGTTACGAATTTTTATATAGTTTCAGCATCGTTTCTAGAATTTATTGCTAGACGACAGCAATAAGCACCAACACTTTTGTTCAACGAAGTGTTAAAACCTAATGGGGGCTATTTATCATTGCTGAGTTCCACTAATGGCATTGATATTTTAATGCAAATAAAATCATGATCTTAAAAATCATTCAGTACCATAATATGAGAGTCTGTATCTCATGAAGTAGTGGCGATTCATTCCAAATTGACTTTATACTTATAATACCGGATCTTATCCATATTACAGTGTGTATTTTATTATGAGTAGGCTGATGAAGCTATCCAATAGTTGTAAGAAAACTCTGAACTCCTTGCTTGTGGAAATGGTAAAAAGTTACAAGCTCTGGCACACAGATCATAAAGCCTATTTCCAAGAATTTACTGGAATAGACCGTTTATTTTTAAGCATAAACGCTCCCACCGACCTTGCTAAAGAAATGAATGATAGGTTTCATGCAGATGAGCATTGTGTATTTCAACTACATCATTCCAACCTATCATTAGTTCAAATTAGAGAGTTATCAGAAGAAGTTAGAAAGCAGAACAATCTAAATTGCCACTCTTACGAGTTAAAAAGTGTTTTAGAGGGGATTATCTACGAATATGTTAATGCTGACCTCAATAGCTTTGCCGATAGTTTTGATAATGACGGTGTGTTTTATAAGCCAAATTACGAGATATTTGATAAAATTTTCAACCGCAGAATCCAGCAATTTAAAGCAACTTTTTCAAAACTTGTATATCAATTTCCAGTAATTGTTTTCAGTTTGCAGAATGCACTCAACTTGAGTCAGAACATTCGTCTCATACCGCTAATACCAGAAAAATTAAAAAAAAATGTATTATCTAAATTTAAATATTCTAGGTCATTCGCACCAAATTATTATCTTGAGGTCAGTGTTGATACGCCTTGCAGTAGAAGCCTTTCTATAGAATTGGCAAAGAGAGCGCGTGATACGGCCTATAATGTCCTAAAGTTATTGGCAACTAGATATTCCACAAATGCAGTACCGCTACTATCAGCTAATGACAGAACCTTTCATCACTTTTATTTCCATAGATCAGGTATTAATGTTGAAGCACTACACACTGATACGAGTATTCATTTTCCTGTCTTCCAAAAGGACTCTAAGGAGTTCTGGCAGCACTTCAATGACGAAAAGGACTTACCCAATAGCCTAATAAATATTGCGTTCAACATACCTGAATTGCTGTTAGTCCCAGATATGAAGCAACAGAGGGTTGTAGATCGCTTAGAGCGCTCACTGCTATGGTATGGTGATGCCTCTACCGACTCAAATTCATATTTACAGATACAAAAAATGGTGAGTTCATTAGAAGCAATAGTAAATTTTAAAGAAGCTACTACAACTGAAACATTCAAGACTAGGGTTAGAAATTTGAATATAACTCACAAAGGTATTTGTGAGGACAAAGCTAAAATGGCTGCTGAGCTTTACAATGCACGTTCAAGAATTGTGCATGGTAATTCGATTAATGAGAAGTTAAGTTTTTGTCCGGTACAATTTTGCGCTGAAACTCTGCTAAGAGCGATTTTTTATCTACACCTCTTTGGTATCCACAAAACCGGATTTAGCAAGTCACTCCCCCAATTTATTGATGACATTCCTCTAAATGCTATTATCTAAAATGAGAACTGTCGATAGTTAAGCAAATGCAGGAATAAGTCACAAAAGGACGGGACAGCAGGACCGAGGACATTATCTCATCTGAGGGTATCGTGTTTGAGCTATATATCTATCGCACTTCTGTCCCAAAGTTTCTTATGCTCAATCGAATGACTTCGCTCAAACCAAATCAGATTGAACAATTAAGCTAAATACTCATGACTTAATTTTTGAACCTACTGGTTACGCTAATACTTGAAAGGTGCGCCATGGTGATTTGTGAGACGACCGTCCGCCCCATGGACGGGGGCGGTCGAGCATCCACGGATGGACTGGCTGCGCGTCGGGGAGCAAATGCCATGGCAAACCATTGCTCAGAACGATGAACAGCCTCCCTACCGCCCCAATCCTTTATCTCTTGCTTCTAGATGGCTTCTAGATATCGCTCGCTTCAAAAGGCGTTACGAGCCTTAAAGTCGTCTTGCCTCAATCACGCTATCGACTTGGGTCAGTTTAGATAACACCCGCGATAAACCATCGAGGTTATAAAGCTCCAGTTCCAACTCAATCGCGGCTGTCTGGTTTTTAGTGTCCGATGATGAACTCATGGCCAGTACATTGGATTTTTCAGCAGCCAGCACTGAGGTTAAGTCACGCAATAAGCCGCTGCGATCGTGGGCTAATACCCGCAGACGCATGCGATAACCGCCGGAGTAATTTTCGCCCCAGACCACATCGACGCCACGCTCTGGGTGAACCCGCATTAACTCTTTAACTTGTTCACAATCAGCGCGATGTACAGAAATACCACGACCTTTAGTGATAAAACCTAAGATTTCATCACCGGGAACGGGCTGACAACAACGGGCGATATGGTTAAGCAAGTTACCCACACCGTTGACTTCAACCTGACCACGGCCACTGGAGGTCGGTTTATGTTGGCCTTTCTTGACTAATTCTTCGACCGCATCTTCTTCTGACACTTCGTCGAGTCGCAGACGGCTTTGAATATGGTTAACCACTTGATGCAGACGCACATCACCGCCGCCAATCGCCGCCAGTAAATCATCCATGCTCGCCATATTAAAGCGCTCGACCGCGATGGCCGCGTCTTTAATTTTCAAGCTCACCCGCGCCAATTCAGATTCAAGCATTTCTTTGCCGGCGACAATATTCTTGTCTCTGTCCTGCTGCTTAAACCAATGCTGAATTTTCGAACGCGCCCGCGAGGTACGGATATAACCTAAGTTAGGGTTAAGCCAGTCGCGCTTGGGATTGGGCTGTTTCGAGGTGATGATCTCGATACGCTCGCCCGTTTCAACCTGATAGGTGAACGGCACAATACGGCCATCGACCTTAGCGCCAATACATTTATGTCCCACTTGGGAGTGAATGTAATAGGCAAAGTCGAGCACGGTTGAGCCCAGTGGCAAGTCGACGACTTCACCGCTTGGGGTGAACACATAGACTCTATCTTCAAACACTTGGCTACGGACTTCTTCGACCAAGTTGCCACTTTCGACCACGTCTTCCTGCCATTGCAGAATTTTACGCAGCCAGTTAATTTTTTCTTCGTAGCCGCTTTGCTTACCGGAATGATTGCCTTCTTTGTATTTCCAGTGCGCGGCCACACCCAGCTCTGCATCTTCATGCATGTCTTGGGTACGAATTTGAATTTCAACGGTTTTGCCCTCAGGCCCCACCACAACGGTATGAATCGATTGATAACCGTTAGGTTTTGGGTTAGCGACATAGTCGTCAAATTCCCGAGGAATATGGTGCCAAAGCGTATGCACCACACCTAACGCGCCATAACAATCCTGCAGACGTTCAGTCACGATACGCACGGCGCGCACGTCAAACAACTCATCAAATTTAAGGTGCTTGCCCTTCATCTTGCGCCAAATACTGTAGATATGTTTCGGCCGGCCGTAGACCTTAGCGCGAATTTGATCTTCATCTAATCTTTGTTGCAACTGACTGACAAACTTGTCGATAAAAACTTCACGATCCAGTCGTTTGCCATCTAATTGCTTAGCAATGTCTTTATAGGTATCTGGATGCAGGTAGCGGAAAGAAATATCTTCCAGCTCCCACTTTAATTGACCAATACCCAAACGGTTAGCCAGCGGCGCGTAAATATCGGCAATTTCACGGGCCAGCAGCACGCGAGTTTCTTCGTCGGCATTTTTCACCGCCCGTAGTAAACACACACGCTCGGCAAGCTTAATCACCACAGCGCGCACATCTTCAACCATAGCCAATAACATGCGGCGGATATTGTCGATTTGCGGCTCGGTTGAACGACTATTAGGATTGATTTTCAAGGCGCCAATCGCGTTCATGGTCACGACACTCGCGACTAAACGCGCCAGCGGCTCACCAAATTTCTCTTGGATGGCTTCTTCGGTCAATAACCCAGCATCGAGCACCACAAACAAAATTGCCGCCTGCAGGGTTTCAATGTCCATGTTTAGCGGTGCGAGGATTTCGATCATCTCTCGAGCACGTTCGAGCAGTTCTCTCTTCGCCGCAGGACTCTTGGCTGGTAAGGCGTCAATCTGCCCTATCAAAGAGAGCAGCATCTGCGCTTCATCGGCATGACCAACATAGCGAGCTACCCAATCTTCTAAGTGAAAATCGGGATCATTAAAGTGCGCTTCGCGAACAGAGACCATCTAATTTATTTCCTTATCCGTGCTCAGAGAGAAAGTGGGCACCACTTCAGCTCTCCTATCTTCAGCATTGGCGCGAACTTGTCAAACCCAACCGACGTAATAATCACATTTTTTACGTTATTCAAACGCTTTGCTTACTTTGCCAGCGCAAATTACTTGGTTAATTCAAACAGTGCCATGGCTTCGATATGGTGTGTTTGTGGGAACATATCGATAAGTCCCAATTGCTGTAATCGGTAACCGCGCTCTAACAGTACAGCGCTATCGCGAGCCAAGCTCGCAGGATTACAAGATACATACACGACTTTGCGCGGCTTCATTTTCTTCAGCCATTGCAAGCTTTCAAATGCCCCAGCACGGGCGGGATCGAGCAGTAATTTATCAATCTTGCCCATCCAAGGCTCAAGGGATAAATCCGCACTTAAATCGCCGTGGTAAAAGGTCAGTTTATCCAGATTGTTGGCTTTCGCGTTCACCCGTGCCTGAGTCACCATTTCGGCAACCCCTTCGACGCCAATTACATCCGCGCCCATTTTCGCTAAGGGCAAACTGAAATTACCCATGCCGCAGAACAAATCCAAAATGCGCTCATCAGGTGCTGGCGCTAACCAATCCATCGCTTGAGCGACCATGGCCTTGTTAATCTGTCCGTTCACTTGCACAAAGTTACCAGGGGTGAAACTTAAGCTCACCGCATCCGACTGCGCATTTTCATCTAGCAATTGATAAACAGGTAACACTAACTCAGCGCCGACGCCTTGGAATTGCCCTTCGTTGTCCTGCAGACAAATATGGATCTGATGCAGCTCAGCAAAGACTGACAACTTAGCGAGATCTTTATCGTTTAGAGCCTTAGTGATCCGCAGCACGGCGAAATGACCATTATCTGCGGCAATTAACTCAAGATGACCTAAGCTGGCTTTAGCCGACAATTGGTTCAGCAACTTAGCAAAGGGGACGATCAAGTCCGATAACGGCTTAGCTAACACCAGACATTGACTGATTGGCACCACATTGCTGCTACTGGCGGCGCGAAAGCCTAAACTTAAGTGCTTGGTATTTTTATCAAATAAAGTTGCAAGACGGGCGCGGCGACGATAATGCCAACCTTCCCCCGTGAGTGCAGGCGATAAAGCACCGCCTTCAGTGCCAGCAAACTTAGCCATAATATCCAGCAACGCGGCTTCTTTATGCTCACGCTGACCCGATAATGACATATGCTGTAAGTCGCAGCCGCCGCAGGTGTGGTAGTGTGGACACTCAGGCTCAACGCGCTCAGAGCTAGGTGTATCGACTTTAATTAACTTGGCGCGGGCATAATTTTTCTTTTGCTCGGAGAGCTGTACTGTCACGGTTTCATCGGGCAAAGCGCCAGGGATAAACACGACTTTACCTTGATGTTGTGCTATACCAGCACCTAAGTGATCGAGCTGTTCTACGCTCAGCGATAACTTAGCCGACAACTGTTTGGAACTATTTGGTTTTGCTTTAAAAAATTGCGCCATTTCGGCCTCTAAATCAATAAAATACTGGCAAAGACCGCCCTCTTTCTGGCAGTCTTATAGAATTATCTTAGTCTCTGTCACAGGAAACACCGCCGCTGCTATGAACCCTGTCAACAACATGACCAAATACAGCCTACGTTCTTGGGTTCTTGTGCTGGCGCTTGCGCCAACAATCTTGGTCGGTATCCTTCTGGGCAGCTACTTTACCATAAACCGTTTTTATGAGCTCGAAGATACGCTCGTCGAACAGGGCAGCAATATTATCGAGCCGCTGTCGATTGCCAGTGAAATCGGCTTAGTGGCGAATGATCGCGAGGCGACCAAACGCTTACTCGCGGCGGCGCAGCTCAACAAATCCACCTTAGTAAAATCCATCGCGATTTTCGATGCCAATAATCAACTCTTTGTGACCTCCCACTATCACAAAGACTTTGAGATTATGCGCTACAAAGAAGCCCTCAACACGCTGCATAAAACCGAAATTGAACATGTGGACGACAGCCTTATTTTACGGACGCCCATTTTTGCCACAGGCCCCATTGCTGCTCCCGCTAATTACGATATCCAGACAGATGATGGTCATCTTTTAGGTTATATCTCGATAATAATCAATAAAGAACGTGCCTTGTTAGAGCAACATAGAGCTGCAGTCGCCGCCTTTATTATCGTGTTGATCGGCGTGCAGTTAAACCTGCTATTTACTTTCCGGCTAGTGAAAAACGTCACTCAGCCCATTACTGAAATGGTGCGCGTCGTCGCTAAAATCCGTGAAGGTAAATTAGACGCCCGCTTAGATGGCAACTTGATTGGTGAGCTGGACTTACTCAAACGCGGTATCAATGCCATGGCGGGGTCGCTATCGGAATACCATGATGAGATGCAGCAAAATATCGACCAAGCTACGTCTGATCTGCGGGAAACCTTAGAGCAGATTGAAATCCAAAACGTCGAGCTGGATTTAGCTAAAAAACGCGCCCTAGAAGCCAGCCGAATTAAATCTGAATTCTTAGCGAATATGTCCCACGAGTTACGTACGCCACTCAATGGTGTTATCGGTTTTGCGCGGCAATTAGTCAAAACACCATTGCATTCGAGCCAAGTCGATTACATCAAGACCATAGAACGCAGTGCCACTAACCTGCTGGGTATCATCAACGACATTCTCGATTTTTCTAAACTCGAAGCCGGTAAAATGGTGTTAGAAAACATGCCCTTCGGCCTTAGGGAAACCATAAGCGATACGATTACCTTGATCTCGGGCAGCGCACAGGCCAAAGGCCTAGAACTCGTCGTCGATATCGCCCCCAACGTGCCCGACAATGTCAATGGCGATGCCATGCGCGTATGCCAAATCATCAATAACTTGGTTGGTAACGCGATTAAATTCACTGACTCTGGCAGCGTGATGGTCAAAATCGAACTGCAGAGCCAGTCGGATGAACAAGTAGTACTGCGCTGTGATGTGGTCGACACTGGTATTGGTATAGATGAAAGCCAGCAGGACTTTTTATTTCAAGCCTTTGGCCAAGCAGACTCGTCGATTTCGCGCCGCTTTGGTGGCACCGGCTTAGGTTTAGTGATCACTAAACGTTTAGTGAATCAAATGGGCGGCCAAATCGGCTTTACTTCATCCCCAGAAAAAGGCTCAAACTTCTGGTTCAGTTTGCCGCTCGGCTTAGGTCAATTCCAAATAGGTGACTCACTGCCGCTCGAAAAACTCAAAGACAAAACTATACTGTTTTACGAACCGCGAGTGCTGACTCATGCTGTCTTGAGCCGCCAATTGAATCAATGGGATACAAAAGTCACCCATCATCAGCATATCCCAAGCTTGTTGACTACGCTCACCACGGCTGAAGCGCCATACGACTATGTTCTCTTGAGTTGCCATGGGTTTAGCGATTCAGCACAACTGGTAAGTACACTAAACTTAGCGAAGACCAAAACAGATTGCCTTATCGTGCTATACGATTGCCAAGAACAGGATGCCTTAACCCAATTTATTCGCCCGAATGCCGATGTGGTGTTGTCTCTGCCAGTCAGTGAGCATCAGCTTGCGCGCAACTTACTCTATCCACCGATGGAGTACGACATCATAGCCCCTGCGACAATATCAACGCCGGTTGCGCGCCAATCTTTAACTGTGCTAGCGGTAGATGATAACTTTGCCAACTTAAAACTGATTGATACTTTACTCAGCGAATTAGTGACGACTGTGGTTGCCGTCAACAGCGGTGATGAGGCAGTTAAACAGGCGAAGACTCGCACCTTCGACTTGATCTTTATGGATATCCAAATGCCTGGCACAGATGGCATTAGCGCCACGAAGCAAATTCGCCAAGGCTCGATGAACCGCAACACGCCGATAATTGCCGTGACAGCCCATGCCATTGCCGAAGAACGCGAACTGATTTTAGGCAGTGGTATGGACGGATATTTACCTAAACCTATTGATGAAGCGGCGCTCAAAGACATTATTCATCGCTGGATCACTCGACCTAAGTTCACCCATTTTGACCTGCATACGCTGAACTGGGATTTATGCTTAACCCAAGCCAATCACAAGGCCGATCTCGCCTTAGATATGCTCAGAATGTTGCTCGACTCATTGCCGCAAACCGTGGCGACGATTCAAACGGCGCTAAGTCAAAACGATCACCCAGTCATGCTCAGTACTATCCATAAGCTGCATGGTGCGAGCTGCTACTGCGGCGTGCCAACAACCCAAAGATTATGCCAAGAAATTGAATCAGCACTAAAACGTGAAACATCGGTTGAAGATCTCGAACCCGAAATACTAGAGTTACTTGATGAGTTAACTAAGGTAGAATCTGCGGCAAATCAAGTGATATCACAGCTATCAGCGGAAATAACAGATGACCAAAAAAACGGGCTTTTTTAAACGTCTCAAGGCGTTAACACTGCCACAAAAACAACTCTTTGCCACTGCACTTTGCCAACGTATGTTGCCCAACTATCAACTGTTTTCCGAAGTCTGTGAGTTTGGCGATCCTACTGTGTTGAGTACCGCATTAGAACTATTGTGGCAATCCCAGTACGACTCCAAGCTCAAATTCAATGTCGATGTGCATCTGCAACGCTTGGAAGATAACACCCCAGATCCTGCTGATTTTGAAGCCTATGGCGTCTACCCTGCTATGGATGCAGTGGTCGCCATATCGACCTTACTGGGTGCGATTCAAGGCAAAATTGAAGAAGACATAGTCAATATCAGCAAATTGTCATCCAGCACAGTGGCTAACTACATCGAAGCGATCAGCGATGTCGATTTGGTGGATGAAGCATTAGATGATTTCGTTTTCGCCCATGAAGTCATGGAAGAAGAGAAAGAATTACAAAATTCTCTGCTGGAAATTATTGAAGAAAATCCGAAGATCACTGCAGAACTGGTCAAGGGTTTACGCAAAGATATTATCGAAGCTGGCGTATCAAATATCGGTATCAGCGTCGCTTAATTGATGGGGGTGCTTGGGGTTACTCAAGCACCCTTATTTCTAAACAATGTTTCTAAACAATAAGCCTCTAGTCTCGACTGCAATCACTTTCATGCAAGCCACAAAACGAGTAAGACCAAGGCTAGCAAGTTCCATCAGCCAATATTGAGTTATTCCAATGAGAAAGATTGTTTATCAAGGATTTATCTTAACCAATAGCGAAGGACGAACCGACAGTTGGAAACTGACCATCAAAGATCAACAGCGTATCGGTTCTTTATTTGAACTACGGCGTTTAGTGGGATACTTCTTAGAACTCGGCATACTGCCCGCGACACGCTCCACCCTGCAAGACGCAAAACAAACGCAAAACACCATGAGCAAAAACACCGTAAAACCTAAAAGACGCTAAAAATCAGTTCCCCTCGTTAAATCAACGCATAGAGAATAACTCTGGCGCCTTTGACTGCATAAACTCAATAAAGACTCTTACCTTTAGCGGCTGCTGGCTGCGCTGATGATATAAAATCGAAATTCGCCTCTGTTCGCCAATCCATTCAGGCAGTAATACTTTAAGTTTTCCCTCTTTAATCTGCTGTTTTACAAATAGTTCAGGACCATACAAGATCCCGCCATGGCCTAAGGTCGCCTGAATCGCTCCGTGTAAATCAGTGAGGGTGAGCTTAGTCGGGCCATTAAAATAAAAAGACTCGCCGCTTGGATGCTTTAAATGCCAATTAAACAGCGGCCAGACTTTTATCAGTTGATGGGCTTCAAGATCATCGGGATGCTCAAGTTTAGGTGCCTGAGCCAAGTATTCTGGCGTGGCAAACAGGCAATAGTCGAGCTCGCCTAAGGTACTCGATACCCAAGAAGAATCAGGCTGAGCCCCGCCAACAATCGCCACATCTATGCCTTTATCGATCAAATCGACTAACTCATTACTCTGGGAAATGTGCAAACGGATATCAGGATACAAACGGCCAAACTCATTCAATGCTTGAATAAACACGATGGAAATAATCGAAATCGGCGCGGCGATGCGTAAGGTTCCCTCGGGTTTATCACTGCCTAAACCACTTAGTTCATCAAATTGAGCAACCACACTCTGGTAGCGTTGAAAGAGCGCCAGCCCTTCCTCTGTCAGTCGCAACTTGCGGGTGCTGCGCATAAAGAGCTGTTTATCGAGCTTCTCTTCCAACTTCGCTAACTTGCGGCTCACAGTGGCGATGGGCATATCGAGCTCCTTCGCCGCCTGCGAAAAACTGCCCGCATTGACTAAATGCACAAAAAGATAGACAAGTTGTAGTTCAGCGCCTAAATCATCACTCATTGCATATCCTAATTTCACATATTGGGTATTGACGTTAAAACGCTAAATTCACTAAGTGCTTGTGTTTTAAACATTGAATTATTCACTTATACGACCATAGCGCAATAGCCTTAGATTGAAATGGTATGTTATTTTGTGGCGAGTTTTACTGCGCTGGCGCTAACTCTGGCTTTAAAGTGACATAAAAAGAAGCAAGTGCTGTAACTCTGTCCACCAAGAATCATAGCGACAGTAAAATGACGACGGTGGACGAGTTTATTCAAATTTAATCGTAAGGATGAGTGAGGGAAATGACCATTTTAACCCCTCTGTTTGCCGTCTTCGGGATCATGTTGCTCGGCACACTAGTGCAAAAACTAAAACTCTTGCCCGTCGATACGGACCAAGTGCTAAACCAATATGTCTACTATATTGCATTCCCTGCAATCATGCTTATCGCCCTCGCGCAGCAGCCGATTGGCGAGATTTTGCAATGGGGATTTATTGCGGGCTACAGCACAGCTATGGTAATCACTTATCTTGTCTGCCTTGGGCTATCGCTGATCGCTAACCCTAAACAGCATGCGGTTGCCGCTATTCGAGCCCTCAATGCCACCTTTGGTAATACGGCATTTATTGGTATTCCACTGCTCATCATCCTCTTTCCGCAGCAGCAAAGTGCGTTAGTCGCCGCCGCGATTGCCAGCTTATTATCCGTGCTGATGTTTGCCGTCGCCTTAGTCTCGATGGAACTGGCCACTAACACCCAAAGACAACACCACGCCTTAGTCATAATGGCGATGGCGGTAGGTAAAAACCCTATCGTTATTGGTAGCTTAATTGGCGTCGGCATTTCGGCGCTAGAGATAAAACTGCCGTCAGGGCTGGCGCTAATGATCCAGCAAATAGGCAATACCTCAAGCCCCTGCGCCCTATTTGCTATCGGCATGGTACTCGCCAAAGCAATGCGCTACCAGAAAGATAGCAGCGTATTTAGCCCCAAGAATTTTATCGAATTGAGCCTTATCAACCTCTTCAAGCTGGCTATCCAACCGGCACTCGTCTACTTTATGCTTAACCGTTTTGGCGTAAGTGGTGACTACCTGATCATGGGCGTGATCTTGAGCGCACTGCCCACCGCGGCTAGCGTGTACTTACTTGCCCAGCGTTATAACACTCAGGCTTCTACCAGTGCTCAGGGTATTCTATTTGGTACCTTAGTCACTTTCTTCAGTTTGCCTATCTTAGAAAGCTTAGTAAGAATCTATGCATAATCAGTTAATTAAAAATATTTACTACCGATAATGCCGATTATTTACCCAAGCCACTTTACTGTATATAAAATCAGTATATACTGTTTATCAATACAGTGGTTTGGTATGTTTTTCGACAGGAATTCACTATGCTTTGCCAACTCAGCATTAATAACTTCGCTATCGTCCGTTTTTTAGAACTGGATTTTCGCCCCGGTATGACCAGCATCACAGGTGAAACCGGTGCGGGTAAATCGATTGCCATCGATGCGCTAGGCCTATGCCTAGGCAATCGCGCCGATGCCAGCAGTGTTCGTCCCGGAGCCAATAAAACCGAGGTCAGCGCCCGCTTTTCCTTGGATGATATTCCACTGGCAAAACGTTGGTTAGAAGATAACGATCTTGAACTCGATGATGAGTGCATTCTACGTCGGACTATTGGTAGCGATGGCCGTTCACGCGCCTACATCAATGGTAATCCAGTGCCGCTGACGCAGCTAAAATTACTGGGTCAGTTGCTTATTGGTATTCACGGCCAACATGCCCACCATGCAATGTTAAAAAGTGAACATCAACTCACCCTGCTCGACAGTTATGCCAACCACAGATTGCTTATCGATACGGTTGCCGCTAGCTTTCAACGCTGCAAGCAAATTGAGGCCGATCTAAAGCAACTCGAAGCCTCCCAGCATGAACGTATTGCCCGTAAGCAATTAGTACAATATCAAGTAGAAGAACTCGATGAGTTTGATCTTAAAGTTGATGAGTTCGATGAGATTGAGCAAGAGCACAAACGTCTGGCCAATGGCACTGAGTTGATTGATACCTGTCAGGCGAGCTTAGAGTTACTCACAGAGGGCGAAGAGAACAATATAGAGTCGCTGCTCAATCGAGTCGTTTCCCTCGCCGAAGATCTGCAAAGCTACGATCCTGCATTAAGCAATATCAACACTATGCTCAATGATGCCTTAATCCAAGTGCAAGAAAGTGCCGGCGAATTGCAGCACTATTTGAGTAAGCTTGAACTCGATCCGACCCATTTTGCCTATTTAGAAGAACGGCTATCAAAAGCCATGCAACTGGCGCGTAAGCATCATGTTAGCCCGAATAAACTGGCCGAGCATCATTTAGCATTAAAGGCTGAGCTAAGCACCTTAGACAGTGATGAAAGTAAACTTGAAGAAATTCAGCTTCAAGTCGAGGCAAGTAGAGCCGCTTATCTTAGCAATGCGCAAAAGCTCAGCCAAAGCCGAGCCCGCTATGCTAAAGAACTCGACAAACTGGTGACTCAGTCAATCCACGAACTGAATATGCCTAAGGGTAAATTTACGATCGAAGTCAATTTCCACCCCGAGCAAATGTCAGCCAATGGCAGTGACAATATCGAATTTATGGTAACCACTAACCCTGGCCAACCTTTGCAACCGATTTCGAAAGTCGCGTCTGGCGGTGAGCTCTCACGGATAGGGCTAGGGATCCAAGTGATTACCGCGAAGAAAGTTGCCACACCGACATTAATTTTCGATGAGGTGGATGTCGGGATTTCCGGCCCCACCGCAGCAGTAGTGGGCCGCATGTTACGCAGCTTAGGGGAATCGACCCAAGTACTGTGCGTGACTCACTTGCCGCAAGTTGCGGGCAATGGTCATCAACACATGTTTGTCGATAAATTTAATAAGGCAGGCAGTACTGAGACCACAATGAAATCGCTCGATCGTGAGCAGCGTATCCAAGAGCTTGCAAGACTGTTAGGTGGCGATACTATCACCAGCAATACCCTCGCGAACGCAAGGGAACTGCTGCAATAGTAGTATGGATCAGATAACGAATGAGGTCGCTAAACGCTTGAATCTACACACTCTATATCACAAGCTAAGGGGCTATATCAAAAACTAAGGGTTAGTTGTTGGCCATGCTAACTAACATGTCGGGTTAGCGATAATGTTAGCTAAAACACCAGACTAGCCCTTGCAGACAAATAAACGAAAACACGCCCGCTAACACATCGTCAATCATAATGCCAAAACCACCATGAACTTTGGCATCGAGCCATCGAATAGGCCAAGGTTTGATGATGTCGAAAAAGCGAAATAGACCAAAGCCGACTAACAACCAACCCCAACCTGCTGGTGCCGCTATCATAGTGATCAGTAGCCCAACCACTTCATCCCACACAATCGCACCGTGATCGTGTACCCCCATATCTTGAGCGGCTTTACCGCAGATATAAAATCCCGCAAATGCGCTCAATAAGGTTAAGCCGATATACCAAGTGAGCGGTAATGGCGCCATCAATAAATAGAGGGGAATGGCTGCTAAGGTACCGAAAGTACCAGGCGCTTTAGCGGCGAGTCCGCTACCAAAACCGAGTGCCAAAAAGTGGACAGGATTTTTTAATGACAGGCGCGTTAGCACCTGATCCTTTGACAACCATTTCATTAACATGCTCTTCGCTTAAAAGTGCTCGAAACCGTGATACGGTGGTGTAAACGGCTCACCATTGAGTTGCAACTTGAGCTTACTGCCTGCACAAATTTGTCCAACGCGAACAAACTTTGCTCCTGCATGGCTCAACGCTGTCTCAAGCGCACCTTTTTGCGCTTCAGGAACGGTGAACAGCAGTTCATAATCTTCGCCCCCCGTAAGCGCATAACCTAAGGCATGCTCCTCGCTGACGGTATCTTGCATCGCCCGTGAAAGCGGGATGCAATTAACATCGACAACCGCACCAACTGCCGAAGCCTTAAGCACATGACCGATATCCGAGATAAACCCGTCGGAAAGGTCGATAGCACTGGAGGCAAGCGAACGTAAAGCTTGGCCCGCTAAGACTCTTGGTGTTGGACGATAATGGCGATTGATCAGGAATTCTTTATGCTCGGCTCTAGCCTGTTGCGCGCCGCGAATGATATCCAGACCTAAGGCCGAATCTCCGAGCGTGCCCGTGACATAAATCCAATCACCCGCTTTAGCACCATGACGCGTGAGTGCCTTACCCTGTGGGACTTGGCCGTGCACTGTGATGCTAATCGCCCGTGGACCACGAGTCGTATCGCCGCCAATTAAGGCGATGCCATAGTAATCGGCCGCTTCAAACAAGCCTTCACTAAAACCACTGAGCCAAGTCTCATCGACTTCGGGTAGCGTTAAGGCAAGCGTCATCCACGCGGGTTCAGCGCCCATGGCAGCCAGATCAGATAAATTTACCGCTAAAGCTTTGTAACCTAAGGCAGCGGGAGGCATATCGGGGAAGAAATGGACATTTTCGACTAAGGTGTCACAGGAGATAGCGATCGACTTGTTTTCTGCGGGTTGCACTAAAGCGCAATCGTCACCGATGCCAAGCTTCACATCACGGCGAGTGGGGCCGCGGTTGCTAAAATAACATTCAATTAATTGGAATTCTTTCACTGTACAGTTTGGCACGACTTACATCGGCCACCTTTGTTAGCAATGAAAAACGGTATCCTAAGATACCGTTTGTCTTTATTACTTGCGTGCAACCAGTTTGTCGAGCAGTCCGTTCACAAACTTATGACTCTCGTCCGCACCGAAAGCTTTTGCCAACTCAATCGCTTCGTTAATCGCGACCTTGTATGGCACATCTTTACGGAAAGTCAGCTCATAGGTCGCTAAACGAACTATGGCTTTCTCTACTGGAGACACTTCATCAATCGGGCGTTCCAGATGCGGGATGATCAGCTCATCCAATTGGGTTTTCTTCGTTGCAACGCCTGAAAATAGCTCACGAAAATAAGCTACATCAACACCGTCGAGACTTTGTTCAGTTAAAAACTCATGCTCGACATCGGCAATATTATTCCCGCTTAGTTGCCATGAATAGATGGCTTGAACGGCTAAACGGCGGGCCTTGCGGCGCTCAGAAGGCTTCATTATTTTTCCTACTATAACAACTGTTGTTCAAGTTCTTGCAGAACATTGACCATTTCAAGCAGGCTTAAAGCAGCTTCGCCGCCTTTGTTACCCGCTTTGGTACCTGAACGTTCAATCGCTTGTTCAATGGTATCAGTGGTCAAAACACCGAAAGCAACAGGCAGATCAAATTCTAAAGCAACTTGAGCTAGACCTTTATTACATTCGCCTGCAACAAAATCAAAATGAGGAGTACCACCACGGATCACCGCACCTAATGCGATAATACCGTCGAATTTACCACTGGCAGCTACGCGACGCGCAGCTAGCGGCAACTCAACCGCACCTGGTACACGGACAACAGTGATATTGTCGTCGCTGACTTGGCCAAAACGTTTCAGCGTGTCAAGTGCACCTTCAAGCAAGCTCTCAACTAAAAAGCTGTTGAAACGCGAAATTACAATCGCAACTTTGGCATTTTTCGCTTCGATATTACCTTGAACTACGTTCATTATCTTACCTAATTTAGCTAAAGCACCCAGCTCGGGGCGAAAAGTGGCGACATGATATCACAGCCAATTGCCCAGAGCCCTATGCAAATTATCAGAAATTGTTAATTTTACTTCAGTGTAACTTTGGGTTTCAGTCCGCCACATACTCAGTCACTTCAAGGCCAAAGCCTGAAAGTGAGTGGTAGCGTTTAGGCGAACTGAGCAGGCGCATCTTAGTCACACCAAGGCTGGCGAGAATTTGCGAGCCAACACCCACACGGCGCGACGTCCCCTGCCATTTTGCAGAAGCAGGCGCTTGGCCTTGATCTTCAGCTTCAAAGGCTTTCACCTTAGAAAGGATTTCACAGGGATGTTCTTGATTCCCGAGTAAAACCAATACACCACCTTCTGCAGAAATACGCTCCATCGCCTTTTCGAGTGGCCAGCTGCGTTGCTGATCGCGCTCTGAGTGGAGTAAATCGTTGAAGGTATTTTGCAAATGCACGCGCACCAAACAATCTTCTTTCACCTCACCTTTGACTAAGGCAAAGTGCAGTTGATTGTCGATAGTGTCTCTGAAGGTCACCATGTCGAACTCACCGAAACGGGTCGGTAATTTGCATTTAGCTTCACGCACAACCGTGGTTTCTTTGGTGTTGCGATACTCGATTAAAGCCGCGATAGTGCCGATTTTGATGCCATGCAACTCGGAGAAAATCTCCAAATCTGGGCGACGTGCCATAGTGCCGTCTTCGTTCAAAATCTCAACGATAACGCCCGATGGCTCAAGTCCCGCAAGACGGGCTAAATCACAGCCAGCTTCAGTGTGGCCTGCGCGGGTTAATACGCCGCCGTCCTGTGCCATTAGCGGGAAGATGTGCCCTGGTTGCACTAAATCAGACGCTTTAGCCTCCTTAGCCACAGCCGCTTTCACCGTTACAGCGCGATCGTGGGCCGAAATACCGGTAGTCACACCTTCTGCCGCTTCAATAGAAACCGTAAAGTTAGTCGAGAACTGGGCGTTATTATTCGTCACCATTAAGGGGAGATTTAACTGCTGGCAACGGGCTTTAGTCATGGTCTGGCAAATAAGCCCACGGCCATATTTCGCCATAAAGTTAATCGCTTCTGGCGTGACCATTTCGGCCGCCATGATCAAATCACCTTCGTTTTCTCTGTCTTCGTCATCCATCAAAATAACCATTTTGCCTTGACGAATATCTTCGATGATCTCTTCTATACTGTGCAGCGCCATTGTAGGACCTTATGATTTTGCTGTTATTATGAAATTCTATACCTAAATAACCTAAGCTGCCGATAAGCTTAAGTTAAATAATCTGCTCCTGTGCACTAACGCACAAAGCCGGCACGGGCTAACATTTCCATGGTGACGCCACCGCTCTTGCTGTCTTTGCCATCATAATTCATCAAGCGTTCAAGATAACGGGCGATTAAATCCACTTCGATATTCACCTTATCACCCGCTTGCAGGTCGATTAACGTGGTTTCACCTGCGGTATGCGGCACTATGGTCAAGCGGAATCGACTGCCGTCCACTTCGTTAACCGTCAGACTCACGCCATCAATGGTGATGGAACCTTTATGGGCAATATAACGCCCAAGCTCTGCGGGTGCGGCTAACCAAAATTCAATGGCTTGACCACGCACTAAGCGTTGCTCAACCGTTGCAATACCGTCAACATGGCCACTGACCATGTGGCCGCCTAAGCGTGTGGTTGGGGTGACGGCCTTTTCAAGATTCACCTTAGTGCCCACTTTGTAATTAGCAAAGCCGGTTAGACTCACGGTTTCGGCAGAGACATCAGCCACATAACCGTCGGCTAATTGCTGCACAACCGTTAAGCACACACCGTTAGTGGCAATGCTGTCGCCTAAACGCACATCGTTTAAATCCAGTTTGCCGCTCGCCACGGTAAGACGAATATCATCGCCTTTACGCTCCAGTTTGCGCAGGGTGCCAACGGCTTCAATAATCCCAGTAAACATGGTTAACTCACTTAATTAAATAAAGAAGTAATAAGGCATAAGACTCAAGGTTAAACGGTTATCTTGCTCCAATTCGATTTAAATAAAGAGGTATCAAGCTTAACGCTCAAGGTTAAACGGGTATCTGGCCCTAATTTGCGCTCATCGACCAAAGTGAGTGCAGGAATGTGTGCCATGGTTTGATAATCGGGCAATTGCAGCAAATTACGCCCATGCCCACCGAGGATTTTCATCGCTTGGTATAGCACTAACTCATCGGCCAGCCCCTCTGCTAAAAATGCGCCCGCTAAGGTTGCACCCGCTTCCACCAGCACGTGATTACAGCTTTGGCCTAAATAGCTTAATAGTTCAGGCAATGAGACGCGACCTGCAATTGCAGGTAACACGAGGCAACTCACATGGGAGGGCAATTGTGCTTGAAACTCTGTGGGATAAGCCACGGTCGAGACCAAGAGTATGGGCGACACGATAGCCAAGCAGGCGGCCGATAACGGCAAACGGGCGCGACTGTCGAGTATCACTCTTAATGGCTGCAGTAATTGCGCCTCGGTTACACTGTCTTTTAAGCTGCCAAGTTCCTGATAACGCACATTAAGTAAAGGAGCGTCTGCCAGTATGGTTTCGATCCCCGTAACTAGCGCGCAGGAACGTAAGCGTAATCGCTGCACGTCGCGGCGAGATTCTGGACCAGTTATCCATTTAGACACACCGTTAGACAGCGCAGTTTTACCATCGAGACTCGCAGCCAATTTGACTGTAACTCTGGGTAAACCCGATTCCATGCGCTTCATAAAGCCTAAATTCAAGGCATAGGCTTCATCGCGATGTAATCCCACATCCACTTCAATACCGGCATCGCGCAGCATTTGAATGCCACGACCACCTACTTGCGGATTAGGATCTTCCACCGCCACCACCACACGTTTAACGCCAATATTGATCAGCGCCAAGGCGCAGGGCGGCGTGCGGCCATAATGGCTGCAGGGCTCTAGGGTGACATAGGCGGTTGCGCCACGGGCGTGTTCACCAGCCATACGTAGTGCGTGCACTTCGGCGTGGGGCTCACCTGCTTTTTGATGATAACCTTCACCGATGATTTGGTTATCGTTAACGATAACGCAGCCCACACTAGGATTGGGTCTTGTGGTGTAAAAGCCTTTGCGCGCCAATTGAATCGCGCGGCTCATCATTTGGGTATCGAGTACGGACCAACTTATGTTCAAGCTCATGTTCAACCCTGTTGTTAAAGGTTCCGGCTTTCACCAGTCTTACAAACCTGTCTTTTAAATTTGTGCTTTCACGCCAATAGCTCGTACACGTCTGCCTTATCGGCGACAAAACTCGATGACTACTTTTGCAGCTTGGCGATGGCTTCACCAAATTCAGACACGTCTTCAAAGGCACGGTACACAGAAGCGAAACGAATGTAGGCGACTTTATCTAGGCTCATCAATTGCTCCATCATTAAGTTACCCACCATTTCTGACGGCACTTCCCGCTCGCCAGTGGCGCGCAGGGTAGACTTGATTTTGCTGAGTGCTTGCTCGATTTCATCCATAGACACGGGGCGTTTTTCAACGGCGCGCAACATGCCACCTTGGAGTTTTTCTTCATCGAAGGGTTGGCGTGAACCATCGCGCTTAATCACCCTAGGCATGACTAATTCGGCGCCTTCGAAGGTGGTAAATCTTTCATGACATTCGGTGCATTCTCGGCGACGGCGCACTTGGTGGCCTTCCGCCACTAATCGGGAATCGATGACTTTAGTATCTGTCGCGCTGCAAAATGGACAATGCATTGAGCCTCCTGCCAGTGAATGGTCGTAAAGCGTTAATAGGTTTACCTGTTAAATCTCAGTCAAACGCTATGGATTTAAGCCTAAGATTTTACCAATAAAAATGGCCGCTTAATGCGGCCATGGGATTTTATCCTATTTATGGGCTGAGGTTAACCACCTGATGCTTGTTAGGCTCAGCACCACAAAAAGGAGACTATTTACAGATTAACCGTAAACAGGGAAACGTGCACACAGTGCCAGTACTTGGCCCTTAACACGCTCAATCACTGCAGGATTACTTGCATCATCAAGGATGTCACAAATCCAGCCAGTCAGCTCTTTCGATTCCGCTTCTTTAAAGCCGCGGCGCGTAATGGCTGGCGTACCGATACGCACACCTGAGGTCACAAAGGGTGAACGTGGGTCGTTTGGCACTGAGTTTTTGTTCACAGTAATGTTAGCGCTACCTAAGGCGGCATCGGCTTCTTTACCCGTTAAGTCACGACCAATCAGATCAACTAGCATCAAGTGATTGCTGGTTCCGCCAGAGACGATTTTGTAACCGCGCTCAAGGAACACTTCAACCATAGCTTTAGCGTTGTTAACCACTTGCTGTTGGTAAACTTTAAATTCTGGCTCTAGGGCTTCTTTGAACGCCACCGCTTTACCGGCGATAACGTGCATCAATGGACCACCTTGACCACCAGGGAATACCGCTGAGTTCAACTTCTTATACAAGTCTTCATCGTCAGCAGCAGATAGGATCACGCCACCACGGGGACCCGCTAAGGTTTTGTGGGTCGTAGATGTCACAACGTGCGCGTGTGGTACTGGGTTTGGATAAACGCCCGCAGCAATAAGACCGGCAACGTGTGCCATATCGACAAATAAATAAGCACCTATTTTGTCTGCGATTTCACGCATTTTTGCCCAGTCAACGATACCTGAATAGGCAGAAAAACCGCCGATCATCATCTTAGGCTTGTGTTCTAAGGCAATACGTTCCATCTCGTCGTAGTCAATTTTGCCAGACTCGTCGATACCGTAAGGAATGATGTTGTACAGTTTGCCAGAGAAGTTAACCGGTGAACCGTGGGTCAAGTGACCACCATGAGCTAAGTTCATGCCCAGTACGGTATCGCCAGGTTTTAACAATGCCATGTAAACCGCGCTGTTTGCCTGTGAACCTGAATGAGGTTGTACGTTAGCGTAAGTTGCGCCAAACAGTTGTTTAGCACGTTCAATCGCTAAGGTTTCAACTACGTCCACATACTCACAACCACCATAGTAACGCTTGCCTGGATAGCCTTCAGCGTACTTATTGGTTAACTGTGAACCTTGCGCTTCCATCACGCGTGGACTGGTGTAGTTTTCAGAAGCAATCAGCTCAATATGCTCTTCTTGACGCAGAGTTTCATTCTGAATTGCGTTAAACAGTTCCGGATCATAATCTGCGATATTCATATCTTTTTTCAGCATTGCTTACTCCAGCTGCCAATTCTTATAGGTAGGGTTGCGCGGTATTCTACTCGGAACGCGGTCACAATCCCAGTATTTGAAACATGAAATTCCTGCAGATAGTGCTTGAACTTGGCTCATTGTCGAGTTGAGTTCGGCGCGCAATCGAGTAGAATTAGCCGCATCATTAGTCACTTAAGATAGAGAAAAATGGCTCAGTTTGTTTACAGCATGCTGCGGGTGGGTAAAATTGTTCCGCCTAAGAAGCAGATCCTTAAAGATATTTCTTTAAGCTTTTTCCCCGGCGCCAAAATTGGCGTACTCGGCCTCAACGGTTCAGGTAAGTCGACACTACTGCGCATTATGGCGGGTATTGACACCGAAATTGAAGGTGAAGCGCGCCCAATGCCGGGATTGAAAATCGGTTACCTGCCGCAGGAACCTAAACTCGATCCGAATCAAACCGTGCGTGAAGCGATTGAAGAAGCGGTAGCAGAGGCAAAAAATGCCCTGACTCGCCTCAATGCCGTTTATGCCGCCTACGCCGAGCCGGATGCCGATTTCGACGCCCTTGCAAAAGAGCAAGGCGAACTCGAAGCCATTATCCAAGCCCAAGATGCCCATAACTTAGAGTACGTCCTTGAGCGCGCCGCCAACGCCCTGCGTCTGCCAGATTGGGATGAGAAAATCGAAGTATTATCCGGTGGTGAACGTCGCCGCGTGGCGATTTGTCGCTTGCTGCTTGAAAAACCAGAAATGCTGTTACTGGACGAACCCACCAACCACTTGGATGCTGAATCTGTGGCGTGGCTTGAGCACTTCCTGCAGGAATATGCCGGTACTGTGGTCGCGATTACCCACGACAGATACTTCCTCGACAATGCTGCTGGCTGGATTTTAGAACTCGACCGCGGTGAAGGTATTCCGTGGGAAGGTAACTATTCTTCATGGCTTGAGCAGAAAGATGCCCGTCTGAAGCAAGAATCGGCCACCGAAAGCGCCCGTCAAAAAACCATTGCAAAGGAATTGGAATGGGTACGCCAAGGTGCGAAAGGCCGTCAGTCTAAGGGCAAAGCCCGTATGGCGCGCTTTGAAGAGCTGAACACTAACGATTACCAAAAACGTAACGAAACCAACGAGCTGTTTATTCCGCCCGGACCACGTTTAGGCGACAAGGTTATTGAAGTGAATAACCTGACCAAATCTTACGGTGACCGCGTTTTGATCGACAACCTGTCGTTCTCTGTGCCTAAGGGCGCGATCGTCGGCATTATCGGCGCCAACGGCGCGGGTAAATCGACGCTGTTCCGCATGTTATCCGGCGCAGAAACGCCAGACAGCGGCAGCATTGAGCTGGGTGATACTGTGCAACTGGCCTCGGTTGAGCAGTTCCGCGATTCGATGAATGATAAGAACACCATTTGGGAAGAAATCTCCGGTGGTCAAGACATCATGCGTATCAACAACATGGAAATCCCGAGCCGCGCCTATGTAGGCCGCTTCAACTTCCGTGGTGGCGATCAGCAAAAAGTCATCGGTACTTTATCTGGTGGTGAACGTAACCGAGTGCATTTAGCCAAACTGCTGCAGGCGGGCGGTAACGTCTTATTACTCGACGAACCCACCAACGATTTAGACGTTGAAACCCTGCGCGCACTGGAAGAAGCGATTCTGGAATTCCCAGGTTGCGCTATGGTGATTTCGCATGACCGTTGGTTCCTCGACCGTATCGCGACCCACATTCTGGATTATCGCGACGAAGGTCAAGTGAACTTCTACGAAGGTAACTACACAGAATACTCGGCATGGTTGAAGAACACCTATGGCGCCGATGTGGTTGAGCCACACCGCTTGAAATACAAGCGCATGATAAAGTAAATCTAGATTCTAGAATCTAGACAAGTGTAAATCTGAGGAGTTTAGCTCGAAAGGGTTAAGCTCCTTTTTTATGGCATCCAGTTACGCTATGAGTGCCGTAGACTTTGGCGCTATTTCAAACTGACACTATTTCAATTCAAGCTGGCAAAGTAGGCCACCAGCATGTCCATCATCACTCTAAGTGCAGGCTGCATGTGTTTGCGGGATTGATACACGCCATACACTCCAAGGGACTGCGGCATGAACTCAGTTAACAATGGCACTAACTGACCCGAATCTAAATAGGGTTTCGCCGCCCACAGCGGTTGCATAGCAATCCCCTCGCCTGCCAGCGTGGCATTGAGCACCACCATAGAATCATTGGCGCTAAAATTCCCATTCACAGGCACATTAAACGCCTGACCTTGGTTTAACTTAGGATCGGAGTTCAGCGCCTGAGCCTGTTTAACAACCACATCGGTTTGATAAAACCGCCACATCACATCGCCAAAATAGGAATAGGTTAAACAGTTATGCTGAGTTAAATCCTCGGGATGCAGCACGGCGGCGCGCGCGGCAAGATAACTCGGGGCAGCGCACACAACAGACTCACATTCCCCCAAGCGCCTAGCGATAAGATTAGGGTCAAGCTCATTAGTGATACGAATCGCCAAATCAATTCGCTCGGCGACCAAGTCGACGGTTTGGCTACTCACGTGAAAATTCACACTCGCCTGCGGATAACTGGCTAAATATTGCTGTACCACGGCCGCTAAAATCTGATGTGCCAAAAATTGTGAGCAGCTAATACGCAATAAGCCTCGCGGAATCGCCACAGCGGCGTGACTGACCGCAGGCACTTCGTTAGCCAGTTCGAGCAGCCGATGGCAATAGTCCAGCACTTGCTCACCCGCTGGCGTTAAGCTGAGGCTACGCGTCGAGCGATGCAATAACCTAGCACCAGACCATTCTTCCATTTCGCTCAAGTAACGGGTCACCATAGAACGCGACATATCTAAGGCATTGGCGGCGCTGATCATGCTGCCGCGCTCAACAATAGTCACAAACACCTTAGCCGCTTCGAGTCTGTCCATGATTTATCTCCACTCTCGTTCAATCAATAACTTTCAATCAATAACTTTCAATCACTCGAAGGCCACTCACATACTCGCGTATCCACATAGCTAATAGCTATATAGTTAATAACTAAGAGTGCAATAGTACACGCAGCTATTCGTCCGATTAATGCAACAAACATGGACAGATACTCGCATTTATCTATTGATTTTTGCAACCTATACTTAACTCACTTTTGCAGCAGCTGCAAATCAATGAATGCTAAATCGAACCTTTTACTCTTTCACCCTGTGACTATAAGTGAGCCCCAAATGAACACATCGACCTATGCAATACGTAACACAGTTAACGCCACATTGAAGGCCTCGTCTAAAATAAGCCTAGCCGCCACCTTGTTGCTGGCAGGACTTAGCGCGGTCAATGCAGCGCCATTGCAAGTGAGCCATTTTAATCCGGGCGAAAACAGCATCTTTGCCGTGTCATCGAGCTTTATCAGCGGCAAACACGAAATGATGCTCGTCGATGCGCAATTTCAAAATAACGATGCCCAAACATTGGTCGACACCATCAAAGCCAGCGGTAAAAAGCTGACTCAGGTGTATATCAGCCATAGCGATCCTGATTTCTATTTCGGCTTAGCCGTGATTAAAAAGAATTTCCCCGATGCACAAATCGTCGCGACTCAAACCACTGTCGATGCGATTAAAGCCTCAATGGAAGGCAAACTCGCCTACTGGGGGCCGATTTTAAAAGATAATGCGCCAAGCGAATTAGTGTTACCTAAGGCGATTCACAGTGACACTTTTACCATCGACGGTGAGCAAGTGATTATCAAAGGTTTTAATGATAAACACCCTAAACACACTTTCCTGTGGGTGCCATCGGCAAAAACCATTACAGGTGGCGTGGAAGTATTTGATAACACGCATGTTTGGATGGCTGACACTCAAACTGCCTCTGAGCGTCAGGAATGGTTAACCCATTTAGATGCAATGGAAAAACTGCTGCCGACCACAGTGATCCCAGGGCACTATTTAGGCGAAGCGCGATTTAATACCCACGCCATCGGTTTTACCCGTGAATATGTAAAAGCCTTTGAAATCGCTGCAAAAGCCTCGAAAGATTCAGCCGAATTAATCCAAAAGATGCTGGCGCTATACCCACAAATGCCAGCCGATGCAGGGCTTGAGATCAGCGCCAAAGTTTACATGGGCGAAATGACCTGGCCTATGTAAGCCTAGTCATACCTATCTAGGCGATTAGATACAAGCATTTAAGTGCAAATAGTTAAAGACAGGCACGTGAGCGATTGCGTGCCATTTTTTAGCTAAATAACGGTACCAACCTAACTATTTTAATCGATGTTCTCAAAGGGCTTAAGTCGCTAATGTCGCGACGAACTTAAGCCAAAAGGTTTAACACTATGACTCAGCCAACAGCTCATCCAACTAGCACAACCAGCAGCACAGCAACGGCCAAAGAGCGCACTCTGCACGCCATTATCGACCCTTTATGTGGTTGGTGTTATGCCGCAGCGCCTTTACTCGATGCCGCCGCAAAAGCAGGCTTTACCATTAAGCTCCACGGCGGCGGTATGCTCACGGGCCCAAGACGTAAACAAATCGATGCTAACTGGCGCGACTATGTTATGCCCCACGATCTGCGTATTGCCGAGCTAACCGGACAACCTTTTGGGGAAAACTATTTTGATGGTCTGCTGCGTGATACCACAATCGTACTCGACTCGGCGCCTCCTATTAAAGCCATGCTCGCAGTCGATGCTATGGGTGGCGACAGTCTGGCCTATCTACACTCAGTGCAACTCGCCCATTACCGCGATGGTCACAGCGCCAGTGATGAGGGCAATCTCGCAAGGTTGGCCGCTGACCTTGGGCTCGACCCTATGAGCTTTGCGCAGCATTATGCCCAAGGTGAAGACAAGCTATATGAGCATATTGTTGAATCCAGAGCATTACTGAATCTGATGGGTGCCCAAGGCTTCCCTTCAATGGCTATAGAGGATAATGACAGCAACATCACCGCCATTAATATCAACCGCTTTTATGGCCAACCCGCCCAGTGGTTAAGCCATCTTGAAGCACAGTTTGAGTCGTAATCATGCCAACGCTTAATGGTGTTCCAACAAGCTCTTTAGTGAGTGAGCCTGCTCAGTTAAATCTTATCGAAACAGCAAGGCAAACTGATGCGAATCTTGCACTTGTCAAAAGTACTTACGATGGACATAGCTCAGCCGAAAATGCTAAAAATCTTGAGCATGCACTGACAAATGACGCACACTGGACAGAGGCGGCAGGTTTTCCCTATGCGGGCACTTACATAGGTTTTAGCGCGATAACCGCCAAGGTGTTCGCCCGCCTCGAAACTGAATGGGATAACTATCGCGTCGATATAGAAGACTATGTAGCCCAAGGCGATAAGGTTTTTGCCTTCGGCACTTATTCAGGTACTTATGTCAAAACAGGCAAACATTTTAGCGCCCGAGTCGCCCATTTATGGAAGATACACAGCGGCAAAATCGTCAGTTTCGAGCAGTTTGTTGATAGTTATACCGTCGTCAATGCCATGTAACTGCCAATACCATGTAAAGACAGTCATGCACTTATAGACATGCAATGATGGAATAACTGAATCACGAGGCGGGCAAGTTTAATTTAGCCCGCCCCACGACTTGCCGATGTTAAGCCTTATCCGTATGATTTAGTGTTTTCAATAGGTTGAGCACTTGACATTAAGTACTTAAGATTAAGCTCTTGCGATTAAACGTTTGGATTAAGCGCTTGAAATTGAATTCGTCAAGCTGCACGTTCGAAGACTCATCAACTCAAGTGTCTAAAATGACAAAATAAATAACTAAAACAAGAACAAGGATGCGGTCTAATGCAAATCAATTCGATGCCAGTCGGGGCTCACCCAATCACGCTATCTATGACGCGACTTAGCCGAGCCAGCCAATGGATACTCAAGCAACAGAGAAAATTCACGCCCCTGTTATGGCTTGTCACCGCACTCCCCTTTACCTCACTTGCGTTAACCTCACTGACGACCAATGCAAGTGAAGCCGAGCTAGAGCTAAAAGTTCAAGAAAACAGTGTCACCGATGGCCCTTATGTGTTTTTAGATGATGCTCAAAAAGACACAGCCTATTGGATTTGCCAAAGCGAGCTAAAACAAACACCGATTGCGAAGGCGCAGTTAACTCGCCCTGCCAGTTGCGGTGAATTACCCCAACCGCACCTTCACACACAAGCTGTCACGGTTGAGCCAGATACCTTCACCCATGTCAGCAAAATTGTCGCCCTTAGCGATGTACACGGCCAGTTTGATGTAATGATTAACTTGCTAAAAGCCCATCAGATTATCGACAAAGATAACCACTGGGCCTTTGGTGACGGTCATATGGTGATGACGGGCGACATGTTTGACCGTGGTCATCAAGTCAATGAAGTATTGTGGTTTTTATATACCTTAGACCAAGAAGCCCAAGCTGCGGGCGGACGCTTACATCTACTCATGGGCAATCACGAGCAAATGGTGTTTCGCGGCGACTTACGCTACGTCAACGAACGCTACCAAGTCTCGGCAGATTTACTCAAACGCAGCTACGATGCGCTCTACAACAAAGACACCGAAATAGGCCAATGGCTTCGCAGCAAACATACTTTAGTCAAAATCAATAATATCTTGTTTATGCACGGCGGCATCAGCCCTGAATGGGTAGAGCGTAAATTAAATATCAACGATGCTAACCAACTATTTCGGCAGCATTTAGATGATAAAAAAGCCGAGTTGAAAAAGGATGATTTACTCAACTTTTTGTTTTTTACCAATGGTCCAACTTGGTATCGTGGCTACTTTAAAGATGAACTGAAAGAGTCGGATATCGATAGCATACTGAACTATTTCAAGGTCGATCATATCGTCGTAGGGCACACATCTCAGGAACAAGTGCTTGGGCTTTATCATAATAAAATCATTGCGATAGATAGCAGCATTAAGAATGGTAAATCCGGTGAGCTGTTACTTATCGACGCTGGCAAACTCCGCCGAGGTTTGTATCAGGGTGAGCAGGTTTCGCTATAACCTGCCTTACTACTATCTTTTGCCCCAATACGTGAATGAGCTAGCGCCCTAATCCATGAATGCGCTGGGGCAATAAGGCATGAATGAGCAAGGATAAAATGGGCGCCCGCCATGGTTCTCAATCGACATAACGCTCAATCTGTATGGCTCTCAACATTCACCCATCTTAATATTCATAAGTTCGCCTGTTTTAATTAACTCTGACTATACTCAAGCCAAGTGCGACTCACCTAAGTGCTGGAGTAGAAATGGGGAAGAAATTACTCACATTATCTAGCTTTTGCTTGTTTCTATTCAGCTTCTATCCCCCAGCATTTGCGGGCAGGGAACTCCAATTAGTCGCCACTAACTATCCTCCTTTTTATGCCGATGCTTTACCTGAACAGGGCGGCGTTGCGCAAGTCGTCAAAGAAGCTTTTAAACGCCAAGGTTACACTGCCAGCCTCAAGTTTTATCCCTTCGCCCGCGCGGCTTTACTCGTTAAAACTGGCCAAGCTGATGGCATCATTGGGCTCTGGTATCGTAAAGAACGCGAGCAATGGGCCCAATATTCTGCGCCTATCCAACCCGTACAAATTGTGTTTTATAAACGTAAAGATTCACCGCTGAGTTTCAGTCAACTTTCAGATCTTAAACCTTTCACTATCGGTATAGGTCGCGGTTACGCTAATCCACCAGAAATCTTCGCCGCGGGGCTCACCACAGAGGAAGGAAATTCGGATGAGATGAATCTCAAAAAGCTGTTTTTAAAGCGTATTGACTTAGTCTTGATTGGCCATAACTTAGCGGTGTATTTAATTAAAAAAGGACCAAGTGAATATGAGGGTGCCTTTGAGCAAGTCGGCCACCCCATAGCGACTGAGGTATTTCATTTAGGGATCTCTTTGGCTGTGGCGGATCATCCGCAGTTAGTGACGGATTTTAATCAAGGTTTAGAAAGTATGCGCCGCGATGGACGATTAGCAGCAATTTTAAGCCAATATCCTCAGGTTGAAACGACTCAAGCGCCGATTGAAAAAACGCGAACAGAAGTCCATCCCTAAAGTCCGTCCAGCTTTTAAAAAACAATAACAGTACAAAAAAACAGCGAAACTCTCGTTGAATTGTGCTCAATGCTCAAAAAACACAATTTCTTTCATTTTCGTTCGCTTACCTTTACAAACTTTTACCCAACTGGCGTACGTTATTCACTAGAATAGCGCCATTAGAGCGATTACCTTTTTAAACTGCCTTTGCGCGAGATAATAATTACAATGAAAAAAACCATTATTGCCATTGCCCTGCTTGCGATTATCGCCACAGCGGTGAGTTTTAGTGATGTCCTTCAAGCGGCTAAACCCGAGAACGCACCACATCTTATGCGTACCGTTCCTGTGGTCACGGGTGAAGTGATTGAATATCCATTAGCGCAATCTATCTCTCTTATCGGCAAACTCGCGGCTGAACGTGCAGTGATCATTGCACCGCAAGTCACAGGTAAGATTAAACAAGTCGCAGTGACCTCAAACCAAGCGGTGAAAAAAGGCCAGTTACTGATTGAACTCGATGATATGAAAGCCCAAGCCGCCGTCGCCGAGGCCAATGCTTTCCTCAATGATGAAAAACGTAAACTCAAAGAATTTGAAAAACTGATCAGCCGTAACGCCATTACCCAAACCGAGATTGACGCACAAAAAGCCAGTGTTGATATCGCCCAAGCACGCTTATCCTCCGCCCAAGCAGATTTACATTACCACTCGCTGATAGCACCGTTTGCGGGTAATACTGGCCTGATTAATTTCAGCGAAGGCAAGATGGTCAGCATGGGCACTGAGTTGATGTCGCTAGATGATTTGTCCAGCATGCGCCTCGACTTACAAGTACCTGAGCATTTCCTATCGCAACTGAGTATTGGCATGCAAGTGTCAGCCACCAGTCGCGCTTGGCCGAATGAAATCTTTACTGGCAAAATGGTGGCTATCGATCCCCGCGTCAATGAGGAAACCTTAAACCTCAAAGTACGAGTGCTATTCGATAATCCGAAGAAACGCTTAAAACCGGGCATGATGATGTCGTCAACCATCACCTTCCCAGCGATTTCAGCACCTATGGTGCCAGTGCAAGCTCTTGAATATTCAGGAACTAAACGTTACGTATACGTAGTTAGCGCCGACCACATTGCCCACCGCACAGAAGTGACACTCGGGGCACGTATCGATAACCAAGTCTTAATCGAAAGCGGTTTAAACATAGGTGACAAAGTCGTGGTACAGGGCTTAGTCAATATGCGCGATGGCCTGCAAATCAATGAAGTCACGCTCGATGATAAAGCCTCAGTCCGTGCGACAGAGCTTTCAGGTCCTAAAGCAACGGAGACGAAATAATGTGGTTATCCGATGTTTCGGTTAAACGCCCTGTCGTTGCCATCGTTTTAAGCTTACTGCTGTGTGTATTTGGCATAGTGTCGTTCACTAAACTGTCGATACGGGAAATGCCCGACGTCGAAAGCCCTGTGGTCACCATCAGCACCAGTTACTCGGGTGCATCGGCGGCGATTATGGAAAGCCAGATCACTAAGACTTTAGAAGATGAGCTAACAGGGATCAGTGGTATTGACGAAATCACCTCGACCACTCGTAACGGTAGCTCGCGTATCACAGTTAAATTCCTCCTAGGTTGGAACTTAACCGAAGGGGTCAGCGATGTGCGTGATGCTGTGGCCCGCGCCCAACGCAGACTCCCAGAAGATGCAAAAGACCCCGTCGTCTCAAAAGACAACGGCTCCGGCGAACCCTCTGTCTATGTGAACTTAAGCTCGAGTGTGATGGACCGCACTCAATTAACGGACTATGCCCAGCGAGTTCTCGAGGACAAATTCAGTTTAATCAGCGGCGTGAGTTCTATCAGCATTTCCGGCGGCTTGTATAAGGTCATGTACGTCAAGCTCAGGCCCGAACAAATGGCAGGACGTAATGTCACCGCAACGGATATTATCAACGCCCTGCGTAAAGAGAACATAGAAACGCCCGGCGGCCAAGTGCGCAACGACACCACTGTGATGTCGGTGCGTACCAAACGCTTGTACTACACGCCGAAGGATTTCGACTATCTTGTGGTGCGTACCGCCAGCGATGGCACGGCTATCTACTTAAAAGATGTGGCGGATGTGGCTGTTGGCGCACAAAACGAAAACTCGACCTTCAAAAGTGACGGCATAGTTAACATCAGTTTAGGCATTATTGCCCAGTCCGATGCCAACCCCCTGCTCGTTGCCAAAGAAGTGCATAAAGAAGTTGATCGCGTACAAGACTTCCTGCCCGAAGGCACTAGCCTAGTGGTCGACTTCGACTCGACCGTATTTATCGACCGCTCGATTAACGAAGTGTATAGCACCCTTTATGTCACCGGCGCCTTGGTCGTACTCGTGCTGTATATCTTCATTGGACAAGCACGAGCAACGTTAATCCCAGCGGTGACGGTTCCAGTATCTTTGATCTCGGCATTTATCGCCGCCAACATGCTAGGTTATTCGATTAATCTACTGACATTGATGGCATTAATCCTCTCCATCGGTCTAGTGGTGGATGATGCGATTGTGGTGGTTGAAAACATTTTCCACCATATCGAAAAAGGTGAAGAGCCCTTACTCGCCGCCTATAAAGGTACTCGAGAAGTGGGCTTTGCCGTTATCGCCACTACGGCGGTACTGGTGATGGTATTCCTCCCAATTTCCTTTATGGAGGGCATGGTCGGACTACTATTTACCGAGTTTTCCGTGATGCTGGCGGTGTCAGTGCTGTTCTCCTCCTTAGTGGCACTCACACTTACGCCTGTACTGAGCAGTAAATTACTCAAAGCCAACGTCAAACCGAATCGCTTTAATCGTTGGGTCGACAGCGGCTTTGCTCGCATGGAAAGCGTTTATCGCGTCGCCGTGACTCGAGCGATTAAACTCCGTTTACTCGCGCCCTTAGTTATCCTCGCTTGTATCGGCGGCAGCGCTTGGTTAATGCAACAAGTACCGTCACAGCTTGCGCCGCAGGAAGACCGCGGCGTGTTGTTCGCCTTTATTAAAGGCGCCGAAGGCACCAGTTATAACCGTATGACAGCCAACATGGACATAGTCGAAGACAGACTCATGCCCTTGCTAGGTAAAGGTGTGCTGCGATCCTTCAGCGTACAAGCTCCCGCCTTTGGTGGCCGTGCTGGCGATCAAACTGGCTTTGTCATCATGCAGCTAGAAGATTGGGAACACCGCGATGTGACTGCGCAACAAGCCCTTGGAATTATTAGCAATGCCTTAAAGGATATTCCAGATGTAATGGTTCGCCCTATGATGCCAGGCTTTAGAGGGCAATCGAGCGAACCCGTGCAATTTGTACTTGGTGGTTCGGACTATGCCGAACTGTTTAAGTGGGCGCAGATATTGAAAGAAGAGGCTAACGCTAGCCCTATGATGGAAGGGGCTGACTTAGACTACGCAGAAACAACGCCAGAACTCATTGTTACTGTCGATAAAGAGCGCGCCGCAGAACTGGGGATCAGTGTCGACCAAGTATCGGAAACCTTAGAAGTCATGCTGGGTGGACGCACCGAAACGACCTTTGTTGATCGAGGTGAAGAATACGATGTGTATTTACGCGGTGATGAAAACAGTTTCAACAATGTCGGTGACCTGAGCCAAATCTACATGCGGTCAGCTAAGGGTGAATTAGTCACTCTCGATACTGTCACCCATATAGAAGAAATTGCCTCGGCACAAAGATTAAGCCACACCAATAAGCAAAAATCGATCACCCTCAAGGCTAACGTCAGTGAAGGTTACACCTTAGGTGAAGGCTTAAAGTTCCTTGACGCTAAAGCCATTGAATTATTACCTAAGGATATTTCGATTGGTTACACGGGCGAATCCAAAGATTTTAAAGAAAACCAAAGCAGTATCTTTATCGTATTTGGTTTAGCTTTACTGGTTGCCTACTTAGTATTAGCCGCACAGTTTGAGAGCTTTATCAACCCGTTAGTGGTAATGTTTACTGTGCCTATGGGTGTATTCGGTGGTTTCTTAGGACTACTGATCACCAGCCAAGGGATCAACATCTACAGCCAGATAGGCATGATCATGTTAATTGGTATGGTGACTAAAAACGGTATCCTCATCGTGGAATTTGCCAACCAATTGCGTGACCGCGGCTTTGAACTCGATAAAGCCATTATCGATGCGTCATCCCGTCGTTTACGGCCAATCCTAATGACAGCCTTCACTACCTTAGTGGGCGCTGTGCCGCTAATTTTCTCGACGGGCGCAGGCTCAGAAAGCCGTATTGCTGTAGGTACTGTGGTGTTCTTCGGAATGGCGTTTGCTACCTTTGTGACCTTACTGGTGATCCCCGCCATGTATCGATTAATCTCGGCCACAACGCACTCCCCTGGTTATGTTGAAGCTAAACTCGAAGCGGCGATTAAAGCGCAAGAGTTAGCGGCAAAACAGCAGGAACTCGCACCTAAAGCCTAGCGCTAATCATAGTTGTTGATAATCGAATAACAAAAAGCCAAGACACTCAGTGTCTTGGCTTTTTTCTCATTAACGTTTTAAGCGTTTTTTGCTTTATTGGCTAAGCCTAAAAGTAAACCGAGACCAGCACCAAGCGGTTTTTGACGGCGCGTTAACATGTTTCCGAGCGCGACCAGCAAGAGTCCCACGCTTGAATACCAAGTCCACTGATAATCCTCAAACACACTCGATACACTTAACGCCACCACAGGGGTAATCACCAACAGATACGCAGCGGCATTAGCGCCAATTCGCTCAACCAAGATCAAATAAGCGGTAAAGCCAACCACAGAGGCGATAACGGCTAAGTAGAACAAGCTGCCAAGATAGCTGGTTGTCAGCGGTAAACTAAAGCTTAAATCTTTAAACCAGATGATCAGCAGTAACGCCGCACTGCCATAGCACATGGCATACGCTGTTGAGGTAAAGGGCGACACATTATCGCGCGAGTTGCGCATACTGATCATGTTACCAATCGAGAAAAACCACGTACCTAACAGCGAAAACAATAAGCCCCACACTAAATTTTGTGACCACTGAGTCACGAGCAAATCGGCACCAAAGAGTAAGCTAATGCCCCCCAGACCGACACTAACGCCTAACCAAAAATTGCGGCTGGTTGGCGTGCCGTAAAAAATGCGGCCATGTATCGCATTAAAAATGGGGGCAGTGGCCATAATTACTGCAGTTAAACCGCTGGCGATATAATGGGTTGCGGTATAAAACGCGATAAAGTTCAAACAAAATAGACACACGCCTTGCAGTGCAAACCAAGGATGCTGCCTAAGCTTTACCGCTTGCAGCTTGTTAAAGGCAAAGCCAATGGCGAACATCAAGAGACTCGCAATCGCAAACCGATAGAAAATCGAGACTTCCGTCGCCACCTCACCGTGCTGCCACTTAATGGCAATCCACGAAAAACCCCACACAAAAATCATCAGCAAATACATCACAGCAGCCATAATGAGTCCCCTACACCTTCATAAAATGCTTAATGAGGCAAACTATACAGCGATGGCTTTCGTCCTTATGTCACCATCTTGTTGGCCATAACACGATATTGCGGTTTTAATCGCGAGCGGACGTTGAGCCACGCCCATAAGTGCGATAATTTGGAAAGACAAAATGCTTAGCCAGTGAGATCACTAGGAACCCATGGAGCCCAAATACATCAGTTTTGATAAATCCGCCAAAACCTGTATTCGTAAACAAGCGATTACGGAGGATTTATCTTGGGCTCATTATCAAAATGCGAGCGAGCGTCTGTATTACCAAAACGATGCACAACATACGCTGAGCATGTATCTGGATGGCGGCTACGAAACCCACAGAACCGATATCAAGGCCGACTATGGCGCGCCCAGTAAGTTTTGTCTTATGCCCCAAGGCTGCCAAAGCCATTGGCAACTGGGGCAACCGCAGCAGTTTATGCATTTGTATTTTAGCGATGAACATCTTAAAAAATTGGCGGTGCAAGTCTTTGATAAAGATCCACGCCAAGTGCGTTTACCTGAGTTGACCTTTGTCGATAATCCGAGATTAGAGGCGCTGTTTCGACATCAAGTTGCCGGGCTCGATTGGCAGACGAGGGATCACCATCTGATGATGGAACAGGTAACCGACACTGTGCTGGTGACTTTGCTGCAAAGCTCAGGCTTTAATTTGTCGGTGGGGCCAATTAAGGGGGGACTCGCACCTAAAGTGGCCAAAGCGATCAAAGAGTTTATTTATTGCCATTCACATCGGCAGATTTACCTGTCTGAGTTGGCCGAGCTTGCCCAGCTTAGCGAGTACCATTTTTGCCGCATGTTTAAATGCCAATTTGCGATGACGCCGCAGGAGTATTTGCTGCAAGTGCGCATTGAAAAGGTCAAACAAAGCTTGAGCCATTCAACGCAATCCTTGACCGATATCGCCCTCAATAATGGCTTTGCCAATCAAAGTCATATGGGGCGTTACTTTAAAAAACTCAGCGGCATGTCACCAGGGGAATATCAAAAATACCATAGGAGCTAACATACGCTTTGGGTTCACCATCTCAACGGCTGAACCCAACACTCTAACATCCTTGAAAACCCTATTGCTTCGATATGCTATAGTGCCCTTACTCCCCTAGCCGCTGGAAAACGCCTTGAAAAAAATAGCTTTATTTGTCGATGTACAAAACATCTATTACACCTGCCGCGAAGCCTATGGTCGCCAATTTAATTATCGTAAACTGTGGCAACACTTAGGCTACGAGGGAGACATAGCGTTGGCCGTGGCTTATGCCATCCATAAGGGCGACGATGGGCAATTGAAATTCCAAGACGCACTAAAGCACATAGGTTTTGAGGTGAAGTTAAAACCGTTTATTCAGCGTAGCGATGGCTCGGCCAAAGGCGATTGGGACGTGGGGATCACTATCGATATTATGGAAGCGGCGAGTGAAGTGGATACTGTGATCTTATTGTCTGGTGATGGCGATTTCGATTTATTGCTGCAAAAAATTCATCAAAAGTATGGCGTTGAAACCCAAGTGTATGGCGTCCCTACCCTGACAGCTAAATCCTTAAGGGATGCAGCGAGCCAGTTCCATCCCATAGATGAGGCGTTATTGCTCTAGTCAAAAGACAGAATGCGCCTATCCATCACGCTAACCGTATCTAACTCATTTACTCTTTCACCCTCAATGTAGAGACGCTATGTTGAGCTTCTACTTTAAAGATGAAGCAAGTCACTGATAGGTAATGTCCGTATACATAGGGGCGAGATGTTTTAGAAAGGCATTACGGGTCGATAGCGGAATATGTTGCTCTTTCATCGATTCAATCAAATGGCCAACTAAGGCATCGAAATCCGCTTGAGTAATATTCAAGCCTCTATGACTGTGCTGCATACTTTCGCCGTGATACACGCAGCCACCATCGGCAACCAAACAAAAATGTTCAATGACACGCTCACGAAATAGGGCAATATCTGTCTCTTGGAAGTGATGCACTATGCGTGGATCTGTGGCAATACGAGCCAGCAAACCATCGACTATCGCCGATACGCCTGCGTTACCACCTAGCTCTTGATATAAGGTCTGATGGCTTGCGGTTTGGCGACTCAAGTGATTTTGTGATGCTGAGGTTTCGGTCGTTTGCACCGCACAGCCAGTGAAAAAAAACACTGCGACGAAAGGTAATAGCTTCACCCGTAAACGCCTCATAACGCTCCCTCCACCGACAGGTACCAACCCCGTTGCTCTTCAAACCCCGCAATACTGCCCAAATTCGCATAGGCCGTCACCACGGAAAGATGCTTATTGATAAACCAAGCTAAAAACACATCTTGCCAATCATCCTCCTGGGCAAAAGCTAACTCATCGGGTTTCTGACGATATTCAATACCCAGTGCCACATTATCCGTCAGCAATACCGCGGCAGAGGCTTCGAGCACAAACTGGTAATCATGATTGGCTTGAGTACCAAAACCCAATAAACCCGTTTGATTCGCCTTGGTCGCGCGCACGGTCCCATTGAGTAATACATTTCGTCCCGCTACCGCATCAAAAAATACTTTGCTGGCAGCAATATACACATCTAAACCCCAATCATCCCGCGCCCCAACTGCCTGAGGAATCGCAAAGTCATCGACTCTTTTATACTGGGCACCTAAGGTAATTTGCGGCATAGCCGTATAAAGCAGCTCTCCGGCAAGCTTGTATTTTACGCCGAAGATATCTTGGCCTAACTCGCCGCCCATAGTATCCAAATCAAAGGTTTGCCGCGCAACGCTCAGCTCGAATCGATTATCAAAACTCAAAGAAGCACCGATCACTTTCAGCGTAAAATCATCGACATAGACACCCGTCGCCATCGCCGTTGCCGACCATTCACCGCTACTACCATAACCGTTGATCACGGCCCATGGCACTATGCCACCGCCAGCACTGCCTTCAATCATCGTCCCGCCGCCAGTCCCGACCACACGGCTACCTTCAGCAAACGTAGGAACAGTGCCCAATAGTAAAAATAGGCAAAACAAAGCCTTAACATAATTCCAAGTTAATGAATTCAACTTCAATGCATTTATGGAAATGTTCACTGGATGCTCCGCTCTAATTCTTTCGACGATGAATCGTTAGTCTAACGTCTTTGCATATTGACTTGAGTAAACGCGCTTATGCATCAGAAGTATTTGGATGGTTAAACGCCTCGAACCACAGATCAAATTCAGCCGCTTTTAAGGGTTTCGAAAACACGTAACCTTGAATGATATCGCAATCGAGATTACGCAATATCTCAACACCTTCTTGTTCTTCAACGCCTTCGGCTACTACGGTAAAACCTAAGCCGTGGATCAATTTAATACTCGTATCGACTATCATCACATCTTGGCTATCCGTGAGCATGTCTTTGATAAAGCTGCGATCAATTTTCACTTCATTAACAGGTAAAATTTTCAAATAGGCTAATGATGAATGACCTGTGCCAAAATCATCAATGGCAACAGACACGCCCATGTCACGGAATCGCTGTAATACACTCACCACAGTCTGTGCATCTTTCATCACGGCGCCTTCAGTGACTTCGATACAGAGTGCACCGCTTGGCAGATTATTGTCTTTCAGTAAAATGGCGATTTGATTCGGTAAGCGAGTATCGACTAAATCATGGGCCGACAGGTTAATAGCCAGTTTTAGCACTATACCCCGCCGCTGCCATGTCACTAATTGCTGAATTGCCTGCTTCAATACCCACTGGCTAACAATATCAATGTTGCCTGAATTTTCAGCCAGTTGGATAAATTCATCGGGCGGAATAAACCCTAGCGTAGGATGTTGCCAACGGATCAATGCCTCGGCGCCAGTGCACTGGTTTAGGCGTAAATCCACTTTAGGTTGGAACACTAAATACAATTGGTTTTGCGCTAAACCTATAGGCAAATCACGGATAATCGTCAGCTCACGCTGATACTTTTCATCGGCGCCTTGACGATAACTGACGATGCGTTGCTCTTCGAGACAGGCTTGATTGAGAGCAATTTCGGCGCGGCGCACTAACACATCGATATCAGCACCATTACCATCGATTTCAAGTAATCCCGCCCGCACGGTAAGAGAAATATTTGAGCCTTGGATTGGAAAGGGAGACTCCAGCATATCCAATGATTTCAGCAAGTGCTCGGGGCGAATACCTTGACTATACAGAAGTAAAAATGAGTCACCGTCTAAACGCGCCAGTAAATCCGGTGTCGGTGCTAATTGCTCTAGGCGACGAGCAAAAAGCAGTAACAAAGTATCGGCATTGGCAAAACCAATAATATCGTTGATATGGCGGAAATGTTTAATATCTAACAACACCATAGCACCGGATAATTTATCGTTAAGATCCGCCAAATGCTGTTTTGCGGCAAAACGATTGAGTAAACCTGTCAAGCTATCGTGGCGAGATTGGTAGACTAAATCCTTTTCCCGCGCTTCAATATCATCGCGCATTAAGGACAAACTCTTGGCCAACACCCTCAGCTCTGCTGGCGCACCTTGAATATTGGCAGGCTGCTTACCTTGACCGATTTTGCGGGCATAATTCACAAGTTGATGCACAGGTTCAGTCAAACTGCCCGACAACCAAATCGCAATCGCAATCGCCAGTGCTAAGGTCAAAGCAAAAATCAGCAGCATATTATTGCGTAGTTGCTGATAACTTTGCTGCCACTTGAGGTTTGATTGGTGTAGTAGCGCTAATTGGCTGCCGTTGTGATCATAAAGTTTGATGCCCATAGACAGATGATCTACGGGAATACTTTCACTAGGCATTTTCAGCAAGCTAGGCAATAAGCTCGCCTGCTCAATTACGCTTAACTTTTCATTATCTGATAAGGTTGAAGCAATTTCAGTGCGGCCCGTTGCCTGATTGACAAAACTCACATCGATGCCCGTAATGGCTTTAGCTTGTTGGGCGACCTTCTCATCCAATAAAAAACCCATGCCAACCCAAGCGATTAAGGTCGGCGCCTTCACCGGCTGCAGCACAAACTGATAGCTAGCATGATCAAAATTAAGGATAGCTAACGCATTATGATTGCTGGTGGTCATATTAAATAAGGATTGAATATCATCCTGAGTGAGTCCGGGCAAACTCGAGGTCAAGAGCTCCCCTTTAGGTGATAACAATACAGCGGCGTCGGCACCAATACGAGAGCCGTGATTAGATAACACTGACTCAATGGTTTCTTGCTCACCAGTAGCAATCGCGCGCTTAAAACCAAAATCGGCACTGAGTACGGACAAACTTTGACTGAGCTGAATACCGCGATTCGATAACACTTCGAGAAACACATTCGCGCCAATATCGAGGCTTTTCTGTTGCTGTAAAAAGTTATCTTTTTCGGTCGCTGTCAACACAGAAAATGCCGTGGCAAATTGCACTAACGTCAGCACAATAAAGAAAACTAAAATCAGCCGGGCGCGAAAACTATTTAGCATGTAATGGCTTACCTTCAGAATCGTAGTGACCAAATCCCGACGGCGGAGCCGACGGTTTAGCTTGACGCTCAATGTCTAAGGACAGACTGAGTTGATTAGGACCATTAACTATCAGTAAATCCGTTGGCTCTGATGCCGCCTTCTGCCATGGATGCCAGCGCTTAACTTTATATTGACTGGCGGTAAGTCCCTTAAACTGGATCTCACCTTTTTCGTCCGTCACCGCGACAATAGGGCTATCTGCCACATAGATAAATGCCTGCATATAATCGTGAATATTACAGCCAAGCGCGACCAAACCGGGTTTATCGAACTGAATCGGCGCTTCGGCCTGACCCACATACAATTTAAGTTCGAAAGGTTTAGCTTCTGAAAAAGAATACACATGGTGGCGAGTACGATCTAAGTTGGGGAAATCCACCTTTGCACCTTTAGGCACCGCCAGCACAAAGGGAATAAAGGTTCGATTTTTTTGCGACATTTCATAATGCTCGACAGGTATTGCATTATCAGGCATTACAGCAGGGATCAGCTCCACGACAGTATCGGCAATGGCCTGTTGTTGCAGATCTACTACATTAATATTGAGTTCAGCAGCCATGACTTGAGGCGTGAAATAGATCAAAACGCAAAGTACTAACGCATATAAAACGCGATATAGGATCATCCGTTACCTCGGGCATAGTGATGCAAGGCCAACAAGTACCTTAGCTGAGTTCTGCGTAAAAAAACGATCTAGATTCATCTAGCATTGTACATTACTAATGTATTGAATAATCATCAAATTATATAGAAAAGTCGTAAAACAGTAACCATTCTAATCATTCTGTGATAATGACGCGCTCAAGTGGCAATAAGTTATAAGCTAACAGAATGGTCTGGTAATAGTTATTCATTGTTTCTTATTGATGATCCAGAAAATACCAACGATATTCCTCATTTCTGGTTTTAGTTTTAACCTAGCGAGCAATACCATCACTAAGCATCAATTGACCTAATGTTAATTAACTCCAGCTAAAGATAGTCAAATCTAATCGCTCTCGCCGTGAATAAACAAAAAAGGCCTACTCAATGTAGACCTTTCATGTGTTTTCAACTAGAAAACAAGCTTAACCGACTGTTATCTCTTTATACTCATCGGCTTTTTTACCGCCTCTCTTTGCTAAGGCATAGTAAAACAGCGGCGTTAGGATAAGACCAAAAACTGTCACCCCTATCATACCGGCGAATACTGCCACGCCCATGGCTTGGCGCATCTCGGCGCCCGCGCCAGTGGAGAACACCATAGGCACCACTCCCATGATAAAGGCGATAGATGTCATCAAGATAGGACGTAAACGTAATCTTGCTGCCTCTAATATCGCCTCCATAGGTGCCATACCATGGTCTTGTTTCTCCTTTGCAAACTCGACAATCAAAATAGCGTTCTTAGTCGCCAGCCCCACCAGCACTATCAGGCCAATTTGGGTGAAGATATTATTATCCCCACCGTAAATCAGCACACCACTGAGGGCTGAAAGTAAGGTCATTGGGATGATTAAGATAATCGCCAATGGCAAGCTTAAGCTCTCGTACTGGGCGGCTAGCACCATAAACACTAAGATGATCACCAGCGGGAAAACCAAAAGACCCGTATTGCCCGCGAGAATTTGCTGATAAGTCAGCTCGGTCCACTCATAAGTCATACCATTAGGTAAGGTTTCAGCCAAAATTTTCTCAATCGCCGCCTGCGCTTGGCCTGTACTCACTCCGAGCGCTGGACCACCGTTGATTTCAGCGGTCGTGAAACCGTTATAGTGCATCACTCTGTCTGGGCCTGAACTTTGGCTGACGTTGATGAACGAACCTAGCGGGATCATGTCACCATTCAGATTCGGCACCTTTAGCTGACTTATCTGTTGCGGACTTTGACGGAACGCCTCGTCGGCTTGCATATTCACCTGATAAGTTCGACCGAACCGATTGAAGTCGTTGACATAGGTCGAGCCCATATAGGTTTGTAATGTCTGGAAGATTTGATCGAGCGACACTGCCTGCTGTTTCGCTTTAGTCCGATCGATATCCAGTTCAAGTTGTGGCACGTTCACTTGATAGCTAGAGAAAACACCAGCTAACTGAGGATCGGCCCACGCCTTGTACATCACTTGTTGGGTCACCTGATACAAGGCCTCATAACCAAGGTTGGCTCTGTCTTGAATTTGCAGACGGAACCCTCCTATAGTGCCGAGGCCTTGCACAGGTGGCGGCGGGAAGATGGCAATAAACGCGTCTTGAATAGCAGCAAATTGCTGATTTAATTGGCCGGCAATGGCATTCGCCGACAGTTCAGGACTGGTACGCGAGTCAAAATCATCGAGCGCAACAAACACCACGCCTGAGTTAGGACTATTGGTAAAACCGTTGATGCTAAGGCCAGGGAAGGCAATCGAGTGCGCTACTCCGGGGTGATTTAGTGCAATCTCAGACATCTTCTTGATCACACTATCCGTACGTTCAAGGGATGCCGCATCGGGCAACTGGGCAAAGGCCACTAAATACTGTTTATCTTGGCCGGGCACATAACCCGTTGGTGTATTGGCAAATTGCACACCCGTTAACGCCACCATGCCTAAATACACTAGGCCGATAATGCCGCCAAAACGGATCACCTTACGCACTAACCAGCCATAACCATCGGATGCACGGTTAAATAAACGATTAAAAGGCACAAATAACCAAGCACCAAACAACTTATCCATTAGACGAGTTAAGCCGTCCTTAGGTGCATCATGGCTCTTGAGTAACAGCGCCGATAATGCCGGACTCAAAGTGAGTGAGTTAATCGCCGAGATAAAGGTCGAGATAGTAATAGTCAAGGCAAACTGTTTATAGAACTGCCCGGTTAAACCGCTCATAAAGGCCGTTGGAATAAACACCGCCGCCAGCACTAAGGTGGTTGCCACAATCGGACCAGTCACTTCCTTCATCGCCTTTTGCGTTGCCTCTACAGGGCTTAATCCTGCGGCAATATTACGCTCGACGTTTTCGACCACGACGATGGCATCGTCAACCACGATACCAATAGCGAGCACCAGCCCAAATAGCGACAAGGCGTTTAACGAGAAACCGAGCAGATGCATAAAGGCAAAGGTACCGACCAAAGACACAGGCACGGCCACCAGCGGAATAATCGATGCGCGCCAAGTTTGCAGGAATAGCACCACCACTAACACCACCAGCAACACGGCCTCGAGCAGGGTTTTTACCACAGCTTCAATCGAGCCACGCACGAACACTGTTGGGTCGTAAACGATTTCGTATTCGAGTCCTTCAGGGAATCCTTTAGACAGCTCTGCCATTTTGGCGCGCACATCGTCGGAAATCTGAATCGCGTTAGAGCCCGATGCTTGGAATACAGGAATAGCGACCGCGTCCTTATTATCGAGTAAAGAGCGCAGCGCATAACTCGTTGCCCCGAGTTCGACCCGCGCGACATCTTTAAGGCGGATCACCTCAGCATTCTGACCAACTTTGATAATGATATCTTCAAATTCAGACAGTTCAGTTAAACGACCTTTAACGTTAATCAAAAGTTGAAAGTCAGCACTACCACTGGGCTGCGCGCCTAGACTGCCCGCTGCTGCCTGTTGGTTTTGCTCACGCACGGCGGCAATAATGTCCGCTGGCGATAAACCCAGCGCCGAGACTTTATTCGGGTCAAGCCAAATCCGCAGGCTGTATTCGCCGGCGCCAAACAAACGTACCGCGCCGACACCATTAATTCGTGCTAACTCGTCTTTGACGTTTAGCGCCGCATAGTTAGACAGATACAACATGTCGTAACGGTTATCCGGCGATAACAAATGCACCACCATGGTCAAGTCTGGCGATGATTTTTCAGTAACAATACCAAGACGTTGTACTTCCTGCGGCAGACGGGGCATAGCGCGATCGACTCGGCTCTGCACTTGGGTTTGTGCCTTATCCACATCCGTGCCAATCGCAAAGGTGATGGTCAAGGTCATACGTCCATCGGACGTCGCCTGCGATGACATGTACAACATGTCTTCGACGCCGTTAATTTCCTGCTCCAACGGTGAAGCCACAGTTTCGGCAATCACTTTAGGATTTGCGCCAGGATAATTAGCAGTGACCACTACAGTTGGTGGCACGACCTCTGGATATTCGGTAATAGGCAACTGCCAAACGGCAATCGCCCCCGTGATAAGAAACAGCAATGACAGCACGGCTGCAAATATCGGTCTTTTAATGAAAAATTGCGACAACATGGTGTGTTATTCCTTAACCGCGGCTCGCCGTTTCGACCGCTTGCGCCGTCAAATGCTCTTGGTTTTTATCGAGTATTAACTGGGCTTGGCGTAGCGCCTCGAGCTTGTCGTTGTCGACCATGTCCACTATGTTTGGCTCAATTTGCATCTTAGGACGTACGCGTTGCATACCATTGACGACGATCTTGTCATCGGCCATCAAGCCTTGGGTCACGATGCGCAGTCCTTGGACTTTTTCGCCTAAGGTCACGCCGCGATATTCGACCGTGCCATCATGACCGACGACCAGCACAAACTTATTATTGAGATCTGTGCCAACGGCTTTATCGTCAATCAAGATCCCCTCATAGGCGCCACTGCCCGCAGTACGAAGACGCGCAAACAAGCCTGGCAATAGGTTATTGTCTTCATTGTCAAAAGTCGCACGAACTCGAATAGTACCCGTCTGCTTATCCATCGCATTATCCACAAAGTCGACCATGCCAATATGGTGATAATCGCGCTCATTGGCTAAAGCCATGTACACAGCATTATCGTCAGCACGGGGATCGTTACGTTTGTTCTGCGCAGTTAACTTCACGTATTTAAGGTAGGTTTGCTCGTCCACATCGAAATAGGCATACATGCTGGCGGTAGAGACTAAGCTGGTCAGCACACTCTGCCCTGCAGTGACATAGTTACCCGCGGTGACATTGGCGTAGGACACGCGGCCATCAATCGGCGCTTGTACTTGGGTATAAGCTAAATCAAGCTCGGCGCGCATGAGTGCTGCTTTCACCGAAGCGACTGCGGCTGCAGTCTGACGTTTATTCGACTCACGGGTATCGAGTAATTCGGCCGAGACCGCCTTTTGGTCAAATAACTTATGTGCCCGTTCAAAATCATTAGTGGCCAGTTGCTCTGCAGAGAGTGCGCTAGCAAGATCTGCTTTTAACCGGGCCACTTCCACTTCAAACACGCTTGGATCGATGCGAAATAACACCTCGCCTTTTTTCACTAAGGCGCCTTCTTTAAAATTTACTGAGTCTATATAGCCTGACACCCGCGGGATAAGGGTGACACTTTCTGGCGCCTGTAAACGACCGGTAAACTCATCCCATTCGGTGACTCGCTCATGCAATACCTGAGCGACATCCACCTTAGGCGCACTCGGTGCAGGTCCCTGCTGCGCTGTTTGCTCACCACAAGCTGAAAGGACGAAAGCAGCCACAGCCGTTAACATCATTATTCGTAAAGGTTTGTTACTCATCATATTACTATCCTCAAAGTGGCGGGCATTTCACGCTGTTCGAACCACACACATGCAGCTGTGTTACAAACCAAACCAATTAAATACCGACTGGTAAAAAACATTCTGTACTGGACGGTAATATATAGCGTAAAATGATGCTGTCAACAAATTTATGTACCGAGCGGTATTTAATTAAAAGTGTGCACTTACCCTAGGCAGGCAATGCGTCCAGAGGCAAAAGGCTACGAGTTTGAACTGCAAAGCATTTTGATGAATATTGGAGCAAACACTGACTAACGCAGATAACATGCTGAACTTAGGTGACACCTTGAATGACTAAGTAGACATATCCCCCTAAGTCCGTCATAGGTAGCAAGTGTGGCTGGACAGGGACTAAACCCATGTCTATCCTAGGGGCAATTGAGAATTGAGGAGCCTAATGATGTCAACCGTCACCCAGACGCCCTGTGTTGGTCGCCCACGAGCTTTTGACACTGACGATGCATTAGCAAAAGCCTTAGAAGTCTTCTGGCTCAAAGGTTTTGAAGGTACATCGTTAACCGATCTCACCCAAGCTATGGGCATTAATAAACCTAGCCTTTATGCCGCTTTCGGTAATAAAGAACAGTTATTTCTCAAAGCGATAGAATTATATGAACAGCGCCCCTGTGCGTTTTTCTACCCGGCACTGGAACAAAAAACCGCCTATCAGGTTATCGAGTCAATGCTACTCGGTGCGGCAAGCTCTTTGGTGGATAAAAGCCATCCACAGGGATGTTTGATTGTTCAAGGGGCACTCACCTGTAGTGAAGCAGGACAAGCGATTAAAGACACTTTGATTAATCGTCGCCGTGACGGAGAAATAGCCCTGTGCGAACGACTGCAACGCGCCAAAAATGAAGGTGATTTGCCCGCTGACGCCGATCCCTTGCTGCTTGCCCGTTATATAGGCACTGTATTGCAAGGTATGGCCGTACAAGCGACCAGTGGAATTTGCCCGAATGAACTGCGCAAAGTGGCCGAGCTAGTGCTGGCTAACTTTCCGCGTAATAATTAATCCTGATTCACCAATCCTGATCCACAAAAACTAAACCCCAGTAGAGTACTCACTTAACTGGGGTTTTATTTATGCTTTGCTTTATTTCTGTCCAACCATTTATTTCTGTCCAACCAAGAGTTCTCTAAACAGTTGTCTGAGTCGTTTCAATAATGGCAGGCTGCTTTTATCTTGATGCTGGATCACATCGACGTTTGCATGCCAGCCTATCTGCTCAAATTCTATGGGGACGCGAGTTAAGTTACCCGATAAAACTGAACTGGACGCCATATGCTCGGGCAATAGACACCAACCATGGCCCTGTAATGCGAGCTCCAATAACACGTAATAGTTATCGGCATACCAAACATCAGGACTGAACGCCTGCTGAAAACTACTGGTTTTAGTATTCCGTGAGCGGATAAGTAATTGTCGATACAGTCGCAATGAGTCCATGTTCGGTGCAACTGATTTTGCTAAGGGATGCGAACTCGCCACATAAAGATCGAATTGAATCACCCCAATACTCTCAAAATCTATACTACTTGGCATAGATAATTCACTAAAAATCAATCCTGTAGATGCTCTTCCCGAATGCACCATGTCGATAATATCTATGCTTGAGGCACTGAGAAACTCGAGTTCGATATTAGGGAAATCACCTTCTAACAACCGAATAATTTCAGATATTCTCTGTATCGGAATGCCTTCATCCATCGCAAGGCACATTTCTGAAGATTGACTACTGAAGAGCGATAAGGCGGTATGTTTGAGCCTACGATGTTGAAGAATCGTCGCTCTTGCGTAGGGCAGTAATTTACTACCTTCGGCCGTTAATACTGGATAACGACCCGAACGGTCAAATAACTCAACCCCACAGTCAATTTCAAGATTCATCACATGCTGGCTAATCACGGATTGTGCTTTCTTAAGTTGCCTTGCAGCATTCGAAAATGAACCAGATTCTACGGTTTCCATAAAGGCTTCGAGTTGTTCGAGACTAAACATATCGTTTTTACCGATACTATCTAACTATAACTTATCCCTATACTAGATAAAATTATGGCCATAGTCACATTAAATGAATGGGAAATAGCCATGAAAACGACAGAACGTATCTTTAACGCCTTACTCTTTGAAGCGATTGCACTTGCTATTATTATCCCCGTTTCTGCCCTTATATCAGGCAAGGGAACCAGTGAACTTGTCATAGTTGGTATCGCTTTGAGTCTTTATACCGTGGTATGGAACTACTTCTACAACCTAGGATTCGACAGGGTATTTGGGGCAAATCGAGAGCAACGCACTTTGAAAACCAGAATACTGCATACCTTTGGTTTTGAAGGGGGACTTATTTTCATTAGCATACCGACCATCGCCTGGTTTCTACAGATAGGTTGGTTGGCAGCCATGGGCTTAGAAGCGGTTTTTTTGATCTTCTTCTTCTTCTACAGCACCCTATTCCATTGGTGCTATGACAAGTATCAGCCCTATAAGACTTGGTTTTCGATGCAAGCCACTAAGGTCAAATAGCGCAGCTAAGATCAACACACATCACCATCAAACGAACCTCACTAAACAATTTAGCGATTCGTTTGATGGCAGCATTGAAACTTATCCAGTTCAATTTCTTCTACTTATACCAATCACATTAAATATCTAATCAGTTCAGAGCCTCACAGGCATCTCAATCCAAGGCGCATTGACGCAGAAATGGTTATTCCCTTTTAAGTCAATGCAACACCGGAGTGGGATGCCTGTGTGGCTCCCGAAGGGCGGGTTTTAACGCGCTTTATACTGCGTTCAAGGCTTTCGACAGAGCACCACTATGCCTTCAAGCCTTCGCCTTGTCTAAAGCGCGTTGAAATCCCGCTGAATGAACAGATATTTAGTACGATTGGTATTAACAAGAAAGCTAAGCCAGTTCATGTGTTGCCCAGCGTAAAATTCCCCTTAAACACAGTACATAAAAATAATAAACCCGCACACAGTAAACTGAGGTTGTTAAAATATCCTATTAACATCACAAAAGGACTAACTATCAGTAATTAATATTCAAATCATTAGTCTAGATATAATTCTTTATGCTATAAAAGCCATATATTAAGCGGGGAGATGGAAGCAAAATGCGCGCAGGGAACAGAATGAAGCTCAGGATGCAGCAGGCATTAAATTTGCCGTCAGCATTGATACTTAGCATCGTTTTATTGCTCGTATCCATTATTTGTAACATGGCACTCGCTAAAGAAAGCAATGCAATACCAGCAGAATCGCAACCTCAAGCCATAACCTTAGCCGCAGAAGACAGTTGGCCACCTTTCGCCAATCAGTTTGGTCAAGGTATTTCCCATCGTTTAATCCAAGCCGCATTTAAACAGTCGCATATTGAAGTGAATAGCTTAGTTGTGCCCTACTCCCGCGCCTTAATGATGGCGGAAAAAGGTGCAGTTGATGGGGTGTTTAACGTCACCCGCGAGAACAGTACTGAGCAACGCTTCATCTTTGGAAACACCCCATTATTTATCGCCACGGCTTCTTTTTATCAAAAGAAACAAAAGCCTATTCTGGCAGACAATAAATGGGCGCTACCTAAAGGCACCGTTATCGGCGTGATTAAAAGCTATGAATATGGCGATGAGTTTCCCACATTAGTTAAACAGCAACAGCTCAATATCGTCACCGTCGCCAACCAACAACAGCTTATCAATTTATTGTTGATTGGTCGCATAGATGCCGCCTTGATGTTCGACTTAGTCGCGAAGGAAAACCTGAAAAAAATGGGGGTAGATGATGAGATTATTCCTGCATTTGCTAACCACAGCAGCGATATTTTTTTGGCCTTCTCGAAAGGAAATCCGCAAGCACAAACCTTAGCAAGCCAACTCGACGCTGGCTTATCACAGCTAAAAGCCACAGGCCAATACGACAAACTGCTCTTAGTCGCTGACTAATCCACTATCGCTACAAGCGAATGATAGATTACCGCTGCGAGCGAATGATCTCTTGATTCACCCAATATAACAGCTGCTTAATAGCCTTCGACAAGATCTGATTCTGGCGCACAATATAACCTAAACTCGTAGTAGGGAATTGCGGGAGAGGAGTGACTTTAGTGGTGAGATTCGCCTTAGTGTAAACCGAAAACTCCGGTACGATAGCCACACCAAATCCCGCCTCTGCCCAATCGATTTGCGCGTCAACACTGCCGACTTCCATTATTCTGTAATTCGATAAGTTCAGCGACGGTAATGCGGGATCTAACAATTCGCGGGTTCGCGTATCGTGTCCTAATAAAATCAACGTCGGTTGCTCGGCTAAGGGCGTATCCACAGAGGGTTTTGCCTGCTGCCATTGCTGTAAATTATCTCCGATTGCACACCATTTAATCTGTTGTAGCTCAGTAAAATGCAGTGGCTGACTTTCCTTCTGCGCAATCACAAACCCTAAATCGGCCTCGGCATTTTTCACCAATTCAGAGGCTTGTGATGAGGTTGTGTTGAGCAGTGAGAAATCTATTCCCGGAAACTCCGCCTTAAAAAGCTGAAACGGCTGGATCAACAATAACCGCGAGATAATATCGCTGGCGGCAATGGTCAATGTGCCTTGGCTAAGGTCATTAATCGCATTGAGATCCGCCTGACAAATTTGCAGCTCCATTAACGTCTTCTGACTGCTCTCTAACAGGCGAAATCCCGCTTGCGTTAATCGAAAGGGATTACGGTCAATCAACTTGACTCGAGTGCTTTGCTCTAACTGCTTAATATGCAAGCTAACATTGGGCTGCGTCATGTGCAGCGCTGTGGCCGCTTTCCCAAAATGCTTGTATTCAGCCAAAGTCACGAAGGTCTTTAACCAATGGATATCGAGCATAACGCCACCTTTTGCAAAGTATTAGAGTTAATGATAGCCAATGATATATGAAATTCTTATTGGGATGATAACCATAATTAATTTCTCTTATTTAAATGACGGGTCTAGCATAGCGTCTTAATCAATGAGGAGATGTTGTTATGCCGTCGATCGTGGTTGTGGGTGCAAATTGGGGTGATGAAGGCAAAGGCCGCATCGTAGATTATTTAGCCGCGGATGCCGCTGCCAGTATTCGCTTTCAAGGTGGTAACAACGCTGGGCATACCGTCGTCAACGACTATGGCACCTTTAAATTACACCAATTACCGAGTGGCATTTTCAACCCTAACTGCGTTGCAGTTTTAGGCCCTGGCATGGTGATCAGTCCTGAAAAACTCAGTGTAGAAATTGCTGAAGTGCAAGCGGCTGGCATTGAAGTCAAATTATGCATTTCTGACCGTGCTACCCTGTGCTTACCTCTACATGCATTAGAAGATACCTTAGAAGAACAACGTCTTGGCGACCTCGCCTATGGTTCAACCCGTCAAGGGATTGCACCAGCCTATGGCGATCGCGTGATGAAAAAAGGCATTTTAGTCGGCTGGTTAAACCAACCTGAAGTGCTGCAAGAGCGCATTCAATTTATGCTCGACTGGAAATTACCGCAGTTAAAAGCACTTTATCCAAGTTGCGATTTTAATCAAACCGCCGCCGAAATGACCGCATGGTTATTAGAAGTGACGGCACCTTGGCGTCCGTTTATTTGTAACGTGACAGAGCCATTAAAAGCATTACAAAAACAAGATGCGAGCTTACTGTTTGAAGCGCAATTAGGTGCTGGCCGCGACTTAGTCTACGGCGAATATCCTTATACCACATCTTCAAACGTGACTGCGGCTTACGCGGGTATCGGCAGCGGTTTACCAGCTCTGCGTCCAGAGCGCGTAATTGCTGTCGCGAAAGCCTTTAGCTCATCAGTCGGCACAGGTACGTTAGTGACCGCAATGGAAGAGCAAGACGCCTTCCGCGAAAATGCCAACGAGTTTGGTGCAACGACAGGCCGTCCACGTGACATGGGTTACTTCGACGCTGTTGCCACCCGTAATGGTGTTGAGCTACAAGCGGCAACCGAAATTGCCCTGACTAAGATTGATTGTCTTTCTGGCATGAAAGATCTGAAAATCTGTGTTGCCTATGCTGGTGAACACACTGAGAACCCAATTTGGCCACAAACTGCTGCGTTAAGCCCAGTGTATGAGCAAATGCCAAGCTGGAGCGAAGATATTACTGGTTGTCGCACCTTCGAAAGCCTGCCAGTCGCCGCACAACAATATGTTGAACGTATTGAAGACTTAATGGGTGTGCGCGTTAGCATGGTTTCTGTTGGACCAGAGCGCGATCAAATGATCATCCGCTAGTAAACAACGTTTACCCTACAAAAAAGCCATATTCGCCTCGGTGAATATGGCTTTTTACTTTGATATGGTTTGTCATTGAAGAATCACTCAAGACGTTGATAGCGATGACTCGAATACCCCATATTCAAATATTGCCGCTAAGTGAAATAGCATTACTCTTCAAATACGTATTTATCTATCATACCGACCATACGACCAATTTCTGGTTTAGTAATGGTATCGTTAGCACCTAATGCCATCGCCTTTGCGCGGTTATCTTCACTCATTAAAGAGGAAAACATCACAATTGGCATTTGTCGATACGCCTTGGATTCTCTTAAGCGTTTCACCAAATGCATGCCATCCATGCGAGGCATCTCAACATCCGTAATAATGGCGCTGACAAAATCAGAAATAGAAGCATTATCTTGGTCAGCAAGATTCTCAAATTCCATTAGCATTTCAAGGGCATCACCACCATCTTTGGCTGTGATAATGTTGTAACCTGCGCTGCGAAGGGTATTTTCGATCATCTTACGAATAAAAGCGGAATCATCGACAATTAAAATCGTTTTCGCTTCACGTTTCGCCAGCATTTTATCATTGATCAGTACACTTCTATCGAGCGTGACATCGTACTTATCCATACTCAGTTCAGGATTGATATCGGCAATAATCTTCTCAAAATCCAATATCATAATGAGCATGCCATCACGGCGCACTACGGCAACGACACAATCATTTTCACCCGCTTCTAAAAATTGACTCGGCGATTCAACTTGCTCCCACGACACTCTATGGATGCTACGAACACTATCGATTAAGAACCCATTAATCATCTTATTAAAATCAGTCACTATGACCACTTTGTGGGTTAAATCCTCAGGTGTCGATATTCCGAGCCAACCGGCTAGATCGACCAAAGGGATCAATTTTTCTCGCAGCGAGAACACCCCAACCATGTGCCGCTGGGCATTGGGATAATCTGACGTTTCTGGCACCCTAATGACTTCTCTCACTTTGGCGACATTAATACCGTAATGGCACACTTTATGGCCACCATTGGGAAGTGTCTTATGTAGATGAAACTCAATAATTTCGAGTTCATTTGTGCCACTCTCTGTCAATATTTCTGATTTTTTAATTTCGCTCATATAAAGCTCTCAACCTAGCAAATCAACGTAAGAAAGGGATTGCAGTTATCAGTATAGGAAGGGATTAATGAATTAGGCACGATAGTGTGATTTTACTGCCTGATTAGCGTGATATTTTTGGGTAACAAGCATTTTATCTATAAGCAGAAAAACGTCACATAATCGAATCTAATGACTATTTCAGTCGTCACATTGTCAATCATGTCCAGATTAAGCATCGCAGTTGCCGACCTAAAGTAGCCTGCACATTTCCCTTAACAGCGCTTTTGTCTCTCCGCATTAGAGGTTTTGTTTTAAGAGATAAGCCGCTAAACTATTGCGCAATAAAACTATCTAGAATAGCCGTACCCCATGCCGCAATTTAGCCCGACCTTTTCTTTCCCAGTGCAAATCTACTATGAAGATACTGATTTTTCTGGCGTGGTGTATCACCCCAACTTTTTGAAATACTTCGAGCGAGCCCGTGAGCATGTGATTGGTGCTGAGCGTTTAAGTGCATTATGGCAACAAAACCAACTGGGTTTTGCTGTGTATCGTAGCGATATGTTGTGCCATGAGGGGGTGGAATTTGCCGATATTATCGATGTTCGCACTAAGTTTTACTTTGAGAGTAAGTACCGCACTGTGTGGCAGCAGGAGATTTGGCGTCCACAGGGTAAAAAGCCTGCGGTCACGGCAACAATTGAAATGGTGTGTATGAATCAAGCCCGTCAACTAGCGCCTATGCCGGCAGAGTTAATCGCCATATTAAGTCTTGGTTTCACATCAAGCGAACAAAGCTAATACTCTTACATACAAGTACGCGCGCGATTTCCTGAGCTTATTTCGACATAAGCAAAGGCAACAAAAATCACTCAAAGAAGTACAACTCAAATAGCGATAACTGGACAGTATTAAGGCTCGACTGCAAGCCTTAATACTCTTGATTTAACGAGCATTTGATTTAACGAGCGCTTACTTTAATGAGCACAAGGTTTAGATTGTATTATGTAGTTGGGCCCAGTTCATTTCGAGTTCGGCGGCACTCATGGGCTTCGCGTAATACATACCTTGTATAGTATCAACCCCCATAGCCACTAACCTATCTCTAATCTCAAGCGTTTCAATTCCTTCAACAGTTACCTCATAACCGAGTTTTTTGGCAATATTAATACTGGCTTCGAGGATGTATTCCGATGGTTTATCCTGCTCCAGATCCTTTAAAAAGGCTTTATCAATTTTGACTTCATTAACGGGTAAATGCTTTAAATAAGCTAAGGAAGAATGACCCGTACCAAAATCATCAATTGCAAGTCTAACCCCTAAGGCACGTATCTTTCCTAACGTCTCGACCGCCTTAGTCAAATCCGCCATTAAGGTGCTTTCAGTAATTTCGATCATCAAAGATTCGGGTGGGAGCTGGTAATAGGCTAATCTTGCAGCAATTTCTTGGGGTAAGGTTTCACTGTCAAGGTCCCGTGTCGACAGGTTAACTGCAACACACAATTGTATCCCCGCCGCGCGCCATTTTGCCTGCTGTGCTAAAACCTGATCGAGTGCCCATTGGCTGACTAAATCAATCATGCCAGCATATTCAGCTAAGGGAATAAATTCTCCAGGAGAAATAATCCCGAGTTCGTCATGCTCCCAACGCATCAAGGCTTCAACCTGAAAACATCGACCCGTGGCAATATCCTGTTTAGCTTGATACACCATATATACTTGATTACGTTGCAAACCTTTAGGCAAACTATCGATAATTTTCAGTTCCCTTAACTGACGAATATCATCATTTTGAGCATAGTAAGCAATCGCACTACGAGAATGGCGGGCTTTCTTCAGCGCCAAATCGACTCGACGTAGCATCTGACTCGTGTCGGCGTGGTGTTCTTGTAAATGCAGACAACCGATTTGAAGCTTAACGCTGACTGGCGTGTTCTTAATGTTAAAAGGCACTTGCAACCGCCCTCTTAAGTGGACTAATTGCTCCTCAGTCAACGCTTGCTCGTAATATAAACAGAATTCATCACCATTGAGGCGTGCGATTAATCTCGGGGATAAACTTAAGCTATTTAAGCGTTCGGCAAATTGCTTCAGCAGGATATCGCCAAACACAAAACCAAAGAGATCATTCACATAGCGAAATCGATAAATATCAATTAGCACTAATGTCCCTTGAGTCAGCGGCATCATGCCAGTAAGAGTACGTTTCAAGCCGACACGATTAACAAGTCCTGTTAGCTTATCCTTACCCACACTTGCCGGTAACGCCTTTAATAATTCATTTAAAGTATGGTAGAGAGGAACAAACGCTTGGGGGACGATGCCAATGTCTAAAGCTTGGCGTTCAACCTTTTGCTGCTCTAGCTGGGTACAAAGCTGTGCTAAAAATTTTTGCTGCGACCGTAAAGATCTGTACTTTGACTGCAGGATATACAATGAAAATATCAATAAAGCGAGAGAAGCGACAACTAACCCGATTACGAACATACCTTGGCCTCTGCCATACCACGTAAGCTTTTTCTCAAATGACACGATAAAAGATATCAGCGCCATTTGAATTCCATTTAGGCCTAACGATTATTGGTAACTTTCTCTAATTGAATGGAATTTTTCCATAAACTCATCACTGGCTAAATCATCGGTCGTCACAGGTAATCCACGGGCGACAAACACACCGAGACGTTGCTCTAGTTCAGTGCCCGCTCGCAATTCACCGGTATAAAAGGCCGCTGCACGAATAAAGTCGAGATAGGTGACATGATCGGGTAGATAAGGTAAATCAGCCCAACGCTCAACCACTTCCATCACTTCGGTAGAGAAATCCCAACTTTTCAAAACTGCACGACCCAAAGGCCCTTGCATTTTACGTACGAGCGCGCGTAATTGATCAATGCTAGTGAATAAATGGGGATGCGCCTCCGCTTCTGTTAATACAGGTAAGGCGCCAATGTTATGCACGAGTCCAGCTAAGGTTAAGGTATCAAAATTTAACCGACTGGTTGAATGACGCTTATTGTACATCTGCAGCATGGCACAAGACGCAGCAGTTACATCGATTGAGGTACGCCACACCTCGTCCATGACTTCCCACACCATTTCATTGGTGGAAATGAATAATTGCTCCATTGCCACCGAAGTGGCAATGCTTTTAATCTGGATTAACCCAATACGAGAAACCGCACTGTTGATACTTTCAGCGGGTACGCCTCGGCTATATAACGCGCTGTTGGCAACCTTAATAATACGCGCAGAAATCGCGGCATCTTGACCGATCACTTCAGCCACTTGCTTAAGGCTCGCATCGGAGCGTCCAACCACTTCTTGCACCCGCATCGCCACTTCAGGCAAGGTCGGTAGTACTAAGGCATCGTCTTTTAGTTTTTTTAATAAACTGACTAACAGTAGATGTTCGGTAGACATCTTAACTCCCATCAATCTGTAAACATCAACATTGGATTGTTGGAGTATATCAGTTGGCTGTCATTAGATGCGTAGAAAAAACAGCAGACGTTAATAATTTGTATGATTGCGTTATCAATTTTGCCTTACTTATCTGTCTTAATCATCGACCTCAATCATCACTCAAGTTGAAATATTCCGCTCCAGTTGATCTAAGCCAAACTCACTATATTCGTAAAATGTGAAGTACTGCTAAAGTTAACTAAGGCAATTTGCATACCCCTACTTTCATTGTGTAAAATGCCGCCCCCGCGCACCGCGTCATTTATTAACCCATTTGAGAGTGATTATGTTTAAACCTGAGCTGCTGTCTCCAGCTGGAACCTTAAAGAACATGCGCTACGCCTTTGCCTATGGCGCAGATGCAGTGTATGCCGGTCAGCCAAGATATAGTCTAAGGGTACGTAACAATGACTTTAAAATGGAAAACCTTGCCACTGGGATTGAAGAAGCCCATGCACTCGGTAAAAAGCTGTATGTGGTGAGCAATATCGCGCCCCACAATGCCAAGCTAAAAACCTATATCAAGGACATGGAACCCGTAGTGGCGATGAAGCCTGACGCACTGATCATGTCCGATCCCGGTTTAATTATGATGGTGCGTGAAGCGTTTCCTGATCAAGTGGTGCATTTATCCGTGCAAGCGAATGCCATCAACTGGGCCTCGGTAAAGTTTTGGCAAACCCAAGGCATCAAACGCGTGATCCTGTCACGCGAACTGTCCTTAGATGAAATCGAAGAAATTCGTCAGCGCTGCCCCGATATCGAGCTTGAAGTGTTTGTGCATGGTGCCCTGTGTATGGCGTATTCAGGCCGTTGTTTACTCTCGGGTTATATCAACAAACGCGATCCTAACCAAGGCACCTGCACTAATGCTTGTCGCTGGAAATACGATGTACACGAAGCGCAGCAAAATGACAGCGGTGACATCATTGCCTTGCCAAATGCGGTGCAAATTGAAACGCCAACGACCTTAGGCGCAGGCGCCCCCACAGATCAAATTTACCTACTACAGGAAGCCAATCGCCCCGGCGAATACATGCCCACCTTCGAAGATGAGCACGGCACTTATATCATGAACTCTAAAGACTTACGGGCCATTCAGCACGTTGAGCGCCTGACTAAAATGGGCATAGACTCGCTCAAAATTGAAGGCCGCACTAAGTCCTTCTATTACGTTGCCCGTACCGCACAACTGTATCGCCGCGCGATTGAAGATGCTTCATCGGGTAAAGATTTCGACCGCAGTCTAATGAATCAATTAGAAGGCCTAGCCCACCGTGGTTATACCGAAGGCTTTTTACGTCGCCATGTGCATGATGAATACCAAAATTATGACTATGGCTACTCAGTTAGTGACACCCAACAATTTGTAGGTGAACTGACGGGAAAACGTAATCTTGCAGGATTGGCCGAAATTGAAGTAAAAAACAAGTTCTCCGTTGGCGACAGTGTTGAACTGATGACGCCGCAAGGCAATATCAGTTTGACGATTGAACAACTCGAAAATCGCAAAGCTGAAGCGGTTGAAGCCGGTTTAGGTTCGGGGCACACTGTATATCTACCCGTGCCGAAAGAAGTCGATTTGAGCCACGGAATTTTGCTGCGTAACTTGCCCCAAGGTCAGGATACTCGCAACCCACATGAACTAGGTTAAGATCATGGCACTACTGATCGACGATAGCTGCATCAATTGCGACATGTGTGAACCTGAATGTCCTAATCAGGCCATCACTATGGGCGAAGAGATCTATGAAATCGATCCAGACCGTTGCACCGAATGTGTGGGTCACTACGACAAACCGACTTGCGTGTCTGTCTGCCCCATTGATTGCATCGACCCAGATCCAAACCGTGTCGAATCTAACGACGAATTGTTAGTGAAATTTGCCGTGTTAACGCAAAAAACTTAATCACGTCACCTGACCGAGTGGCTATAATGCCTCTCGGTCACATCTGCTCTAATACCTGCAATAACCTGCGCAAAACAATCCGCATAAAAAATCACAATAAAGATGCATTTAACGGTATGGAAAACCTTTAAATCGCTTAAATCCAAGCCTTTATTTCAGCATTAGTCAAAACACTACTTTAGACTGACTTCTTTTCAGCGGTGAATGTCAAAAAAGTAGCAGACGGAATTTATCACTGCTTCACAGTTTGTGATTCGGACAAAATGTCGCTTGATAAATCACCACTTTTACAGACTAGGTTGTTTTAATAGACTAATAGTTATTATTTTGACGCTTATTTGTACACCTCACTCTTTAGCTAAGTAAAAAGTCACTTGCGGTCAAATTGTAAATCAAGTGTTACATTTTAACCTTGTAAATTAGATATGCCTTAAGCACCGAACTGGGCAGGTTGAAAATACCTTCTACATTAAATTATGTCTCGAAGTCCGTGGAGACATAAAAAGAAAATGGAGTTCAACATGCATAAGAAACATTTAATTGCAGTCGCGGTCGCAACTGGACTTGCTTACTTCCCTGTTAACGCTAATGAATACCAAGCGAGTATGGTAAGTGTCCCACAATCTAAAGCCATCAAAGATACTTACATTGTTGTATTCAATACCCCAAGCGTTCTTAATCTAAGTAATAACAACACCATAGCTGAATTCGCGACGAAACAAGCCGAGAGTTTAGTCAACCAATATGATGTCACTGTGATGAAAAACTTTGGCAATGTGCTCAATGGTGTACTCATCAAGGCCAGCGCCCAACAGATTAAAGCACTGCGTAAAGATCCAAATGTGAAATACATAGAACAAGATCAAATCATGTCAGTAACGCCTATGGTTGAAGCCAATGCCAATCAACCGAGTCCGACCTGGGGCATAGACAGAATCGATCAACGAAACTTGCCATTGGATAGTAACTATCACACGGATTTCGACGGCTCTGGTGTAACCGCCTTTGTGATCGATACTGGCGTGCTTAATACTCACAATGAGTTTGGTGGTCGCGCCAGCAGTGGCTATGATTTTGTGGATAATGATTACGATGCGACTGACTGTAACGGCCATGGTACCCATGTGGCAGGAACTGTTGGCGGTGCTACCTACGGTGTGGCTAAAAACGTCAATCTTGTGGGCGTCAGAGTACTCAACTGTTCAGGTTCAGGTAGTAACTCTGGCGTGATTGCAGGGATAAACTGGGTGAAAAACAATGCTTCCGGCCCCGCCGTCGCAAACATGAGTTTAGGAGGCGGCGCCTCCCAAGCAACTGATGATGCAGTCAATGCCGCAGTTGCCGCAGGGGTCACTTTCGTAGTGGCGGCGGGTAACGACAACAGTAGCGCTTGTAATTACTCACCCGCACGGGCGGTAAATGCCATCACGGTTGGTTCAACCACCAGTAACGATTCCCGCTCGAGTTTTTCTAACTTCGGGACTTGCCTTGATATCTATGCGCCAGGTTCGAGCATTACGTCCGCTTGGTATAACTCGAATTCAGCGACTAATACCATAAGTGGTACCTCAATGGCTGCCCCACATGTGGCAGGCGTTGCCGCATTATACTTAGATGAAAATCCAAATCTCTCTCCCGCACAGGTAACAAACTTACTCACGACGCGCGCCACGTCAAATAAAGTTACAGACGCGAAAACAGGTTCACCCAATAAATTACTCTTTTCACTCGCAGGCGATGATGGTGGCTGTGGCAATAATTGCCCCGTCGATGAAACACCGCTGCAAAATAATGTGGGTGTCGCAATCAGTGGTGCCACAGGTTCTGCGACGTATTACTACATCGATGTCCCAGTCAATGCGGCAAGTTTAGGGATCAATCTAGCGGGTGGTTCTGGTGATGCGGATATTTATGTCAGCCAAGGGCAAAAACCGACGACAACAAGCTACCAATGCCGCCCCTATCAAAATGGCAACAACGAGAGCTGTAATTTCACCACACCTACGGCGGGTCGGTGGTATGTGATGGTGCAAGGCTATAATAATTACGCCAATGCCCAACTGACAGCCAGCTATAACCTGAATGGCGGCGGAAGCTGCACCGATGCAAACTGCTTAACCAATGGCGTACCTGTCACGAATTTAAGCGGGGCAACGGCAACAGAGAAACTGTATAAGATAGTGGTTCCAGCCAATAGCCAACTCAACATTGCCACCAGTGGCGGAACTGGAGATGTAGACCTGTATGTCAAAGCAGGCACTACCCCAACGACCACCAGCTATGATTGCCGTCCCTATAAAAATGGGAACAATGAAAGCTGTTCGATTACCGTGACTCAAGCGGGAACTTACCATGTGATGTTACGCGCTTATTCGAGCTACTCGGGACTACAACTGAGTGCAAGCTACTAACTCATTGACCAAACTATACAATAAAGTTTAAATAAAAATAAGCCCACTAAGATAACAACTTAGCGGGCTTATTTATGGAATTAGCAGTGTGTAGTCTCACTAAATAACGTTAAAAGCTTGGGGATTTGGCGAGAATAATTGTCGGTTTCGCTTCAATTTGCAGACGCTCAATCACAGCGGCAAGCTTTTCAACACTAAGACGAATTGGGGCTGGCATACTGGCAAATTCGATACTTAGCAGCAGGTTTTTCACTTCGAGCCCTAATTCAGTATCACCTTGAATACTCAGCTTACGCTGGAAGAATAGCGTGTCGGGATCTTCCTTCGCCGCCGCCACTAACACTAGCTCAGCAGAGTTGGCACTAAAGGTCACCTGCGCATCCGTGAGCTCTCTGACTTGCCACTTACCATTAAAACTGACTTCAAAAGCTAAGTTTATATCTTCCACTCGAATCGCGACCCATTTATCCGTCAAAAATCCAAGCTCATCGTCAGCAGCTTGCTCGGCAAGTAAGAGTTCAAGCAATTGGCTGATGGCTTTTGCTTTGAGGCTAAACGGCATCTTAGCAAGGGGAAAGCCGATGGCTTTTGGGGTGAACTCTAAAAGTTGCTGAGCAAATTTTGCGAAAAAAACAGCGGACATAGCGGTAACCCTACAAGAATAAAACATGATATATCCCAGTTTATCGGGATTTTATGATCTTAAACCTGTTTTAAATCAATTCATCGCCATTCAATCTTACCTACACTCAGCGGCTATCATTTTATCGGGAGCATCACTATGGAGCTGTTGTGTCCAGCAGGAAATCTGGCCTCGCTAAAGTCGGCATTACATGCCGGAGCCGACGCAGTGTATCTAGGGTTAAAAGACGACACCAACGCGCGCTCGTTTGCAGGATTAAACTTCACCCCCGCAAAATTGCAAGAAGCCACTGAGCTGACGCAAAAGCACGGCAAAAAAATCTTTTTGACCTTAAATACTTTTCCAAAGCCCGGTGAAGAGCATCGTTGGTATCAGGCTATCGATTTAGCGGCAAAACTGGGTATGGATGCATTAATTGTCGCCGATCTTTCTTTACTCGATTATGCCCATAGGCACTATCCAAACCTGCCACTGCATTTATCGGTGCAGGCCAGTGCAACCAATCTGGGTGCGCTGAGCTTTTATAAAGAAGCCTTTAACATCGCCCGAGTAGTATTGCCACGGGTGTTATCCATGAAACAAGTACGGGATCTTGCTAAAGTCAGCCCAGTGGATTTGGAAGTATTCGCCTTTGGTAGTCTGTGCATTATGGCCGAAGGGCGTTGCCAGCTGTCATCCTATGTAACGGGCCAATCGCCCAACACAGGTGGATCTTGTTCACCAGCAAAACACGTACGCTGGCAAGAAGAAGGACAGAACAGATTAACCCGGCTCAACGATGTGTTAATCGATAAATCGGCCCTCGACGAACAAATGGGTTATCCCGTGGTATGCAAAGGCCGTTACATCACAGCAGATCAAGATTCGCCGCAATATTTACTCGAATCACCAACCAGTTTGAATACCTTAAGCTTACTTCCAGAGCTAGCCAAAGCTGGCATAGTGTCGCTGAAAATCGAAGGACGTCAACGCAGCCCCGCCTATGTTGAACAAGTCACTCGAGTATGGCGTCAAGCCATAGACACCTATCTAAATAATCCAGCGCTGTACTCACAAAGCCAAAATCAACCCCATTGGGAACAAGCCCTAGCGAAAGTATCCGAGGGTCAGATCACTACGCTTGGCGCCTACGAGCGCGATTGGCAATAAAAGGTAAATAGAGAGCAAGATTGACAAAGGACACCTTATGAAGATTTCCCTAGGACCACTGTTGTATTGCTGGCAGAAACAGCAAGTCGCTGACTTTTACCAGCAAGTCGCCGCCAGTCAAATTCCCTTAGTGTATTTAGGTGAGGCGGTTTGTAGCCGCAGACGCGAACTCAAGTGGGGCGATTATCTAGAGCTGGCGCAAATGCTCAAGCAGGCGGGTAAAGAAGTCGTGCTTTCGACGCTGGCCTTAATCGAAGCGCCATCTGAATATACTGAGCTCAAACGCCAGGTCGATAACGGTGAATTTATCGTCGAAGCAAACGATATGGCGGCAGTGTATCTTGCCAAAGAACGTAAGTTACCCTTTGTCTGCGGCGCGAGTATCAATAACTACAATCGCGCCAGTTTAGACATCTTGCAGCGGTTTGGAATGCAAAGATTTGTGATGCCAGTGGAGCTATCTAAGGCTTGGTTACAACAAGTAATTCAAGAACAGCCATCATTTGAGGTGGAAGTGCTCGGCCACGGCTATTTACCACTCGCCCATTCGGCGCGCTGCTTTACCGCTAGGCACAAACAGCTCACGAAAGATCATTGCGAAACGGTGTGCCGTGAATACAGTAAAGGACTACTCGCGCAAACCCAAGAGCAGCAACCTTTACTCAGGCTCAATGGAATTCAAACCCAATCCGCTAGCTGTTTAGATTTACGCAGTGAAATAGCGGCAATGACACAAATGGGGGTCGATGTGTTTCGAGTATCACCCAGTAGTCTTGACTGCATCACTAAAGCCAATGCTTTGGTCGATACGATTCAAGCGACTAAAAATACTCAGGATTTTTCGATGAATAGCAAACTTGGTATAACCCAGTGCAACGGTTATTGGTTTGGTGACGCGGGCCTTGCTGTGCATGTGAATCCATAGCCTAGAGCTGAAGATAAGTCTAAATTCAAAGATAACTCAGCCAATGATTTTGGGATCTTGGCTGAAGCTTAACTGGCTAAAAAGCAGCACACTTGTCCAACACAATAAACTTCCCAGTCCAATCCATTCTAGTAGGGCTGGCCACCACAAAGTAGGACGCGGCAGTTGCAATACCATCTCCTGATAAAACGGTCTATCGCCTTCGGTCAAACCTAAATTGAGCTGTGGCGCATACAGAAACGTCAACATGCTACATAAGACTATTAACGCCAACAACCCAGTCCAACGGCCAAAGTTAGACTTGCCGAAACAGACCAAGGCTAAATAGAAGATCGCACTCAAACTCCCCAGATAGAAAAACCATTTCAGCCCAAGAACATGCAAGTGATACACGTTCACCGGAAATAATCCCACGCTCGCTAAAGCCAGAAAAGTGAGAGCCAAACTGATAAAGAAAGGGTATCCCCAGCAAGAAGTCACCTGCTGCAAAGAAGACAAACAATAGAAAACGAGGCTTAAACTGCCAAAAAACAATCCACCGTTAAGAATGACAGCGAAAGACGAATGACCATAAGTCCCTAATTCACTTAGGGTGTGATTCAAAAAATTGAAGCGATGGAATTCAGAATCATCGAACCCCAAAACAGTAATAACAATGCCAATTAAAAGCCCAAAGATCCCCAAAAAACCAAACTTAATGGCCAGTGTTGAGCCGCCTTTAATCGTAACCTTCTGTACTTTTGCGATCATGAATACTAGAGCTGGATGGGAGTAATACTAACTTACATGGAAATGAGAAGATTTAAAGCGGCGGGTATCCGCTTTATGAATAATATTTTTACTTTCATCGTTATTTGCGACTTTTTAGTCAATCACAAAAGCATCAAGATAGTGGAGAAGGTCACTTTTAGAGATAAGTCGATTTAAAGGCTTATCGCATAAAAATGTGTCCTAGTGCCCAAGGATCCTTAACATTACCGCGATATGCACAACAGGTTCTCGCCAACGCTATATAGCCAGAGTTATCTCTATTGCACTTTCAAATCGAACAGAAAACCAACCAACACGGCAGTAACGCTAAAGTTGTTGATGCATTTTTGTGCAGAAATAACATCTAGATAGTTTCACACACATCAGTAAACAAGTAATTAACCAGTCGTTAACCAACCTCAAGTGAGTGATGATAACGCCATGTTTAATAATGCTTTTACAGTAATGCAAGCCAATATAGCCACTCTTAATTTATCGAAAACTGAAGTAAAATAACTATGCTGTTTTGCTGCTTATATCAAACTAACTAGCGAATCGTTTTACATAGAGAAGCTAAGCGAGTAATCTTCCCCATTCTCGTTTTTGAGTTGAATTTAAATGCACCTTAATTAGCGTCGACAGCTTGTTACGTGCGGCTATTTATTCAAATTTACCATGTACGACTCGTACTTTAAGGTGTACAACATTGGCTACTGAAAATAAAAACCGAAACATTAAGACGATACTCACCTTTATCGTCCCTTCGCTGATTGGTCTGTTGTTATTTATGACCCCTATCAGCTACAACGATGCGATCACAATTCCTATCGCTATCATATCTAAAGCACTGCAAGGCGCATTGAGCGGTGTGCTAACCCTCATAGTGACTATTATTGTTGTGACTACGGCGCTGGCCTCTTTACTGTCAAAAGTGTTTAAGCCCACATTTGTTAGCCAAAATCACTTCCTTAATGGTTTATTGAATGTCAGCCCTATGTGGTTGACGACTCGAATCTTAGGTGCAGTGTTTATCGTACTGACTTACTTAGGTTTAGGTCCAGAGATCATCAACTCCTCGAGCACTGGCGCATTAGTCTTAAACGACTTATTACCTGTGTTGTTCTCAGTATTTATCTTTGCGGGTATGTTACTGCCGCTGCTGCTGAACTTCGGCCTACTCGAGCTCTTTGGCACACTCTTAACGAAAGTCATGCGTCCCGTGTTCAATCTACCGGGTCGTAGCGCTATTGATTGTATGGCCTCATGGTTAGGTGATGGCAGTGTCGGCATTTTGCTGACCAGCAAACAATACGAAGCCCGTTTTTATACCCAGAGAGAAGCCGCAGTTATTGGTACAACCTTCTCGGCGGTATCGATTACCTTCAGCTTAGTGGTGATCTCACAAGTTAAGTTAGAGCATATGTTTGTACCCTTTTATTTGACTGTGTGCCTCGCGGGTTTTGCCGCCGCTGTGATTGTGCCTAAGTTGCCACCATTATCGTGGAAGAAAGACAACTACATAGATGACACACCACGCATGCCAGATGATGAGCTGATCCCTGCAGGACATGGCGCCTTATCTTGGGGCTTTGATAAAGCCTTAGAAAAAGCCGCCAGTGCCGGTGGCATAAAAGCCGTTTTAAATGAAGGCGTTAAAAACGTTGTCGATATGGTGTTTGGCATTATCCCTGTGGTAATGGCCATTGGTACGCTAGCGCTGATTATTGCCGAGCACACGCCCATTTTTAACTATCTGGGTATGCCGTTTATTCCATTACTCGAATTACTGCATATTCCAGAAGCCACTGAAGCCTCTAAAACAATCGTGGTCGGTTTTGCGGATATGTTTATTCCGTCAATCCTTGCCAGCTCAATTGAATCAGATATGACCCGCTTTGTAATTGCAGCCTTATCTGTGACTCAGTTGATCTATATGAGTGAAGTCGGTGCACTGCTTATCGGCAGTAAAATTCCCGTCAACTTCGTTGAGCTTTTCGTAGTGTTTATTCTACGCACCTTAGTGACACTGCCTGTTATCGCAGGTGTAGCGCATTTATTGTTCTAAAATTACGCTAGTTTGGGCCTAACGTAGGTTTTAATGTAAGTCCAACAAGCGTTCTAAAAAAGGGGAGTCAGATTAACTGACTCCCCTTTTTGCACTAACTCATACACGAACTGGCTGATTTGATTATATAGCGTGACTTAATCGTACAATCTCCACTCGACACCACACAACTCACTTTTGGACAGAAATGTGTTGGAAAGTAGTGTTTGGGGAGCAGTAATTTCAGTTGTTAGAAGTTTAGCGTTTACGGGTATCCACTCGCACAGGCTTGCCATGGCATTCGCTCGTCGACTCGCAGCAAGTCCGTCCTTGGATGCTCGACCGCCCCGTCCATGGGGCGGACGGTCGTCTCGCCAATCACCATTGCTCACCTTTTGGGCACTAGTGTAACCAGTCTGTATGAAGGAGATACCCAGCACGCTTTGGGACAAAAGTGCACGAATAGTACGATTGAGTGACTTATAACTTAAGCTGTAGGGAACTTAATGCATAGGCCCCGACTTATAGGTTTGCCATACCATTTGCTCGTCGACTCGCAGCAAGTCCGTCCTTGGATGCTCGACCGCCCCGTCCATGGGGCGGACGGTCGTCTCGCAAATCACCACGGCTCACCTTTTTGGCATTAGTGGAACATGCGGGTTTGAAGGAGATACCCAGCACGCTTTGGGACAATTCCGAGTTAGACTTTTAGCTCGAATAAGTGAGTTTCGGATTAATATTTCTATGGATTAACGCTCCGCGCATACTCGCGAACTTTTTAGCGGCTAAGGGCCGAAGGCCTCGAATAACACGATTTGTTAACTGCCTGTACCAACATTTCTCTTTTGCATGTAAGCACATAAACTGACAGCACTTAAATCCTTAGATTTTTGTAAACCCGCAAATACTCCCTTTTGATCCTCTAGTTTGCGATGTTGTCCTAATTTTTCTTTAGCTTGAATCTCGTCAATTGCAATTTTGAATCCGACAACACCGCTACGAAGCTTTAACTGATAATCAGCAGGCATAATATCAATATTATTTAACAGTTCAGGTTCATATTTAACAATAAGTTCAGCCATAGCCTGCTGATTCTCATCGTTATCAAGAATACTGAGGTAACCATAGCAATGAACCGCTGAATAATTCCAAGTTGGTACAGCTGGTTTAGTTACATACCAACTTGGTGAAATATAGGCATGTGGCCCTTGAAAAATAACTAAAACTCTCTGATTCTCAGCAATTTGCCAATGGGTATTTGATTTAGCAAAGTGACCAAATAGAAAACCAAGCCCTCCATCATCCGGTTCGAAAATGAATGGTAAATGTGTAGCAGTTAGATCAGCACTGATTAGTATTCCAAATCCATTTTCAGCTATTAGCTCACTGATTACTAATGGATCTTTTACTTCAAGATTCTTAGGTATGTACATGATTCTCTACTACGATAGCGGTTAACGTCTTAGTATTTATGCGCTTCGCTATTTGCTGGGCATCAATCGCTTGTTGACTCAATCTTAAATATGGCCACAGCCACATCCATGTCACTTGGTAAAAATGATGCTATAGGAATTTGCTTTTTTGCGGTAGCGTTTTTTTATACAGTTTGATGGGTAATCACTTGATATCGTTTTAGCTTTCTCCTTTTTCGCGCTTATTTTTTGCTGATGAATCACTATCTAACGACTCAAAACTCCAAGGAATACACCTCCCCTCGGAGTTGCCGCAGGGCGAATAGACAAATTGCGTGAGTCTCGCCATGGATGGCGAGCTAGCTTTCGCAGGTGCAGGGACGCATCCTTCGGAAGCGATAGCAAATTTATCAATGAGCACAAGGGGCTTTCAACTCCGTTGGGAGCGTCTTGGAGCATCCAAGGAGGATAGGACGAGTAGTCCTCCTTGGTCGGGTGTGGGGTGAAGCCCCACGACTTTGATTTTGATTAAAGCATTCAAACTACGAAACACACTTTGGGGCAATAGCTTTTTAGCTAAACGAACAGCAGAAGTGTTAATTAAGATTGGCATTGTTGCAACTGTGACCTTCTAAAACAGGATGTTTTAGTAGAGCCCTCAGGGACGCTTCTTGTTAAATGCAAGGGCGGCGAGTCACAGGGGAAACAATGACAATTCATGCTGCAAACTGACAACAAAGTTATCTTGCTTTGGGGCAATAATAAGTTAAATCAACCTGTCAGTTCTAATTGCATCCTGATGTGAATCTTGACAGGTTCAGTCCAGGCTAATCCACCTTTTGTCATCTGCATGTCATCTAAACTTCATCATTCGGTCAAAGCCCCCCACTAAGCTCATATTCGTTAACAGCCTAATGGGGTGAATACGAGATGACAGGATTTAATTTCAGGAAACTTGAGAGGTCTACGCGGGAAGAGATAAATGACCCCAGCCTTTCCCCTCCCATCTTTAATCGCTCAACGCCAACATTAGCACCAACATCCTCAAATCAATCCAATTGTGCCGCTATTACCCCATCCGCATCAACTTCAGCCCATACAGCAAGCATCACAGTTAACGCCCTCTGGTTGTCAGATATTCATTTAGGCTGTAAGGATTGCAAGGCTGACTACCTGCTCAGCTTGCTTGAAACCGTGCGTTGTCAGCACTTGTATCTGGTCGGTGACATAGTCGATTTATGGGCGTTGAAACGTAAGCTGCACTGGCCCGATAGCCACAATAAGGTACTGCAGAAATTCATTGAACTGGCACAAAACGGCACCCAAGTGATTTATCTGCCGGGCAACCACGACGAACTGATTAAACCCTACGCCGAGCTAAGCCTGTGGAATATTAAAATTGCCCGCCAACATATTCACCACGGAATTGGCGGCCATAAACTCTTGATGCTCCACGGGGATCAGTTTGATGCCGATGTGTGTGTCGGCCGTTTCTACGCCATATTGGGCGACCATTTATATGACCTATTATTGTTCCTCAATCGCAATCTCCATAGCTTGCGGGAACGCTTAGGTTATCCCTATTGGTCACTGGCAAGTTATATCAAGTCCAAAGTGGGCAAGGCTCAAGCGGCTATTGAACATTACCGTCAAGCGGTACTCAACTATGCCCAGCACTTTGATGTTGACGGTGTGATCTGCGGTCATATCCATCAACCCGAACTCTCGACTCACTCCAGAGCCGCCCAATATTACTCACCACTCAGTCCCCCTGAAAAGAGGCAGATCATCTACGCCAACGACGGTGACTGGGTCGAAAACTGCAGTTTAATCACAGAAACCTTAAGCGGCGAATTACAACTTTGCCGCTGGAACGAGCAAACGCTCAAGCTCGATATTCTCAACAGTATAGCGCTGGTACAACAGCCGCCTAAGACGCACAAAGACAAGCAACAAAAAACGGCAGCGCAGCAAATGCCAAACACAAATACCGGCGAAACTCGCCCAAGGGATGTTGCCTAACACTATGAATCAATTACATAACGCTATGGAATACAATGAAAAAACGCTAAACAGCAACCTTAGCCATAACAAGCATACTGTGCCGTTTAAGGCGAATAACATGATTTTTACCGTTGATAATGTGGTTGAACAAAATCTACCAGCTATCAATGACAAACCTTGGCTCGCTAAACCTGCCAAGGCCATGCTGCGTTACCTACTCAATGAAAAACAGTGCAACGATATCGCCAGTCAATATACCTATTTACAGGGCGTAGACTTTGTCGAACAAATGCTGGCGAGTTTTGACTTTAGCTTTACCGTGCCCGCCAACGAGATAGAAAACATTCCCTGCGAAGGCCGAGTGGTGATATTCGCCAACCATCCTATAGGTTCACTCGATGCATTAGCGCTCATCAAACTCATCAGTGAAGTTCGCCCAGATATAAAAGTCGTCGCGAATGAACTCTTGATGGCGCTGGAACCGCTGCACTCAATCCTACTGCCAGTGCGCAATATGACCGGCGGCACACCAAAACAGCATTTAGAAAAAATCCACCAGCACCTGCGTAACGAAGGCGCAGTGCTGATTTTCCCGTCGGGCGAAGTCTCGCGTTTGCGTCCTAACGGCGTGCGTGATACCCAATGGCACTCAGGCTTTTTAAAGATGGCGATTTCCTGCAATGCGCCCCTACTGCCAATATTTTTAGATGCCAAAAACTCTGCCACTTTCTACGGCGCATCTATGATTTACAAGCCACTCGCGACACTGCTGCTAGTGAAGGAAATGTTCAAGCAGGCTAAACGTAATATGCCGATCCGCATTGGCGAGCTCATTCCCAATGAAGCCGTACGCTCAATGGACTTTCCACTCAAGACCAAGATAAAACTGCTTAAAAATCACTTGTATCGTATCGGCAAAGATAAAGATCCACTGTTTATCACCCAGAGCGCTATCGCCCACCCCGAATCGCGCCGTGAACTGCAAGCGGCACTGCAACAATGTGAACTTCTAGGGGAAACGCAAGATAACAAGTTGATTTATCTGTACCAACACCACGACAGTAATCCCATCATGCGGGAAATCGGCCGCCTGAGGGAAATCGCCTTTCGCGCCGTAGGCGAAGGTTCGGGCAAGCGCCGCGATATCGATAAATACGATTCCTACTACCAACACTTAGTGTTGTGGGATAAAGAGCAGTTTGAAATTATCGGCGCCTATCGTTTTGCCAGTGGTGAGCAAGTCTTAGCAAAATATGGCGACAACGCACTCTACAGCCAATCCCTATTCCAATACGCCGACAGCTTTATGCCCTTTGTGAAGCAAGGGTTAGAACTCGGTCGCAGCTTTGTGCAGCCTAAATATTGGGGTAAACGCAGTTTAGATTATCTATGGTTTGGCATTGGGGCTTATCTCGCCAAGCATCCTGAATATCGTTATCTATTTGGCCCAGTGTCCATCAGTAATCAACTGCCTGGAAGTGCTAGGGAAATGCTAGTGCACTTCTATGCGCGGGAATTTGCACCTGCGCAGCAGATGGCAGTTTCCATGTCGCCCTTTGGCTTATCTAAATCCCAAAAAGCTAAGTTAGATGACTTGTATTTCTCCGAGGATTATCAGAGTAACTTTAAGCAACTCAAACAAGTGCTCGCGAGTATGGGAGCGGCCGTACCTACGCTCTACAAACAATATGGTGAACTGTGTAAAACCGATGGGGTTAAGTTTCTCGCCTTTGGTATCGACGCCGACTTTGGCGATTGTATCGATGGCTTAGTGCTGGTGGACACCCACAAACTGAAAGGTAAAAAGTATCAACGCTACATAGGTGCACACTTGCCCGAATCGGAGCGGATGCCAATCACAGCGGATGATGAGCCAGAGGTCCAAGATCTTTGAGTTAAAACTTTGTAATGGGTGTTGGCTAAACTTGCACCACTCTGTTATAAGTAACTGTAATGCAGCGCATTAACAGAGCGCATCTTAGGATGCGCAAGCTTAACAGGGGATCATCATGCCGATCATTATCGCCGATATTATGAGTACCCGAGTCGTCACGGTTGAAATGGACGATCGATTAACTGTGGCGAAGGAAATCTTCGACCAAGCGAGCTTTCATCACTTGTTGGTCGTCGATGAGTATCAACTTGAAGGCGTGTTATCGGAGCGGGATCTATTACGCGCAATTAGCCCGAACTTAGGCAGTAGCGCGGAAACCGCAAGAGACTTAGAAACCCTGCAAAAACGTATACATCAAGTGATGACGCGTAATCCGGTTACCGTCGCACCCCACATCAATTTAGACACGGCCACCCGCATGTTATTAGATAACGATATCGGCTGCTTACCCGTGTTAGAGGACGGTAAATTGGTTGGGATTGTTACTTGGAAAGACTTATTACGTGCCTATTGTGAATACAGGACACAAAATCAAAGCGAGTGCTAATCCTAAGACTGCACTCGCTTCTGTTCTCAATAACTCAGTTCAAATCACTCAGTTTGCCTAACTTAAATCGCCCAGCCACCCATATAAAACACCACTAAACCTAAGGTGATGGCAAGCACGCCTAACTTCAGTTTGCGCCATTCGCCACTGCAAATACGGCCTACCACCAGTGTCACAAAACCCAGCATAATACCGGTAACGATATTACAGCTTAAGATGATAAACACAGCGCAGGTTAAGCCCGACATGGCATCAACTTTATCGTCAAAGTCGAGTTTCGCCACATTACTCAGCATCAACAAACCCACATACATCAAAGCAGGCGCTGTCGCATAGGCAGGCACTAAATAGCTTAATGGTGCTAAAAACATCATCAATAAAAACAGTACGCCAACTATGGTAGCCGTTAAACCTGTCTTTCCGCCCGCTGCAGTACCCGCCGCCGACTCGATATACACAGCCGCTGGTGCACCGCCGACTAAACCTGCCACCATACTGCTGACTGAGTCTGAGGTTAAGGCTTTACCGCCGCCGACAATATTGTCGTCTTTATCGAGTAAATTCGCTTGCCCAGCCACAGCACGGATAGTGCCGGTCGCATCGAAAATCGCCGTCATCACTAACGCTAATACGATAGGCAAGACCACAGGATTAAAGGCTCCCATAATATCGAGCTGACCAATCAGTGAATGCTCTGAGGTAAAATCAGGCAAGGCGAACAAACCTTGGTATTTAACGCTCGGATCGAACACTAAACCAAATACCGATAGCGCGATAATCACCAACAAAATACCACCTGGTACACCGCGGCGCTCTAAACCAATTGTCGCCGCTAAACCTATAACGGTAGCGATAACAGGTAAACTGTTAATGTCGCCTAACTTCACAGGTAAGCCTGCGCTATTGGCCACAATCAACTGCACACTGTTAGTCGCAATCAAAAGTAAAAACAAGCCGATACCTATGCCTGTACCGTGGGCTATGCCCTTTGGTAAATTCGCCAGTACCCACTGGCGAATACCTGTCACACTCACAAGTGTGAACGTCACGCCCATCAGGAAAATAGCACCTAAGGTGACTGGAATCGACATTCCCTGACCGAGCACTAAGCTAAACGCAGTAAAGGCAGTGAGCGAAATCGCGCAGCCAATCGCCATAGGTAAGTTAGCCCATAAACCCATGAGCAAAGAACCAAATGAAGCAATTAAACAGGTGGCTATAAACACGGCGCCGGGATCAAACCCCGCTTGGCCTAACATGTTTGGCACCACAATCACTGAGTAGACCATAGCGAGGAAGGTTGTAAATCCCGCAATCACTTCTTGGCGAACTGTGCTACCACGTTGTTGAATAGAAAAATAACGGTCTAGAAACGAACCAGAGGATACGGCTGTTGAACTCAATTGCTCAGACATAATATTGTTATACCTTGTGATCTCTTAAAATGGGGTCGGTACCAATTACCCTAAAACGCAATTGGCGACGCTGGCTGCGGCAGATTAGAGCCCCAAATCCATCAGACTTGGGTGAGAGATCCACATCATTTTCCTACTGTGGGAAAAATCCATGATCTGCAAGCAGTGATGCCTCGCGATGATTAAAAAGCCATTAACCATGTAGACGCAGCCGTTGTTGGCCGCGGATGATACTGGAATCTCCCAAAGATAGCTAAGACATCGCCTACACTTCGATAAAAAATTAGCGGCAAAAACTGAAATCTGTTGTTTAAAAAAACGCCTAAACCTATGTAATAACTGCTACTTAATATCACATTAATCACGATAAGAGTCTGCCAGTGCCGCGTAAACGTACGCTAACTTCCCCCCCTCCTTCATCTCCCAATATTAGAATATGGCAAGTCAACCAAACCTTGATACTTAGTGTATTGATACTTGGTGTATTAATGTTACAGGGGTTGTTGTACAAGGAGCCACACTTACGCTTTATGTAACGAACACCTCGTCATTCACACCGCCTGCGTGAATATGCGATCTTGGTAGCTTTATTGAACAAAAAATTACTCTGCTTTTACAGTCACATCAATATGACTTATGCTTAGAGGCACTGATGGGACTACACTTAGCTGACTATGAAAGAAAAAGGATTGGGTATGGACGAAAGGCGTAAGTTTTCGCGGATTCTATTTGCCACGAGCGCACATCTACAACAAGGTGGTGCACAGTGGGAGACGACCATTCTCGATTTGAGTCTAAATGGCGCCTTGGTTGAAGAACCGCAAAATTTTATTAATTCGGGTGATGCTATTACCCTCAGTTTTGCCTTACCAGAATCTGACATTGAGATCCGTATGGAAACTGAGTTGGTCCATCAAAAAAATGCCCAATTAGGTTTGAAGTGTAACTTTATCGATGTTGATAGTATCAGCCACCTAAAACGTATGGTGGAACTGAACCTAGGTGATGCTTCTTTGCTGAATCGTGAACTTATGTTGTTTATCGAAAAACACAATATCACAGATTAAGACACTCGCTCACAAACACAAACAGCGCCTAATGGCGCTGTTTTGCTTGCTGGTGTTAATCTCACTCGCGAGCATTTGATGCTAAATCGCTTCTAGCGCTTCAGATAACTTAGAAACACCCACCACTTCCATCCCAGCTGGAGGCTTTTTCGGCACATTGGCCTTGGGCACTATTGCTCGCTTAAAGCCATGCTTAGCGGCTTCGATTAATCGCTCTTGCCCATTAGGCACAGGCCGAATTTCGCCGGACAGCCCGACCTCACCAAAGGCAACTAAATCGCTAGGCAAAATATCACCGCGAAAACTCGATACCATTGCAAGCAGCAAGGTTAAGTCGGCACTGGTTTCCGTTACTTTCACGCCGCCCACCACGTTAACAAACACATCCTGATCCGACATCTGCAAACCACCATGGCGGTGCATTACGGCAAGCAACATGGCCAAACGGTTTGCATCCATACCCACAGCCACGCGGCGCGGGTTAGACATGGCCGAGTTATCCACCAGCACTTGCAGCTCCACCAACAAGGGCCGCGTGCCTTCCCAAACCACCATAACAAGCGATCCAGAAGATTCTTCTTCACCACGAGAGAGGAAGATTGCCGAAGGATTGGCGACTTCCTTTAAGCCGCGCTCTGTCATGGCAAATACGCCTAATTCATTGATCGCGCCAAAACGATTTTTATGGGAGCGCAAGGTGCGGTAACGACTATCGCTATCCCCTTCAAACATCACAGAGCAGTCGATACAATGTTCCAATACCTTGGGCCCAGCCAAACTGCCATCTTTGGTCACATGGCCGACCATAATCACGGCAATGCCATTTTCTTTCGCAAAACGGGTTAAGTAAGAAGCGGATTCGCGCACCTGCGACACACTGCCTGGGCTCGATGCCACATCACTCATGTGCATCACTTGAATCGAGTCAACAACGATGACTTTAGGCAATTCTTTAAGGGCAACTTCGCAAATTTGCTCGACGCTGGTTTCAGACAACATCCGCAATTTATTGGTTGGTAAACCAAGGCGATGGGCGCGCATCGCTACCTGCTGCAACGATTCTTCACCCGTGACATACAGTGCAGGCATTTGCTCGGCCAAATGACACAGAGTTTGCAATAAAAGCGTACTCTTACCTGCGCCTGGATGTCCGCCTATCAAAATGGCAGAACCTGGTACAATCCCACCACCGAGTACTCGGTCTAATTCGCCAAAATGACTCAAGATCCGCGGTAAGGCATTGAGATCGATTTGATCTAATGTCTTCACTTCATTGCTGCTTGCTCCGGCATAACCGACAAACTTAGTGCTGCGCCCAGACGAAGCTGCACCGAGCCTCACCTCAGTGATCGTATTCCATTCCTGACAAGCGCTACACTGCCCTTGCCAACGGGGAAAGTCTTGTCCACACTCATTACATACGTACGCCGTTTTATTCTTTGCCATAACTCATTAAAATCTGTATAAAATCAATTTAAGTAACTGCGAATACTGCCGACATAAGACTAACAGCCCAATACAAAATAAGCATTAAAAAGAACCCTACATGAGTCTAGATAACCATAGTGCACTCATCGAACAGCTCAAGCCATTGCTCATGGAACCTAACTTCCAAGAGATTTTCCAGCAGCTGACGATAGATGAAACCAATTCGACCCGTTTTCTAGTGAAAATGGAACTCAGTCGTTTGGCTTCACCATGCACACGAATTATCGATCTCAGGGATAAATCTGAGCTTCCTTGTGTTGAAGTGATGTTAGGTCAACAGCGACATTTTTTAGATGAACCCGCCAAAAACAGTATGCATGAGGCCATGTCACTGTTTCGCAACCAATATACCTTGGGAGTATACGAGTATGTGCTCAATGCTCACCAACAACGTCGGTTAAAGTTGCGCCAAAGTGTCACGCAGGTAGAGGCCGCAGAATCAGAGCCTTTTATGGTGCCCGGCGTGGTATTAGGCAGTTATTTCAACCGCACAGAAGAGCGGATGAATTACAGTATTCGCATCGCAGCATCGCAAACCGGCCGTGGTGAAGTACAAGGGATAACTGCAGATTTATCCGTAGGTGGTGCCCGTATTCGCCTTGCAGCTAACCATCCCTTCGATCTCGACCATCCCCTTAAAATAAAACTACTGGAACTCAGTGAAGAGTTTTACTATCCCGATCTCCAGCTCGGTGTTGACTATGAGGTTGTCGATAGCCAAACCAATGGCGAATACATTTGGTTAAGACTCAAGCGTATTGGGGGCAGCGAAGCCTTAAGTGAAATGCTTGGCAATTTAATCCGCGGCTACAAACTGCGTTACAAAGTAGATGTGAATGATGTGATAGTAACTGCATCTGGGCTTGGATTTGAGCGTCATTATTTACCCCATTTACCGCACTTACCTTTATATTTCAATACTCAAACGCAAGGTTTGAGCCACATGCTACTCAGCCGAGATAACCAGCAGATAGTGCATTATTTTCAAGATGAAAATGATGTGAGCCAGTTACCAGCTATGCTGACACCAAGCCGTTTATCTGAGCTACTTAATCATCCTGAAAATCCCGACCATGGGCTATTTTTTAGCTTTACCTATAATGCCCAAGGTTGCTTATATTTTTACTCTGCCACCTTAGCAGAGCTTAAAGCTAAGGGCATGATGCCTTTATTTTTAGGCTTTGCATCGACCAAGCCCAGCTGGCGGATCTTCAAAGTCACCCAAGATAAAATTTATCATGATAAGGGTTATCGACGTGCGACCCTCCCAGGAGATGAAGCAAAATTTAGCCCATTGGTCGAACAACAATTATCACAATTTAGCCATTTGCTTCAGCTCATCGAAATCAGCAACGAAGATACCAGAGGCCATTACAAAGCTTGGCAAGACGATAGTAATGCCAACGCCCTAAAAACCTTTGGTCAACAAAGACTGACCACCAATCAAATTAAGTTAGTTTCCATGCAGTTTAGCGAGCGACGCCAAGAAGCGCGTTTCGCCTTTAAAACCTTAGTCAATGTGACTCAAGACAAGCACAAAGCCACGGGCATTACTTTAGATATTTCAAGCCGAGGCATGCAATTAACCTTGGATAATCCTGCAGATTTTTCATCAAATAAACCACTACTGTTAAGCTTCCCAAAGCTCCAAACCATTGCAGGCAAAACACAGCTAGATAACCTCCCCTACCGCTTAGTGCGTACCCGCAAGAATGGTGTAACCTTGCATTTAACCGCCGTTATGGGCCATACGCCCCATGTTGGGGTCGAATTTTTAAATAAACTTATTGCCCATAACAAAGAAAAATTAGAGCAACTCACCGAAAACAATAGTGAAATCAAAGAACTTGCCGATGGTTTAAAAAATATTTTGATGCATGATTTACATTCTGTGCCCTATTTTGTTGAAAAAACGACAAAATCTGCCCAAGTCGCTTGTTTAGGCGTTGGTACACAACAGGATGAAATCAGCGATATTTTTGCCGCGGGCACCTCAGATACTCTGCAATATAATTTAGCGCCGCTGCTAAAAGACGGTTTTTTTAAGCGAGATATTCTCGAACCTATCCGTCAAATGAAACCCCAACAGGACATGGATTTTATTGAAGTGTTTATTCAGTTAATTCGTCAATCTCGCGGAAAAATCTTTTTAAAGTGCACTCTTGCAACTGAAATCGGTGATGTCGAAGCACAGATAACCTTTATCAATCAGAGCAAAGCACTAGGCAGGTTCCTCGCCCTACGCATTTATCGCGGCGCGACAGAGAAGCCTGACATGAACTACCTACGCCGTGAATTGGAATACATTAATATTCATGCAAACCATAAAGCTAAGCAGTTAGAAGAACAGTTATGGCGTGTGATTGGTGTCGGCGAACTGTTAGATATTACCCAAGAAGTCGAATTAAGATACCCAGTACTGCATAAAAAGCAGTCTTAATTGTTCAATACCACCAAATCAAAACCTAAATACCAATCCCTTATCTTAGGAAAATGATCGCTGGTGGCATCTAAATGCGTCAGCATATCTGCATGACCATAGTCATGCTTAAAGCCATTATCCTTAGAGAGAAGCGTCGATTTAACCCGTTTAAAGCCACACTCTACGACCATATCCGCCACATCTTCTGGATGCCCCAACACAGTATCGTTTTGCCCTGAGATAAACCAAGCCGGTGGCCAATGAGCACGCTTTGCCGCTTTCGCATAATCAAACCCATCATCGTGATCGATCCAATCACCCCGCACCCAATCGATACTTTGAACTAATGAGGCGCGACTTTCATTGTCCATACCAATGCGCAGCTTATCGGCGGCGAGGTAACCTTGGCCCATCGCTAAACCTGGCGCTAAACGATTCCAAAAAACATCAACCATTAACCACTTTTTGAAGGACTTAACCCGAATTGTCCGTTTGCTACCGAAAGTAAGCAGTGAACGAACGCTTTGCTGCAAATCAGGATATCGGGCCAAACTACTCGCCATCAACACGCCGCCCCATGAATGGGCGCACCAATGCACCTGCAAAGGCGCCACGGCTTTACGAGCCGTCTGCTCTTGGCAGACTTTTTGATGTAAATCGAGAATCGCCTGCTGCACTAAAGGTAACTGCTCGCGGATCACTTCACCCTGCCCTAAGGTAAAATCACGATCGATTTTAGGCAAGCTGAGCCCTCTTCCTGCAGTATCCAGCACATACACCACAAATCCCGCCTTCGCTAAATAACAACCAAGACCACGGCCACTCTGGCTATAAAACACCCGACCGTTAGACATAGCACCATGGAGCATGAGGATAGGCGTTTTAGAAAAATCAGGCGCTGCCGGTAATAACTGGCGTAGATGCAGTTGACCATCGCGGTACGGCAGGTAGATTGAAGACTGTGAAATGGTCGAAATTGAGCCTTGGGCGAGCTGAGTCAAAATAAGTCACTGGTAGTTTATCAATATCCCTAAACTACCAGCTCATCAATAAAAGACAAGAGTCCTTACTCTAACTCAGTCTCTATCTAGACTTATATTTAAATAAATGAATAACCTAGATTTGTAGCAGGTAAGGTAGAACTCGCAGGTCGAGGTGACGAATATTGGCATCCGCCGCCGCTGCCAGCTTAGGTTTGGCATGGAAAGCGATACCAAAATCCGCTGCCATCACCATAGGAATATCATTCGCGCCATCGCCGATCGCGACTCTTTGGCCTTTTGGAATTTGCCACTGCTCACTGCAACGCTCAACCACATCCGCTTTAAACTGCGCATCCACAACTTTACCTGTTACTTCCCCCGCAAGTTTACCGTCAGTGATCACTAACTCATTAGCAAAGGCCGCATCTAAGTTTAGAAGCTGCCTTAAATGGCCAACAAAAGGCGTAAAGCCGCCAGATGCCACCACTAAACGCCAGCCATGGGATTTAAGCTCTAAAAGCATAAGCTCAAGCCCAGGCATCAAAGGCAAGTTGTCGCACAATGTCGTGATAATACTGGCATCGGCGCCCTTAAGCTGTGCCACACGCTGACGCAGACTCTGCTCAAAATCTAGCTCACCTTGCATAGCACGTTCAGTAATCGCCGCCACGCGCTCACCCGCGCCTGCCATGGCCGCTAATTCATCAATACATTCAATCTGAATCGCAGTGGAATCCATATCCATCACTAATAAACCGGGATGATTCAAGCGAGGCAAATCAAAATTGATGACATGCAGTTCAGCTAAAGATTGCGGGAATGCCGCTAACTGCGCCTGAGAAGGCAAATTTACCAGTGCCAACTCGATACAATGTAAACCAACTTGGCGTTCGATATGTGCGATACCGATAACGTTAGACTGAGGTAATTGCGCTATCCATGCCGATATTGTCGACTCTACCACGGCATCTTGATAAATAATTCGCACACGTGAAACACCTGCGGGGTTTGCTGACTCTTGATAACGTTCAAACACTTGCCCTTGGCGTTCAAACCTTGGGGAATGGTCAGAGACTAACCACAAAAAAAGCGCATCTTGGTTCAAGCTTTCCATCGGACTTAAATTCTCCAACTATCGGGCTCACTCAGAATCAATTATGATTAGGCAAGCGCTCTACATTTTAAGGGTCAAAGTGTTATATCTTAAAGGGCTAAAGAAAAGCCATAAAATCAGTAGACTGATCCAAATTGCCGCCGCCTTCGCCTTAATATTCGGCTTAGTGCAATTGTGGCAAACAAGCCTACTACAAGGTCAGCTGCTTCTAAAGTCCCAAACTCAAAAGATGGCCAGATTACTGGTACAGCAAACCGCTTATGGTGCCGCACCCGCGCTACAACTGCAAAATGACGAACAGTTGCAATGGCTCGCCAGCGCTTTAGTGGAAGATCCTAAGGTGATGTCCGCCGCCATCTTCAGTGACCAAGGCATGCGGCTATCCTTCGCTCAAAGCATCACTAAGGATGTAGTTGATCCTGACTCGGAAGAAATGAATTTGCTGCTAAGCAAATATCCTCCCTATGTAGAGCCCGTGATCCAAGAAGGGAAAAATCTAGGTTATGTCGAAGTCAGGCTTGATACCAAGTTATTTTTCAACGAAATCAAAGAAGCCCATAATTTAAACATGGAGCAACAACAAATCATGCTGCTGGTTGCAGGCTTGATTGGTATGTTGCTTTCACGCTCTTTGTCTTTCAAACGTGCCGACTTCGACCGCCGCCGCTTTCGGGTTAAGTTGCGTCAAGCGCCGAAAAAACCTGAGAAACGATCATCAGCTAAAGAGCAATCAGAAAGTGTTAATGATGGTTTGGCGCAAGTGCTAACCGAAGATCAAACAGTGTTGACCACTGATCATCCACAAGAAAAAGCGGCTAAACCCACTAAGGCGCCAAAAGCAGTGACAGAGACCCGTGTTGATAAGCTCGTGCAGGAAAGCGTGCAAACTAAGGCCGAAAAAACGTCAGAAAATTCATTGGAATTACAGGATAATACAGCAGTTGAAAACGCGGCAAACGATGCGGAACAAACGGTACCTGTTAAGGTTAAACCTAAAGTGAAAAGTGTCCGTCGGGTAAAACACGCGGCTAAAGCAACAGCCGCTGCGGCCGAAACCTCGACGCCAAAAACACCCAGTGAACCAAGTGATCTCGACACAGATTCAACAGGTTAATATCTATTTCGATAGATAAGGTAAATCACTAATCTATTGATAGCTAAGCTCTAGATAAGCCATAAACAAGCAATTTCTAATAACCAAACCATTAATAACAAAGTCGAATAGAACAGCCGCTAAAAATTGGCATAAAAAAGGGTTCGCATTGCGAACCCTTTTTCAGTAGCACACTCTTACAGAATAACAGTTACAGTGTAATCGCCGCTTCTAATGTCATGATGATCATATCATTGAATGTGGTTTGACGTTCTTCTGCAGAAGTCTTTTCACCGGTGCGGATATGATCAGATACAGTCACAACGCACAGGGCACGCGCACCAAACTCATGGGCAACACCGTACAGGCCAGCCGCTTCCATTTCAACGCCTAACACGCCCATTTTCTCCATCACGTCAAACATTTGTGGGTCAGGAGTGTAGAACAGGTCCGCAGAGAAAATGTTACCTACGCGAACTTTAGTCCCGCGAGCTTTCGCAGATTCGATAACCGCATTCATCAGCTCATAGTTAGCGATAGCGGCAAAATCTTGGCCTTTAAAACGTAAACGGTTAACCGCTGAGTCAGTACATGCACCCATACCGATGATCACGTCACGTACTTTAACGTCAGTGCTGATCGCACCACAAGTACCCACACGGATCAGGTTCTTAACGCCGTAATCACGAATTAATTCAGTTGCATAGATAGAGCATGAAGGAATACCCATGCCAGAACCCATTACTGAAATACGCTTACCTTTGTAAGTACCAGTAAAACCTAGCATGTTTCGAACATCAGTCACTTGCTCAACATTTTCTAAGAATGTTTCAGCAATATATTTTGCACGTAATGGATCGCCTGGAAACAGCATTGTCTCAGCGAATGCGCCCTCTACAGCATTAATGTGTGGTGTTGCCATCGAAATAACCCCTGTTTATTTTATTAAGACTTAAGTCTTTGTTTACTGGCGGCAAATGTCAGCCGCCAAATCGAAATAAATGCTAATTTGCCTAAAGGAACGATTCGCCATAGGCCATAGGTTCAAGCTTAAAGTGGCTCGCAATAGATTGGCCGATATCGGCAAAGCTATTACGACGACCCAGCGATCCCGCTTTCAATCCAGCGCCAAAGGCTAATACTGGCACATATTCACGGGTATGATCCGTGCCTTGCCATGTTGGATCGCAACCGTGATCCGCCGTTAAAATCAGCAGATCGTCTTCACCTAATAATGCGAGCATTTCAGGCAAACGGGCATCAAAATATTCCAGCCCTTTGGCGTAACCAGCAACATCACGGCGATGACCGTAGTGAGAGTCGAAATCAACGAAGTTAGTAAACACTATAGTGTTATCACCCGCAGATTTCACTTCGGCTAAGGTCGCATCGAAAAGTGCTTCTAAGCCGTTCGCCTTCACTTTTTTAGTGATACCACAGTAAGCATAAATGTCGGCAATCTTGCCTACACTCACCACTTCACCGCCAGCCTCTTTCAGCTTATCGAGTACAGTTTTTGCAGGTGGCGCGAGCGAATAATCCTTACGATTGCCGGTACGGGCAAAATCACTTGGACCAGTACCATCAAATGGACGGGCAATGACGCGACCTATGTTGTAAGGCTCTAACTCTTCACGGGTTATTTCGCAAAGACGATAGAGATTTTCTAAACCAAACGTTTCTTCATGGCAAGCGATTTGGAATACTGAATCAGCAGAGGTGTAGAAAATAGGCTTGCCAGAGCGCATGTGCTCTTCGCCTAACTCTTCTAAAATGGTTGTACCTGAGGCATGGCAATTACCTAAGAATCCATCCAGACCTGCACGGGCTAAGATCTTATCCGTCAGTTCTTTAGGGAAAGAATTTTGGTGCTCGCTGAAATAACCCCACTCGAATAGTACGGGCACGCCCGCCATCTCCCAGTGACCGCTCGGCGTATCTTTACCCGAACTTAACTCTTGTGCATGACCATAAGCACCAATCAGCTCAACATTATCGCCAAAACCGGGTGCAAAGGCACCAGTACTTTCCATCGCTGCATGGCCTAAACCTAAGCGCGCTAAGTTAGGTAATTTCAGCGGGCCTTCACGGCCAATATCGGCTTTGCCTTCGGCGCATGCTTTAGCAATATGACCAAAGGTATCGGAACCGACATCACCAAAGCTTGCTGCATCAGCAGAAGCACCGACTCCAAAGGAGTCCAACATCATAATAATGGTACGTTTCATAATTCTTCCTTAAAGATCCGATGCACGAATATAGGCATAGATCTCAGGTGTTTTTTCTGGAGCGGTTTCACCAATGTGAATCGCTTTTTTCACCGCAAGTTCAGCTTCCGCGAAGGCGGCTTCAGACTGTGCATGGATAACGGCAATCGGAGTCGATGAATCTACTTTATCGCCTAAAGCACACACTTGAGTTAAGCCAACACTATAGTCTAGTGCATCACCAGGCTTACGGCGGCCGCCACCTAAGGTCACAACCGCTAAACCTAATTCACGGGTATCCATGCTATAGGCATAACCTTGCATATCGGCAAAAACTGGACGAATAATTTGTGATTGCGGTAGGTATTTACTGTAGTTTTCAACAAAATCGACTGGACCACCAAGACCCGACACCATCTTGCCAAAGAGTTCTGCAGCGCGACCATTATCGAGCACACGATTCAGTTTAGCGCGAGCGTCGGCTTCATTGCTTGCAAGACCGCCCAGAAGCAACATCTCAGCGCAAAGACCCATAGTGACTTCATATAAACGCGGGTTACGGTAAGCACCCGTTAAAAAGTCGATGGCTTCTTTCACTTCAACCGAGTTACCTGCGCAAGATGCAAGCACTTGATTCATATCTGTAAGCAAAGCTGTCGTTTTAGTGCCCGCGCCATTAGCAACAGCTGCAATACTGCGAGCTAATTCTTCCGATGCTTCATAGGTTGGCATAAAGGCGCCGCTACCGACTTTCACATCCATCGCCAACGCATCTAAATTACAGGCTAATTTCTTAGACAAAATCGACGCAGTGATGAGGGAAATGGATTCAACGGTGGCGGTATTATCGCGGATAGAATAGAAACGTTTGTCGGCAGGAACGAGATCGCCTGTTTGGCCAATAATCGCCACACCGACTTCTTTAACCACTTTACGGAACAATTCACTTGATGGCTCAGTTTGATAACCCGGAATGGCATCAAACTTATCGAGCGTGCCGCCCGTATGACCTAGGCCACGCCCAGAAATCATAGGCACATAACCACCACAAGCCGCAGCCATAGGGCCAAGCATAAGGCTAATCACATCACCCACACCGCCAGTGCTGTGTTTGTCGATAACAGGGCCATTGAGTCCCAATGACTGCCAATTAAGTACAGTGCCAGAATCACGCATCGCTGTTGTTAAAGCGATTCTTTCATCCATGTTCATGTCATTAAAGTACACAGCCATGCCTAATGCGGCAATCTGGCCTTCGGACACTGCGTTAGTAGTGATACCTTGAACAAAAAACTGTATTTCTGCGGAACTTAGCGCTAAACCATTACGTTTTTTACGAATAATCTCTTGAGCTAGAAACATGATACTGCCTCCAAGATAGACACTAACAACCCTGTCGCTAGTGCTTATCTTTGCAATGAAACATCAAAACTGTAGCAATATTACAAGTTCATACTATCGAAGTTTTGAGTTTGCCAAATAGATTTAGGTCACACTTAATTAGGCTCGCTATACGCTGATAGTATTAATCAGCGATAGTTTGCAATTAATAGCCTTGAGTCGGCTTAGGCGCATCAGCTAATTCTAGTGTGTGTAACAAGCTGTTTAGTAAACTTGAAGCACCAAATCTAAAGGTACGTGGTGAAACCCATTCAGCACCTAAAATACGCTCAGCAACACCAAGGAATTCAGCCGCTTGTGCAGCATCACGCACACCACCGGCAGGCTTGAAGCCTACTTGTGTATTCTTCTCGCTGATCACAGTTAACATGATTTCAGCCGCTTCAAGTGTGGCGTTTACAGGCACTTTACCTGTAGAGGTTTTAATAAAGTCAGCACCTGCATCGATTGAAAGCTCAGATGCACGGCGGATAAGAGCAGGATCAGCTAACACGCCAGATTCGATGATGACTTTTAACAAGACTTCACCACAGGCTTCTTTACAGGCTTTAACTAATTCAAAACCAATTGTTTCATTGCCTTCCATCAGTGCGCGGTATGGGAATACCACGTCAACTTCGTCGGCACCATAGGCAACAGCGGCGCGAGTTTCTAGCACAGCAATGGCAATGTCATCATTGCCATGGGGGAAGTTAGTCACAGTGGCAATTTGGATATCTTCAGCACCGATTTCATCTAACGTCTTGCGTGCAATCGGGATGAAACGTGGGTAAATGCAGATAGCGGCAGTATTGCCCGCAGCCGTTTTCGCTTTGTGGCACAGGTCGATCACTTTTTGATCTGTGTCGTCATCATTCAAAGTCGTTAAGTCCATTAACTCAATGGCGCGTTGTGCTGCTTTTTTTAAATCAGTCATAATAGCTCTCCAAAATAAAAATTAAATGAATAGAAATCAGTCGCATAAAAGCAACGCTTGAGAGGTGGCATTATTTTGATTATTTTTATATGGCCGGGCCTTCAGGCGGTGCCGAGTAATTTGCTTGTACAAACTACCTTGTTGTAGGTATTCAATCTTGCCTAAGTCATAAAGAGCAATAGGCATCCTGACACTTAAAATAACTTATAAGTGACCACGACTTGAATCCTTGAAGACCGGAAGAGAGGATACGAATAAAATCTTGCTCCTACTTTTCCGCGAAAAATCCATTTTAGCGCGAGAAAAACACAAACCTTTATATAAACCCACTTGTTAGCCTAATAGGCTTAGATAAAGACTCATGGTAAAACTAAAGATGGAGCCGCATAATGCGGCTCCAACAAGCAATAATTACAAGAGATTAGAACTTGTAAGTTGCTGACAGGTAGTGTGACCAACCTGTTGATTCTAGAGCTAGAGCACCAGCACCATCTTCTAACAGATAAACGTCTTTGAAGCCTTTCAAGCCATAGCCCAGAGCATAACGATCTGAATGCCAGTATAGGCCGAAGAAGATGTTACCACCGTTTGACGTTTTTGGTACGAAAGCAGCTTGGTCTTCATCTGCACCGAATTGATAATCGATGTAACCTTGGAATGACAGGAAGCTCTTGTTATCAAAGAAGTAGAAAGGTTTGAACCAGTTAGCAGAGAACTGATATCCGTTCCACTCTTTAGCATTCAGGTCGTAGAAACCATATAGGTTCATACCTGTTTTGCCTAACCAAGGCACGTTTACATCAGCACCAACACCCCAGAATGAAGAGTTAACGCCTTCACCATTCAGACCATCCCAGTTGAACAGAGTAGAGAAGTAAACTTCTTGAACTGGGCCAAAAGATAAGTCTTTACCAGTCAAAGCATCGATAGACACACGTGGAGCAAACTTCATGAAAATTTTGCTTGTGCCAGAACCTGGGTTCTTGTCACCGTTGCTGCTTGATTGGTTTGCTAAGTTGAATACGTCAACATAACCGTATAGATCGAATACGCCAGAACGACCGCCGAATTCCATTTCTAAGTAGTTGTGTTGATCGCCTGTTGCTGGGTTATCTGGCTTTTCACCAATAGAGTACATAGCGTTGAACTGCATCCACTTATAATCAGTACCGTGAAGATCAGTACGATCAGCAGCAAATGCGTTGCCAGAGATTGCTGCTACTGCAGTAGCGGCTAAAGCTAAAGTTTTAACGTTTTTCATCATCAACCCCATTTATCTTGTTTGCTACCATCGAGGGTAGCGTTCTTTTTGTGGCGTTCGCATTCTACCTAGATTAAAAAAAATCTCAATAATCTAGCGTAAAATCACAAACACAAAATTCTTAATTGTGAACAAAGTCGCGACTTCTGCATTACGATTAATTAACGTAACCGTAGACTCACGACATTTAAGACAGAATGACAGCTACACTTCAGTTGCATTCTGTGTCTTTCAATTGGAGAAACTATTCACTACAGGAATCACTACTGGAAAATGGTTGAATTAACTTAGGCCCTGCCCTGCATGGTCAGGACCCAGTTAGTGGGGTTTCCCCCTACTGTTGCTACTTAGATAGCTAAGAACAAACCAGCAAGTGTTGCGCTCATTAAGTTAGCTAAAGAGCCGGCGATAACCGCACGAATACCCATTGTAGCTAAATCATGACGACGGTTAGGAGCCATAGCACCTAAACCACCAAGCAGAATCGCGATTGAAGACAAGTTAGCGAAACCACACAGAGCAAACGAAATAATCGCTTGTGTTCTATGAGTCATCACAGCTTGTGTCTCAGCAACACATAACGGCAGACCTTTAACAACTTCAGCAGCTACTGCTGTACAAGCCGTGGCAGCATCAGAGATATATGGAGCAAAGTTTAAGTAAGCAACGAATTCGTTAACAATGATCTTTTGACCGATGAAAGAACCTGCTACTAATGCTTCATTCCAAGGCACACCGATAAGGAATGCTAATGGCATGAACACATAGCCAAGGATCAGTTCAAGTGTTAAACCTTCAACGCCAAACCAACCACCCACACCACCAATAATGCCGTTGACCATAGCGATCAAACCAACGAAGGCTAACAACATAGCGCCTACGTTTAAGGCTAAATGCATACCTGATGAAGCACCTGCAGCAGCGGCGTCTAATACGTTAGCTGGTTTGTCAGGATCTTCTGGTAAATCGCTCATGTCATTTTTAGCAGCTTCAGTTTCAGGGTGCATCAGTTTAGCCATTAATAGACCACCTGGTGCTGCCATGAATGAAGCGGCAACTAAGTATTCGATAGGTACACCCATCTGCGCGTAACCAGCCAATACTGAACCCGCGATTGATGCCAAACCACCCACCATGATCGCAAACAGTTCAGACTGCGTCATAGTTGGAATGAATGGGCGAACCACTAATGGGGCTTCAGTCTGACCAACGAAGATGTTAGCAGTTGCTGACATAGATTCAGTACGGCTTGTGCCCAATGCTTTTTGTAAACCACCACCGATGATACGGATGATCCACTGCATAACGCCTAAGTAATATAGAACCGCAATCAGAGAAGAGAAGAACACAATAACGGGTAACACGTTAACTGCGAAGATAAAGCCAAGTTTGAAGTTAGCTAAATCACCAAACAGGAAACCGATACCGTTTTGTGCGTAACCAATAACGCTAGAAACCGCATCAGACATTCCTTTCAGAATGTCTTTACCAACAGGAATATACAGTACAAAACCACCGAAGGCAGCTTGGATAGCTAACGCGCCGCCCACTGTACGTAAATTAATTGCTTTTTTGTTATTCGATAGGAGGAAACCTATCGCAAGTAGGGTGACCACCCCTACTAAACTCATTAATATATCCATTAACCATCACCCTATTGTTAACACTTTTTAATTATGTTGTTAATCAACCTATTTCCGAGTCAGATTATACCCGAGGCAAAGTCGAAAATCGTCGTTTTGATCATATTTTTGGAGTTTAATTTCAATCGCTTAGTGCAGAATGCTAGTGCGACCTACACCTGTTTATTTAAAAACAGCTAAAGGTCAAACAGTTGCATTGCATTCAACACCAAGTGTTCTGATATTAGAACACTTGATTTTTTTTGCAAATTGGCAATTTTGTCTATAAAAAAAACAAGGTTAGCGGGCTGGTTACGTTTTTCAGTAACATTTATCGGCGTCATTGCAGGAGAGTCAGTCTCAAGTATGAAGTGCTGAAGTGGTAATTCGCTGACAGTTTTGAGCAATTTTTTGGCATTAGGGTTCATAATCAAACCACCAATTCCCAGCTTAAAACCTAATTTGATATATTCCAGTGCAATTTCAGTACTGCCAGAAAAAGCATGTATCACACCGCCTCTAGGCAATTGATGCTTTTTCAAACACCCTAAAACCTCTGAATGTGCTTTTACGCTATGAATAATAACTGGCAGATTAACGGACTTAGCTAAAGCTAATTGTGCCTCAAAAAATGCAAGCTGCTGAGACCACGTTGAGGAATAGAGCTTATCTAAGCCACATTCACCAATAGCAACAAAGCGAGGACATTCTAGTAACGCCGAAACTTGAGATGTTAATGCTAAGATCCCAGCATCAACATCCTCTGGACAAAACCAAGGATGAATACCGAGGGCAAAATAAGTTTGGTATTGTTCGGCAACGACGAGCTGTTTGTGCCAGTGCTGCGGGGACACACCAGGAATAATCAGATTATCTACGCCAACACTGTGCATTCGCAACACCACATCGTCGCGGTCAACATCAAACTCAGCAAAATCCAAATGGGCGTGGGTATCAATCACAATAAATTCCTCACTCTGCGGTCGATTTACCAATTGAATGAAGTTCGGGTGGCGATACTGTTTCGTCAACCACCAAAGCTTTAGCGCATTTTACCGCTAATGGAGGATCTTCAAGGCGCGGCATGCAACAGCGACGATTTTCAGGTGTCAGCCCCATTCGGTCGCACCAATGAATATAAGCCTGCCATGTTTTTGTGATCCAATTCGCCATCATTCACATCCAGAACCGATTTTTAATTTTCATTAGATACAAAAATGGCGGTGAATTCACCGCCATTTCAACCACTATTCTAGACCGAACCCTATTAATGTTCGCGGGTTTTCGCAAACTCAATATCAGGATATCTTTCCATCGAAAGATTAAGGTTAACCATAGTTGGTGCAATATAGGTTAAGTTATCGCCACCATCGAGAGCCAAGTTTTGGCTACACTTACGGCGGAACTCTTCAAGCTTACGCTCATCCTTACAATAAACCCAGCGAGCTGTCGACACGCTAATACCTTCGTAAATAGCTTCGACGTTATATTCACTCTTCAGACGACCAACAACCACTTCAAACTGCAGTACACCCACAGCGCCAACAATCAAATCGTTAGTATCAATTGGGCGGAATACTTGTACAGCACCTTCTTCAGATAACTGTACTAAGCCTTTTAAGAGTTGCTTCTGTTTAAGCGGATCACGCAGACGAATACGGCGGAACATTTCAGGGGCGAAGTTAGGTACGCCAGTGAAACGGAATTTTTCACCTTGGGTAAACGTATCGCCAATACGGATAGTGCCATGGTTATGTAAACCGATGATATCGCCAGGGTAAGCTTCTTCAGCACGTTCACGATCGCCCGCCATAAAAGTCAATGCATCGCTAACGTTAACATCTTTACCAATACGCACATGGTGCATTTTCATGCCCTGCTCGTAACGACCTGAACAGACACGCATAAAGGCAACACGGTCACGGTGTTTTGGATCCATGTTTGCTTGGATCTTGAACACGAAACCGGTGAATTTTTCTTCATCAGGCATGATAACGCGTGTATCGCTTTCGCGCGGTAATGGCTTAGGTGCCCACTCGACGATGCCGTCAAGAATATGGTCCACACCAAAGTTACCCAAAGCAGTACCAAAAAATACTGGGGTCAACTCGCCTTTCAAGAAAGCTGAATGGTCAAATTCATGCGACGCGCCGCGCACTAATTCCATCTCATTGCGCAAATCAGCGGCATAACTGCCAATCGCTTTCTCAAGATCAGGATTATTAATGCCTTTAATTACGCGACGCTCTTGGATCGTGTGTCCCATACCGCCTTGATACAACACCACTTCATCACGCAGTATGTGGTAAATACCTTTAAATTCTTTACCGCTGCCAATAGGCCAAGTAATAGGTGCACAGGCAATATTCAGCACGCTTTCGACTTCATCCATTAGATCAATAGGATCACGGATATCGCGGTCGAGTTTATTCATAAAGGTCACAATCGGCGTATCACGCAGACGTGTCACTTCCATCAACTTGATAGTACGGTCTTCAACACCCTTAGCAGAGTCGATCACCATCAAACATGAGTCAACGGCCGTCAGAGTACGATAAGTATCTTCAGAGAAGTCTTCGTGACCAGGCGTATCGAGTAAGTTAACAAGGGCGCCACCATAGGGAAATTGCATGACAGACGTAGTAATAGAAATACCACGGTCTTTCTCCATTTCCATCCAGTCAGACTTAGCATGCTGACCCGATTTTTTGCCTTTAACCGTACCCGCTTTCTGCAAAGCGTTTCCGAATAACAGCACTTTTTCGGTAATGGTTGTTTTACCCGCGTCGGGGTGCGATATGATCGCGAAGGTGCGACGTTTATCGACCTCTACTTTATTGCCTGACATGTTAACCTATGCACTTGTATCGCTAAAAAGGCGCAAATTATAGCGCCTCAGTTCGAGCTTGGCTAGGCAAAGCCCGAGATGAACTCGGGCTGAGAGAGGTTATTTTGTGGCTTCGAGCAAACCTTTGACTTTGGCGAGTTCAATACGCGCATATCTATGTTCGACAAAATCATAGATATTGGTTGCCAATGCTAAGCGAAAATAGTTTGCAGCATCTTGATATTGCTTAGTTTCTATCGCCATTTTTGCAAGGTAAAAATAAGCTTCGCATAAACGTTCAGCATATTCTTTCGGATAAGTTAAGCCTACTTTAGCCGCAGAAAACACCTCGTCACGGCTTTTTTTACCTAAATAATAATCGACGATAACGGTCGCCCAAGCATCATTTTCTAAATTCTGACGATGCTGCGCTAACTGTTTTTTAGCTTCAACGGAGTCAGCTTTCAAATCAATCAAATACAACCATAATGCCCGATAACCGTCTTTATTATCGCCTGCATAAAACGCCTGCATATCTTTAGTCGCTAAATCAATACGGTCGCCATAGTACAAAGCAATACCGCGATTCAAATAGGCATAATCATAATTAGGTGCTAACTCTAATACGCCATCGAAGGCTTCATAGGCGCTGTCGTATTCACCTTCTTGGGTGTAATAAATTCCAAGGAAATTATAGGCATCAGCAAGATCAGGCTGAAGTTTTAACGCTTGCATAAAATCAATCCGTGCGAGCAGTCTTAAGCCCACACTGTCGTAAATCACACCACGATCGTAATGAAATCTGGCTCTCTGTTCATTCGTCAGTTCGACCGTAGCCAAAATCTCGTTGAGTTTTGCCAGTGTCACTTCGACTTTATAATCAGGCATAACTGGCGCGACAACCAATTTACCTTCAACATCATTATGGTTATCTAAAGGAGACTGGGTGGTTGCGCATCCGGCTAACAACAGACTGGCACTCGCCAGCACAGCAACGACAGCGGTTCTAATTTTAAGACTCATCCATTTCTACCTTTTTAGATTCCCAACATACGCAGAAGAATCTTCATGATAGCAATCCCACCACAGGACCGCTATTAGGGAATTAAGATTAATACTGACTTTCTTAATGCTAAAACAAAAAAGGAGATCATTTGATCTCCTTTTGATGCAATCACTTAAAAAGTGTGTGCCTATAAATAAGTCAAAGACTCATTATTCAGCAGCAGCTTCTTTCGTTTGTGCTTCTTTAATTGACAGACGTACGCGGCCTTGACGATCCACTTCCATCACCTTAACGGCAACTTCTTGGTTCAGCTCAAGGTGATCAGACACGTTAGCAACACGTTCATCACTGATTTGTGAAATGTGTACTAAACCGTCTTTGCCCGGCAGAATATTCACGAATGCGCCGAAATCAACGATACGGATAACCTTACCATTGTAGATACGACCCACTTCAACTTCTGAAGTGATTTCTTCGATACGACGGATAGCTTCTTTAGTTGCTTCGCCGTTTGAAGAAGCGATCTTCACAGTACCATCATCTTCTAGTTCAATCGTAGTACCCGTTTCTTCGGTCAGAGCACGGATAACTGCGCCACCTTTACCGATAACATCACGGATTTTTTCTGGATTGATCTTGATAACAGTGATGCGTGGAGCGTGATCAGAAATATCATCACGGTGTGAACCAATCGCTTGATCCATCACGTTCAGGATATGTACACGTGCACCATAGGCTTGTTGCAGTGCGATATCCATGATTTCTTTAGTGATACCTTCGATCTTGATATCCATCTGCAGTGCAGTAATACCATCACGCGTACCCGCAACTTTAAAGTCCATGTCACCTAAATGATCTTCATCACCTAAGATGTCAGAAAGAACAACGAAATCATCGCCTTCTTTCACTAGACCCATAGCGATACCCGCTACAGAAGTCTTGATAGGTACACCGGCATCCATCAGCGCGAGAGAAGTACCACATACTGACGCCATAGAGCTTGAACCGTTAGATTCAGTGATTTCAGATACAACGCGTACGCTGTATGGGAATTCAGCCGCTGAAGGCATAACAGCGTTAATACCGCGCCAAGCTAACTTACCATGACCGATTTCGCGGCGCTTAGGTGATCCCACCATGCCTGTTTCACCAACAGAGTATGGAGGGAAGTTATAGTGCAGCATGAAACGGTTAGTGCGCTCGCCCATGATGCTGTCGATCTTCTGTGCATCACGTTCAGTACCTAAAGTACAAGTGACTAACGCTTGAGTTTCGCCACGAGTGAACAATGCGCTACCGTGAGTACGTGGCAATACGCCCGCTAACACACTTAAGGCACGGATCATGTCTGGTTCACGACCATCGATACGTGGCTCGCCACGGATGATGCGACCACGAACCACTTTCTTCTCTAAGCTACCCAGTAAGTTGTCAACTTCACGTAAATCAACGCTTGGATTGCTCGCTAACAAGGCTTCTTTTGCTGCTGCTTTAACAACAGAAACTTGAGCATAACGATCTTGTTTAACTTGGATTTTATACGCATCACCTAAACCAGCTTCAGCAAGCTCTTTGATTTGAGCGACTAAATCGGCATCTTGCGTTGGTGCAGTCCAATCCCAAGTTGGTTTACCGGCTTCTGCTTTAAATTCAGCAATCGCCTTAATAACCACTTGTTGTTGATCGTGACCGTAAACTACAGAACCTAACATCACTTCTTCTGGTAATGCTTGGGCTTCTGATTCCACCATTAATACTGCACCAGCAGTACCAGCAACCACTAAGTTCAGTTGACTAGTTGCAAGTTGTGCAACACTTGGGTTCAACACGTATTCGCCATCAATGTAACCCACACGTGCAGCACCTAAAGGACCGCTGAATGGAATACCAGAAATAGCCAGTGCTGCAGAAGTACCGATCATGGAGATGATATCTGGCTCGATTTGTGGATCGACAGATACTACGGTAATGATAACTTGAACTTCGTTTTTGAAACCATTAGGGAAAAGAGGGCGAATTGGACGGTCGATCAGACGAGCGATTAATGTCTCATCTTCTGAAGGACGGCCTTCACGCTTAAAGAAACCACCAGGAATTTTACCCGCTGCGTAGGTTTTTTCTTGATAGTTAACAGTCAGAGGGAAAAAGTCACGGCCTGCATCTGCATCTTTTTTACCGACAACAGTGACTAACACTGTCGTGTCACCCATACTCGCTAAAACGGCTGCATCAGCTTGACGCGCTATAACACCTGTTTCCAGGGTGACTGTATGTTGACCATACTCAAAACTCTTTACAATAGGATTCACGTGACCCATTCCTTAATTAATGACCTTGAATTACGCGCGTAAGTATACTGCAATTCGGATCAATAGATAAAGAGCAGATAATGATGACAAATACGTAACTTTTCACTAAAGTGGTTAAATCAACAAAGAGTTGCGGTTTATATTGATACGGAAAATCTCGCCGATGGTGAATAATTATCATGAAGGATGCGCCCGATGACAGGCCGTTTTAAGTCACTGACGTGGAAACAAACTAACCTAGTCGTATTTACTGCCCTATTTTTTGCCATTGCCATTTTTATTGTTGAAATCGCTTTAGTCGTCGTATCAACCAAACAACAACTCACGACCACTCAGCAAGAACTCCTTGATTCAGTTGAACAACCTGCAGCAAATGCCGTATGGGCATTAGATGATAATTTAGCCCGTCAAACTTTAGAGGGTGCCATCAAAGTCGAACATGTTGGCTCGGCGGTGATTGAGCTGGACGATGGCTCAATGTTTGTTTCTGTCAGTAATAATAAGCAGAATAACTCACAGACTTTTATCAGTTTAAGTAATAAATTATTTGATGATCTCAAAGAAATTTCTCGCCCTTTGTATAGGCCTTTTTATTTTGAAGGTACCCAACAACAGCAACTCATTGGTACATTAACGGTTTTCTACGATACCCAAGAACTAACAAACACCCTCTTCTCGCAGTTAAGATTTAGTTTTTTTGCCACTCTCGCTCGTGCACTCTTACTCACCTTAGTGCTTTCCGTGGTATTCCATCGCTTCCTGACTCAGCCTATCGCACGCATCAGTGAGGCCATCGATAAGATCGAACCCGACTCTCCGGACGAAAATCTCTTACCTATGTCCAACGCACACAAGGATGATGAACTCGGCCTAGTGACCTCGAAATTCAACCAAATTCTTATCCAATTTAGCCAAACCCAATCCAAACTGCGCAAAATGGCGACCCGAGATCCGCTAACAGGCTTACCGAACCGCACACTATTGCTTGAAACCATTGCAGTCACTATCCAACGCTCGCGAGTACACAAACGCAGCTTTGCATTGATGTTTATCGACTTAGACCGTTTTAAGAATATCAACGATTCCCTTGGCCACGCATTAGGCGATCAATTCCTCGCTCGTATCGCCCGAATTCTCGAACGATTCGTTGGTGATAAAGGCACAGTTTCCCGCTTAGGTGGCGATGAATTCGTTATTCTGGCCGATACGGTTCACACCCCAGACCAAGCGGCAGATTTTGTAGATAAGCTACTGATCCAGCTCAATGTCCCGATTCAATTAAATGAACATGCAATTCATCCTGCGGCATCGATTGGGATTTCTATTTATCCCGAAGACGGTAACAGCGCTGAAGATTTGATCCGTCACGCTGACATTGCCATGTACAGCGCGAAAGCTGCAGGCTCGAATCAATGGGCCTTCTTCAAACAACAGATGACTGAGCGAGCAGCAGTTCGTTTACGCACTGAAGCATCTTTACATGATGCGTTAAAAAACAATGAATTTTTACTGTATTTCCAACCGAAACTTGATCTGCAAACAGGCAAAGTCATCGCCTGTGAAGCCTTGATCCGTTGGCAAAAAGACGGACGACTCATCAGCCCCATTTCCTTTATTCCCGTCGCGGAAGAGACCGGTATCATCATTCCTATAGGTCGTTGGGTGATAGAGCAAAGCTGTAAAGTACTTAGGGAATGGCAGAAAAAATATAACTATGCCATCCCAATTGCGATTAATGTTGCCTCACAGCAATTTGCCGATGCTAGTTTAGTTCCCGATATCAAACAGATGGCATTACGCTATCAAATCCAACCCGAGTTGCTGGAAATTGAAATCACTGAAACCTCTTTGATGAACGACATTGAACTCGCTATCGCTAAGCTTGAACAATTGAAATCAGCCGGATTTGGTATTGCAGTCGATGACTTTGGCACAGGGTATTCTTCACTCTCTTACCTGCGCCATTTGCCTATCACTACCATGAAAATCGATCGTTGTTTCGTTTCCGATCTACCAGGGGATAGCGCAATTGCATCAACCATTTTAATGTTAGGTAAGCAGCTTAATTTGACCATTGTGGCCGAAGGCATTGAAAACGAGCAGCAATTGGATTGGTTGAAAGAAAATCAGTGCCAAGTCGGCCAAGGTTTCTATTTTAGTCAGCCTCTACCCCAAGCAGAATTTGAAGCGCTGTATATAGCAACACAAACAGCAACAATAAGCAGTCTTGATGGTTTACGTGGGGCTTAGGATACTTACATTGGCACTTAAGTTTCGATTCGATGCTTAATCACATCAAGCTAAGCATAACGGACCTAAACATTAGACTGATTTTGGCTGTAACTTCTGTATATCTCTCGTTTGCACAATAAATATTCTGTTAAATTTTAGGCAATAAAAAAGGAGGCTAAGCCTCCTTTTTCACGTTAGTCGACGCGAAATTAACGACGTAGACCTAACTTTTGGATCAGAGCAGTGTAACGTGCTAAATCAGTACGTTTCAGGTAAGCAGTTAACTTACGACGTGAGCTAACCATACGTAACAGACCACGACGTGAGTGGTGATCATGAATGTGCTCTTTGAAGTGATCTTGCAAATGGTTGATTTGCGCAGTTAACAAAGCAACTTGAACTTCAGTTGAACCAGTGTCGTTTTCACAACGGCCAAAATCAGCCAAAATTTTTGCTTTTGCTTCAGGACTTAGTGACATGTATATCTCCAAATAAATAATATGAATCTCTAGCCGATCACTAACTCAGCCAGAGGGCGCGCTATTTTACCCATAAACCCACCCTAGCGCAATAAAAGGCGGGGACTAATGCATCAACTAATTTAATCATTTGTCGATGGATAGCGGGCTAATGCGTTTCTGCAGGTTCGTCATGGATAACAATGAGTCGTTTCGGCGCTAATAAGCCATCTTCGTTCATTGTGCCAATCCCCACAAATCGGCGAATATCACCTAAAGTGATACGTACCAACTCATCGGTTTTCAATTCTGCATTAACCGGTACCCGAACCGCTTGACCTTGCATTAAGTAAGGAGCTATCGCATCCGGCACATTCACCTCAGGGAAATCGGCCACGGCCGTGTCCATAGGCAATAACAGAGGGTCGAGTAATACGCTCGGATCTATCTTTTGTTCATGTGCATGAGCAACTAGCGCTTCAAGTTGTTCTAAAGTGACCATTCTGGCATAGGGATACTGTGCAACTTGGGTGCGGCGCAGCATAATCACATGGGCGCCACAACCGAGCATCTCACCGAGATCGTCTATGATAGTGCGAATATAAGTGCCCTTAGAGCAATGAATGTCTAAGGTCAGCTCATCGCCTTCAAGACCGATGAAATTTAGCTCAAATACCGTAATAGGGCGAGATTCACGCGGCACTTCTATGCCTTCACGGGCATATTTATACAGGGGCTGACCCTGATATTTCAGCGCGGAATACATAGAAGGCACTTGCTGAGTTTCACCACGGAAGAAATCAAGCGCGGTTAATAACTGCGCCTCGGTAAAATCAATGGCGCGGGTTTGCACCACTTCACCATCGGAATCACTGGTATCTGTCCGTTCGCCAAGTTTTGCAGTGACTAAATAGCGTTTATCGGCATCCAATAGATGCTGAGAAAACTTAGTCCCTTCGCCTAAGCATACAGGTAACATACCTGTCGCTAACGGATCGAGTGCGCCCGTATGCCCAGCTTTATTCGCATTAAAAAAGCGCTTTACCCTTTGCAATGCAAAGTTAGAACTCATGCCAGTGGATTTATCCAGCAGCACTATCCCATCGATAAAACGACCTTTTGGACGACGAGCCATTAATCTTTACCTTCAGTTTCATCTGCGTCATCAGCAATATCATCACCTAAGACTTCATCTTCAACCGATGCGTCTTCGCTGCCAAATTGCTGTTGCTTCGCTTTGTCTTGGTTGATCACTTGGCTAACTAAGTTAGACATGCGCATACCTTCAACCAGCGAGCTATCGTAAATAAAACGCAGTTCAGGCATGACACGCAGCTTCATACGACCCGCCACTAAAGTGCGGATATATGGAGCTGCGCTGATCAAAGCATTTAGCTTTTCTTGAACGACAGCTTTGTCTTCTTCGAAAAAAGTCACAAACACTTTGGCATAGCTGAGATCGCGAGAGACGTCGACGTCATTCACAGTCACAAAGCCAATACGAGGATCTTTCATGTCGCGCTGTAGCACTTGAGCAAGTTCTTGCTGAAGCTGCTGAGCGATTCGACGAGTACGACTGAATTCTTTTGCCATAATATTTCTTACCATAGCTTAAATTGATAAGGGCGGCTAAAGCCGCCCTTATTATCGTTACAGAGTACGAGCAATCTCGACGGTTTCGAATACTTCGATTTGGTCGCCTACGCGAACATCGTTGTAGTTCTTAACGCCAATACCACATTCCATACCATTGCGAACTTCAGCAACGTCGTCTTTGAAGCGACGTAGAGATTCGAGTTCACCTTCGTAGATAACAACGTTATCACGTAGTACGCGAATTGGTGCGCTACGCTTGATGGTACCTTCGGTCACCATACAGCCAGCAATTGCACCCAGCTTAGGTGACTTGAACACATCACGAACTTCAGCCAGACCGATAATTTGTTGTTTGAACACAGGAGACAGCATACCTGTCATTGCTGCACGCACTTCATCAATCAAATTATAGATAACGCTGTAGTAACGTAAATCAACACTTTCACTTTCGATAGTCTTACGGGCTTGTGCATCGGCACGTACGTTAAAGCCAACCATGATAGCGTTAGAGGCAGCCGCTAAGGTTGCATCCGTTTCAGTCAGTGCACCCACACCGCGAGCGATGATGTTCACTTTCACTTCGTCGGTAGACAAACCTGTTAACGAATCAGTAATCGCTTCGAGTGAACCTTGTACGTCTGCTTTAAGAACGATGTTCAGTTCTTTCACTTCGCCGTCTGTCATGTTCGCAAACATGTTTTCTAGCTTAGATTTTTGCTGACGTGCCAGTTTCACATCACGGAACTTACCTTGACGATACAGGGCAACTTCGCGAGCTTTACGTTCGTCACGTACGACTGTTGCTTCATCACCTGCAGACGGAACGCCTGACAGACCTAGAATTTCAACAGGAATAGATGGACCCGCTTCAGTGATTGAACGACCGTTTTCGTCTTTCATTGCACGAATTTTACCGTACTCAAGACCACACAGAACGATATCACCTTGGCGCAGCGTACCTTCTTGAACCAGAATCGTAGCCACAGGACCGCGACCTTTGTCCAATTGTGATTCAATGACCACACCGGCAGCCATACCATCACGTACCGCTTTCAGTTCGAGAACTTCAGCTTGCAGTAAGATACCTTCTAACAGTTCGTCAACGCCTTCACCTGTCTTAGCTGAAACGAAGGCAAACATGTTGTCTCCACCCCAATCTTCAGACATAACACCGTGTTGCGACAATTCGCTCTTAACGCGATCGATATCCGCTTCCGGTTTATCCATCTTGTTCACAGCCACGATTAATGGCACGTTACCAGCTTTAGCATGTTGAATAGCTTCGATTGTTTGCGGCATTACACCGTCATCGGCAGCAACAACTAGCACAACAATATCCGTTGCCTTGGCACCACGGGCACGCATTGCGGTAAACGCGGCGTGACCAGGAGTATCAAGGAAAGTGATCATGCCATTTTCAGTTTCAACATGGTATGCACCGATATGCTGAGTAATACCACCGGCTTCGCCAGCAGCCACTTTAGCGCGGCGAATGTAGTCGAGTAACGAAGTCTTACCGTGGTCAACGTGACCCATGATAGTCACAACTGGTGCACGAGATTCTAGCTTGATGCCATCTTCATCATCACGGTCTTGTAGCACTTGGTGCTCAAGTTCGTTTTCACGGATAAGCACAACTTTGTGACCCATTTCTTCAGCAACTAGCTGGGCAGTCTCTTGATCTAACACTTGGTTGATCGTGACCATAGAACCCATTTTCATCATCTGTTTGATGATTTCAGTCGCTTTCACTGCCATTAAATGCGCAAGTTCAGAAACAGTCACAGTTTCACCGATACGCACATCACGGCTCACTGCTGCCACAGGCTTATTGAAGCCATGCGCCATAGACTCAGGTGCAGTACTGCGGTTACGCATGTGCTTTTCACGGCCGTCACGGGCATCTTTGCCGCCACGTTTTTTCGCGTTGCTCTTGTTACGAGCACGACGTCCGCGTTTTTCTTCATCCAGATCAGAAGTATCTTCAGCAGCACGAGCTACTTTAGATGTCGTGATGTGATGATCACCGTTTTTCTCGGCTTCTAAACGTTGGCGCTCTTCTTCGGCCCAGCGCTTAGAATGTTCTTCAGCGAGTAAGCGAGCAGTTTCTGCCGCTTTAGCTGCTTCTTCGTCTTGCTTACGTTTGGTTGCCGCTTCTTGCGCCGCTTTCAAACGTTCAGCTTCTAGACGAGCCGCTTCTGCTTCTGGTGACATATCTTTAACCACTTTCACTTCGGCTGCTGCTTTAGCTTTAGCCTTAGCTTCTGCTTCCACTTTTGCCTTAGCATCTGCTTCAGCTTTCACTTTTGCTGCCGCAGCAGCTTCTGCTTCGGCCTTTGCTTTTGCCAAAGCTTCTGCTTCGGCTTTCGCTTCTTCTTCAGCCTTCAGAGTAGCCTCATTAGCATCACGCTTAACGAAAGTTCGTGTTTTACGAACTTCAACTTTAACATCTTTAGATTGACCACCATTACCAGCCACACTTAGGGTCGATACGGTTTTACGCTGCAGCGTCATTTTCGTTGGCGCATTTTCGCCACCGTGCTGCTTTTTCAGATAATCCAGTAACTGCTGCTTTTCAGCTTCAGTCACTTTATCAGCTTGGCCTTTCTTAATTCCAGCCTGAGAGAATTGCTCAATCAGACGTTCAACACTTTTACCCACTTCCGTGGCCAATTTCTCTACGGTAGTATCTGCCATCAGTTAAATCCCCCTGTTGATCGACTTATGCTTCTTCGCCAAACCAACAGATATTGCGGGCTGCCATGATGAGCTCACCTGCTTTTTCTTCTGTCAATTCTTCAATTTCGATCAAATCATCAATGCCTTGTTCAGCCAAGTCTTCTAGAGTCACAATACCTTTGCTAGCGAAAACATAGGCTAAGTGTCTTTCAACACCTTCAAGTGCTAGCAACTCTTCACTTGGCTCCACACCATCCAGTGCTTCTTCAGTAGCGAGAGCTCGAGTTGAGATCGCCGCTTTTGCACGTTCACGTAAAGCTTCGACGAGATCTTCGTCAAAACCGTCAATCGCCAATAGTTCAGACACAGGCACATAGGCAACTTCTTCGAGCGACGTAAAGCCCTCATCTGCCAGTACTTGTGCAAAATCTTCATCGACATCCAGTGAGTTAACAAATAAATCAACCACCTTGGCACTTTCTGCCTGATGTTTCTTATTCATATCTTCCACTGTCATAACGTTCAGAACCCAACCAGTCAGTTGTGTTGCTAAACGTACGTTCTGGCCATTACGTCCAATGGCTTGTGCCAAACTATCGGCTTCAACAGCGATATCCATAGAATGGTTATCTTCGTCGACTATGATAGAGGCAACATCGGCTGGCGCCATGGCATTGATCACGTATTGTGCTGGATTATCATCCCACAACACGATATCAACACGCTCGCCACCCAGTTCATTCGAAACGGCTTGTACACGCGCACCACGCATACCCACACACGCACCGATAGGATCGATACGGCGATCATTCGACTTAACGGCGATCTTAGCGCGAGCGCCTGGATCACGAGCAGCGCCCATGATTTCAATCAGTTCGTCAGCGATTTCAGGCACTTCAACACGGAAAAGCTCGATCAGCATTTCAGGCTTAGTACGGCTTAAGAATAACTGTGCACCACGAGCTTCTGGACGTACTGAGTACAATAATGCACGCACACGGTCACCAGGGCGGAAAGATTCGCGTGAAATTAAGTCTTCACGGAACAATACGCCGTCAGCGTTATTACCTAAGTCAACCACTACGCTCTCGCGAGTCGCTTTTTTGACCACACCAGTGATTAACTCACCTTCTTGATCTTGGAACTGCTCAACCACTTGCGCACGTTCAGCTTCACGTACTTTCTGTACGATCACTTGCTTAGCGGTTTGAGTGGTAATACGGTCAAACACCACTGACTCGATATCGTCTTCGATAAACTCGCCAGGCTGGATGTCCGGATTTTCGTAACGTGCCGCTTCTAACGTGATTTCACGATAAGGGTTTTCTAACGCTTCACCGTGATCATCAACCACCATCCAACGACGGAAAGTATCATAACCACCGGTTTTACGGTCGATAGCAACACGAACGTCAATATCACCTTCGTACTTTTTCTTGGTTGCTGTGGCCAGAGCAATCTCTAGCGCTTCAAAAATTTTCTCGCGTGGAACGGCCTTTTCATTTGAAACCGCCTCAGCGACTAGCAGAATCTCTTTATTCATCTCGTCTTGCCTCGTTCACCTTGAAACCATCAAAACTTAGCGATTAAGTTGCCTTTGCGGATATTATCCAATGCGACAACTAACTCTTTACCATTCACTTTCAGCGAGAGCATTTGCCCGTCGACCGCAGTGATGGCGCCTTTTAAATTACGACTGCCGTCAACCGGCATAGTCAATTGAAGCTTTACATCCTCGCCTACATAGCCCGCGTACTGCTCAGCAGTAAATAAGGGTCTATCTACGCCTGGCGAAGAAACCTCTAGGGTATATTCTGTAGAAATAGGATCTTCAACATCGAGTACAGCACTGACTTGGCGACTTGCATTGGCACAATCTTCAATATTGATACCATTCTCACCATCAATGAACACTCGCAGTGTGGAATGCTTACCCGCTTGAACATATTCAATGCCCCACAGCTGAAAGCCTAATGCTTCCACAGGTACTTTGAGCATTTCTGCCAGTCTGAATTCTAACGTTGCCAAGATTGACCCCCGAAAAAACAAAAAAGGGCTTAATAGCCCTAGTACAACGCCACATACGAAGCATGCGACAAATTTAAAAGTCCCAGATAACAAAAAACCCCGTAATCACGAGGTCATTAATTTCAAGAACCTGTAAACCATAACGAATTCAAACACTATTCGTTACTAGGAGCTGGTTGCGGGGGCCGGATTTGAACCGACGACCTTCGGGTTATGAGCCCGACGAGCTACCATGCTGCTCCACCCCGCGTCAACTGTGTGCAAGTATATTGACTATCGTCATTTCTTGCAATAACTAAGAGAGAACTTATCTCGTCTATCTTAGTTATATTTGGTGCCGAGAGCGGGACTTGAACCCGCACGACCGTTAGGTCACAGCCACCTCAAGGCTGCGCGTCTACCAATTTCGCCACCTCGGCGACACCTTTTACTAGTCAGGAATTTTCGTTTCTGACTTTTGGGTTCCTTGCTCAACAGGTTGGGTAACCTGTTCAGTGTCTGAACCTAAATCTTTCCATGAATCTTCATTTTTTGCGTGATTTGCACTTAAGTTACCAATAAGCAGACTTAAAGTGAAAAACGCAATGGCAAGAATCGCCGTACTGCGTGTCAGGAAGTTACCTGAACCGCTTGAACCAAAAAGAGTACCTGATGCACCGGCGCCAAAAGAGGCCCCCATGTCAGCTCCCTTACCTTGCTGAATTAATACTAAGCCGATTAGACCTAATGCAACCAACAAGTAAATAACTACTAGAACTTCATACATATTATGCGCTCATCGCTATGGTACACAGACTTAAAAACTCGCTAGAGTTTAAGCTAGCACCGCCAATCAGTCCACCATCAACATCAGGTTGGGCAAATAAATCTGCAGCATTACTCGGTGTCACACTACCACCGTAGAGAATCCTGATATTTTCTCCGATAAACGGAGACACTTCAGAGAGGCGTTTGCGAATAAACGCATGAACTTCTTGTGCCTGCTCTGGTGTAGCACTTTTACCTGTTCCTACAGCCCAAAGCGGCTCGTAGGCGATAATAGCGTTATCAAAAGCCATAGTGCCATTTTTCTGGATCACTATATCCAACTCTTCAGCAATCACCTCAAAGGTGCGTCTTGCTTCACGTGCTGGACCTGACTCACCCACACATAAAATTGGAGTTAAGCCATGCTTTTGTGCAGCGGCGAATTTCTCCGCTACGATATTACTCGTCTCTCCGTACATACGGCGACGTTCTGAATGCCCGATAATTACATATCGACATCCTGAATCTTTGAGCATCTGACCTGAAACTTCTCCGGTATAAGCGCCAAAGTCATGTTGACTTAGGTTTTGTGCGCCCATCCTAACAAGTGAACCGTCTAACGCTTCCTTGTTTGCTTCTAGCAGTTGCCTAACGCTCTCTAGATAGATAGAAGGCGGGCATAAAACCACTTCAGCTGAATCATTTTGGAGCTTAGAGGCAAATTTTTTGAACAACTCTTGGGCTAATGCCGCACTGCCGTTCATCTTCCAATTACCAGCTACCATAGGACGTCTGAGTGCCATCACTGTCTCCTCTGAAAGCGGCGTGAATAATAGCGAACCACTTATTAAGTTACAATAGCTAAATTCGAATTTTTTCAGATATCAGGTTGGAATGCTTATTTTTTACACGCCAAAGCTGTTTTCTGTTCATTTGTGCAGCTAACACCTTAATTTTAAATTGGTATCAGCCGCACTCATTACAAAATTAGCAAATATTAGCTTGCCGATTTTACCGCATCCGCAATCAAATTTGCGTGCGCCAATACTGCACTATGATCGTCACCTTCAACCATGACACGGATCAAAGGTTCAGTACCTGACTTACGTAATAATACTCGGCCACGCACGCCCAGTTGAGATTCAACCTGTGCCTGCGCCGCTTTAACTTTATCTGACTTAAGAGGGTCGTGCTCGCCTTCAAAGCGCACATTGACTAACACCTGCGGCAACATTTCCATCGCAGAAGTCAGTTCTTCTAGCGTGGCATTCTGACGACGCATAGCCGCTAACACTAAAATCCCCGCAACGATGCCATCACCAGTTGTGCCGTGATCAAGATTGAGGATATGCCCTGAATTTTCACCGCCAATGCGCCAATCGAGTTCTTTAAGTAGTTCCATCACATAACGGTCGCCCACTTTCGAACGCGCAAAGGGGATGTCTAATGCTTGCAAGGCGAGATCAAGCCCAAGGTTTGACATTAACGTACCAACTACACCACCACGTAATACGCCACGGGATTTCGCATCACAGGCCAGAATATATAAAATTTGATCGCCGTCGATCACTTCGCCTTTGCTGTTGACCATCATAATACGGTCACCGTCACCGTCGAGTGCGATGCCTAAATCGGCACTTTCGGCTAGAACGGTTTCACAAATTTTGCCCATGGACGTCGCGCCCACTTTATCATTGATGTTCATCCCGTTGGGTTTATCACCAATGGCAATCACCTCGGCGCCTAACTCACGAAACACAGCTGGCGCTATGTGATAAGTTGCGCCATGGGCACAATCAACCACAATTTTTAGCCCAGTTAACGTGTGTTCTGCAGGAAAATTACCTTTGCAATACTCAATATAACGGCCACGGGCATCTTCAATACGCGATACCTTCCCCAATAGATGCGATTCAACACAAACGAGGGGCTTTTCAAGCTCGGCTTCAATTTCTAGCTCTAGGTTATCGTCTAACTTACTGCCGTCGGTGGAAAAAAACTTAATACCATTATCGTAATACGGATTGTGTGACGCGCTGATCACCACCCCAGCTTCGGCGCGAAACGTGCGCGTCAAATAGGCTACTGCTGGCGTTGGCATAGGTCCCATTAACATCACATTAAGGCCTGCAGCAGAAAGGCCAGCTTCTAATGCTGACTCAAACATATAGCCCGAAATACGGGTATCTTTCCCTATAATCACCTTTTTGGTACCACTGCGGGATAACACGCGCCCCGCCGCCCAACCTAACTTAAGCGCGAGCTCAGGCGTCATTTGACCTGAACCGACTTTTCCCCGAATACCGTCAGTTCCAAAAAATTTACGTTCTTTCATATCGCTCCACAAACTCAAATGTGTCCCAATGATTTGGGATCATAATATTAATTAAATGCTTAACGAGAGCATAACGATGCTTAAAAATACGCTTGTGTCGCTTGTAACACCTTGAGCATATCCACAGTTTCAGTAACATCATGCACACGAATGATATGAGCGCCCTTTTGGGCCGCTATCATAGCGCCAGCAAGGCTCCCAGCAAGACGTTCTGAGGTCGGTTTTGCTAAGAGGTTTCCTATCATGCTCTTACGAGACAATCCTATCAATATCGGTAAATCAAACTGGGCAAAACAGTCGAGCTTCGCCAGTAATTCATAGTTATGCTCTAAGCTTTTACCAAAACCAAATCCCGGATCGAGTATTAATAATTCACGGGGGATCCCTGCTCGCAAGCAAGCTTCAATCCGCTCAGTTAAAAAGGCAGAAACTTCTTCAATAACATTATGGTAAGTCGGTGCAAATTGCATGCTTTTGGGTTCACCTTGCATATGCATTAAGCATATGGGGACTTGCAACTCTGCAGCAGCTTCAAGCGCACCTGGTTCCATCAGGGCGCGCACATCGTTAATCAAATGTGCGCCCGCAGCAACAGCTTGACGCATGACTTCAGGTTTACTGGTATCGACCGAAATCCACACATCATGGTGCGCCGCAACATATTTCACCAACGGGATCACCCGCGCAAGTTCATCGGCTAAGCTCACCTCGGCGGCGCCAGGTCTTGTCGACTCACCGCCAATGTCTATCATTCCCGCGCCTTGAGCCACCATGTCATCGGCATGCTGACAGGCAAGCTCATAGGAAGAATATTGACCACCGTCGGAAAAAGAATCGGGAGTGACATTAAGTATACCCATCACAATGGGCGAAGATAACGCGAGGCGTTTAGTGCCAGCAATCAGTTCAAACACGCATTTACTCCTGTAATACGAACACTTACGATTTTACTCACTGGCAAAACTTGCGTCATTAATTTCAAGCCTTCATTTTCTATCCGAAAAGACCAATGTCAGAAGATAAATATCAATGGTGGCAGAGAGTATCAATGACAGCGCAGTCAAATTGCTACAAGGTAAAACAAGAAAACCCCTTTACGGGGTTTTCTTTGGTTTCACAACACATTACTTAGCTGGAGATTCATCAGGATCTTTCAGTTCTGGCTCAGCAGGTGCAGTCACACTGTCTTCAGCTTTCGCTGCTGGTTCACCATGACCATTGCCTTTATCGTTAGAACCACTGTCATCCACTTGCCAATCAGCAGGCTGACGCACTTCACGACGTTTCATTAAATCGTCAATTTGAAGTGAATCAATGGTTTCATACTTCATTAAAGCTTCTTTCATTGAGTGCAGAATATCGAGGTTATCCGTCAATATCTGTCTCGCTCTAGCGTAGTTTTTGTCGATAAAGACTTTTACTTCAGCATCGATAATGGTTGCAGTTTCATCGGACATCGCTTTGGCTTTACCCATGCTGCGACCTAAGAAGACTTCACCATCTTCTTCTGCATACAGCAATGGACCTAACTTGTCCGAGAAGCCCCACTGAGTCACCATGTTACGCGCAATAGATGTCGCGTATTTGATGTCCTGTGATGCGCCAGTCGACACTTTCTCAGTACCGTAGATAAGCTCTTCTGCTAAACGACCACCGTAGGCGACCGAAATTTGGCTTTCTAGCTTACGACGGCTCTGGCTCACTGAGTCAGCTTCAGGTAAGAAGAAAGTCACACCTAAGGCACGGCCGCGAGGAATGATAGTCACCTTGTGCACAGGATCGTGCTCTGGCACTAAACAACCCACAATCGCATGGCCCGCTTCATGGTAAGCAGTCATTTCTTTTTCGGCTTCAGACATCACCATAGAACGGCGCTCAGCACCCATCATGATTTTATCTTTTGCACGCTCAAATTCTTCCATGCCTACAACTCGGCGATTTCCACGAGCCGCAAACAGGGCAGCTTCGTTCACTAAGTTAGCTAAATCAGCACCCGAGAAACCTGGCGTACCACGGGCAATCACGCTTGCTTTCACATCTTCAGAAAGCGGCACTTTACGCATATGCACTTTCAAAATCTGCTCACGACCACGAACGTCTGGTAAACCAACGACCACTTGACGGTCAAAACGACCCGGACGTAATAACGCAGAATCGAGTACGTCTGGACGGTTAGTTGCCGCGATAACAATAACGCCTTCATTACCTTCGAAGCCATCCATCTCAACCAGCATTTGGTTCAGTGTTTGCTCACGTTCATCATGACCACCACCTAAACCCGCGCCACGTTGACGACCGACCGCATCGATTTCATCGATGAAGATAATACAAGGTGCAGATTTTTTCGCTTGTTCAAACATGTCACGCACACGGGATGCACCGACACCAACAAACATTTCCACGAAATCAGAACCTGAAATAGTGAAGAAAGGGACTTTAGATTCACCCGCAATGGCTTTCGCCAGCAAGGTTTTACCTGTACCTGGAGGACCCACCATCAGTACGCCCGTTGGAATTCGGCCGCCCAATTTTTGGAATTTAGTTGGGTCACGCAGGTAATCAACCAGCTCTTTCACTTCTTCTTTTGCTTCGTCACAACCAGCAACATCGGCAAAAGTAGTTTTAATCTGATCTTCGCTCATCAGCTTGGCTTTGCTCTTACCAAAGGACATAGCGCCTTTGCCACCGCCGCCTTGCATCTGGCGCATGAAGAAAATCCATACCCCGATAAGCAATAACATTGGGAACCAAGAGATGAAGATTTGGGTAAGGAACCCTGACTCTTCGGCTTCTTGGCCCTTCATAGTGATGCCTTTACGATCAAGATCATTAATTAAATCTTGGTCATATAACGGCATGATAGTAGTGAATTTTTCACCAGTTCGTTTAGCACCTTCAATAGTACGTTGGTCGCTCTTAACTTCAACAGTTGCGACCTGTCCATCACGGACATTATCTAAGAAGGTAGAATAATCCATCTTCTGCGATGACGAAGAAGAGGGGGAGTAACCCTGAAACACTGACATCAGCACAACGGCGATGACAACCCAGAGTATTAGATTTTTTGCCATGTCACTCAAATTACTAGACCTCATTAAGTCTTGCGATTATTAACGCTAGGTTACTACAACTTGTACCCAGTCGCCACAAGATAGACTTCGCGGGAACGAGCCCGTGAAGAGTCTGGTTTACGTGTTTTAACGACTTTAAACACTGCTTTTACCGCTTTCATGTATTCGTCAAAGCCCTCCCCCTGAAAGACTTTTACCGCAAAACAGCCATTAGGAGCCAATACTTGATGGCACATATCTAACGCCAATTCCACTAAATACATGGCACGGGGCTGATCAACACTATCTGAACCACTCATGTTGGGTGCCATATCAGACAACACAACGTCAACTTTAGCATCACCGACGCGAGTAAGTAATGCTTGAAGGACTTTATCTTCACGAAAATCCCCTTGCAAAAAATCGACGCCGACGATGGGATCCATAGGCAAAATGTCACAGGCGATGACTTTACCTCTATCTCCCGCTAATTTAACTGCCACTTGAGACCAACCTCCCGGAGCGGCACCGAGATCAACCACAGTCATGCCTGGGCGGATCAGTTGATCCTTTTGCTGGATCTCCTCAAGCTTAAACGCAGCGCGAGATCGCAAGCCCATTTTTTGGGCGAGTTTGACATAGTGATCATCAAAGTGTTCTAGCATCCAGCGATTAGAACTGGCCGTACGTTTTATACCTGACATTTAAAATCCGCAACAATTGAGAGTTACACAAAGGCTATATAAGGGTAGAATAGCCGTTTTTCAACAGTAACTCAGCAAAAGTTGGTAGAAATGAACTTAACAACCAAACAAAAACAGCATTTAAAAGGTCTAGCGCATCCGCTAAAGCCAGTGGTGCTGCTTGGTGCCAATGGATTGACTGAAGGCGTACTCGCTGAAATTGAAAGCGCACTCGCTTATCATGAACTGATTAAAGTGAAAGTAGCCTCTGCCGACAGAGAGCTAAAAAATGCCATCGTTGATGCCATAGTACGTGAAACTCAATCCGCAAAAGTGCAACTTATTGGTCATATTCTGGTGATTTATCGTCAATCACCAGAAATGAAAATTGCTTTGCCAAAGGCAAAGTAATTTTTCTTGATTTTATCGTGTTAACAAAAAGGCCATTCAATCGAGTGGCCTTTTTGTTTTCGCTGTTAATTTAAGCGATTAGCATAGCCCTAAGGTGTTTCAGAAATCACTTGTTCCTTATAATGCTCTGGCGTTAAGCCTAATAACTCAGGCAATGAGGTACCAACTGAAATAGAAGAGAATGTGCCGGTTAATATACCGATAAACATTGCAATCGAAAATCCTTCCAGCGGCCCACCGCCCATGATCCACAGCGCACCGACCGTCATTAAGGTTGTTCCTGAGGTCACCATAGTGCGAGAAAACGTCGCCACAATTGCTTGGTTGTTAATGTCTTGAATAGCAAGCTTTGGCTTAGCAATCAATAATTCACGAATACGGTCAGCGATAATGATCGAATCGTTTAAGGAATAACCTAAAATCGCCAGCACAGCCGCAAGTATCGTTAAATTAAACTCCATCTGAGTCAACGCGAAAAATGCCAGCACGAACACTACGTCATGCACTAACGCGAATAGTGCACCCGATGCGAGTCGCCATTCGAAGCGGTAACTTAAATAACCTAATATCGCCAGCATAGCGACTAACAGCGCCAAACCGCCCTGCTCTGCCAATTCTTGACCAATCTGCGGCCCGACAACACTGCTGTTAAGCACTTGCACTTCAGAGTTAAGCGGCGCTAATACCTGCTGAATATCGATATTACCTTGCTCTGTATCGGCACTCTTTATATCGGAATAGCGCAACACCCAACGTCCCGGCTCACTGGCGGAGACTACACTCACTTCTTGCTGATAAGCGGCGTTGAGTAAAGGTTGCAATTCACTGCTGGTAATTTTTCTATCGATCTGCACTTCGGTGACGACACCGCCAGTAAAATCTAAGCCCCAGTTAAAACCTTTCACGCCGATGATGGTTAATGACACTAGCATTAACAAAATTGAGATAGCACTCGAAACATAACGCCATTTAGTTAGATTGATATTTTTCATAGTTATACCTTTACATGACGGCTAGCATCACGTCCATAAACTAAGTTGATCAAGGCCCTTGAAGCAAAGATACCGGTAAACATGCTGGTCAATAGACCTAGGCCTAAGGTCAAGGCAAAACCTTGGATTGGACCATTACCTATGGAGTAAAGCACCACAGCAGTAATCATAGTAGTGAAGTTGGCGTCGAAAATGGTAGAAAACGCGCTATCAAACCCCGTATCAATTGCCAGCGCAAAACTGCGACCTTCCTTTAACTTATCTTTTATTCGCTCGAAAATCAGTACGTTGGTATCGACAGCCATACCGACTGTTAACACCAAACCCGCAATCCCAGGTAAGGTCAACACAGCGCCAGGGATAAGCGCCAGTAAACCAAACAGGATCACCATATTGGAGATCAGCGCTATATTCGCCACCCAACCGAGACGGCGATACCAAAGCGCCATAAACAGCAAGGTAATCCCCATCCCTAAACCAAGGGCAGCAAAACCGTTTTCAATGTTTTCAGCACCCAGCGTCGGGCCAATAGTGCGCTCTTCAACAATAGTCACTGGCGCCGTCATAGAGCCAGCTCGCAGTAACAAAGCTAATTGTTGTGCTTCTTGATAGGAGCCTGCACCCGTAATGCGAAAACGATCTCCAAGTTGGGATTGAATCGTCGCAACACTGATAATCTCTTGTGTTTGCTTTGCCTTACCTTGCTCATCACGGCTGTATTCGCTGTAAGACGTCGCCATAGGTTTGCCGATATTGGTACGGGAAAACTCAGACATTTTCTGCCCGCCCACACGGTCAAGGTTAATGTTCACCTCCGCCATGCCCATCTCGCCTAAACTCGCCCTCGCATCGACAATATGATCGCCACCCAGCACTGGTGTGCGGCTCACATAAATAGGCTTACCAGACTTGTCATTGAGCACCATAGCATTAACGGAGCCAGACTCTTTAACCTCGAAAAAGGCCAGACTCGCCGTAGCACCGATAACGTTTTTAGCGGCTGCAGGATCTTGTACTCCAGGCAATTCAATCCGAATTCGATGCTCCCCTTGACGCTGCACTAAAGCTTCAGTGATACCGAGTTCTTCAATACGGCTGCGCATCACTTGTAAGTTTTGCTGCACTGTCAAATTACGCAGTTTCGTTTGCTCTTCTTGGCTCAACTTAATCAGTAAACCCGCGCCATCTGCATTGGATAGCTGCCAATGAGGATAGGACTCTTTCATCATTTGACGCACAGCTGCACGGGCGTCATTATCCGGCAACGTCATGTTTAACTGATGACTTTGGTCCAAATGCACGCTAGCACCACGAATTTTCTGCTCACGGATGAATTGACGTAGCGAATCAACAAGCGTCTCGGCCTGAGTTTGATAAACAGGATCAATATCAACATCGAGTAAGAACTGTACGCCACCGCGCAAGTCGAGCCCGAGTTTAATCGGCTGAAAGCCTAAGTTTTGTAACCAACTTGGCGCCGCACTGGCAAGGGATAAAGTCAACTCTTTTGGCTCTGCGACCATAGAAGAGACTAAAGTTTTGACTAAGGTTTGTTGGTTATCTGCATCGAGGACAATTATGGTTTCACCATTTTTTTGGTCGATACGTTTTACCGTCACGCCTTCAGCTTGTAGCTTATCTCGAAGGGCAATAGGTGTGAGCGTTAACCCCGCCTTCGCGCCCACCTGCACAGCCGCATCCTCACCGTAAAATGTCGGCAAAGCACTAAATAGCATCACGATAATAGTGACGATAAGCACTAAGTATTTCCAAGCTGAATAGTGATTTAGCAGCCGTTGATTGGGTTTTCTTTCCATGGGATTAACTCGCTATTTAACGCTCAGCATTTAAATCAAATCGCTAAGCGAACATATTGATATCAGTCCGAAACCCGTAATTGAGTACCAGCGGCTAAGCTCGTAAGGCTCAAATCATCACTGCTTACTTAAGCAGCTATAAAAAGTTTCGGTGAGTACAAAAAGGCAACAGCATGAAAAATCGATAAGAGTAGGCTCCTATCAACATCATGCCTAAATAGGCGAGTTAAGCGGCTTGTTGGCTAAATCGATATTGAAGATTTGAGACTTTCCAACCCGAAATTCGGGCGGGGGAAGAAACAGCAGAAAGCGTCCAATCTGATGTGATATCAAGATCGGTGGGTTCAACAACATTGGATGTCGGTTCGGCAGTAAAGTCTACAGCGAGTACATATACTGGCTTGACCTCACGCACATCGTGCTGGGCAAGACTGATAAATCGCGGCGAATTTATCGGGGCAAAATCTAAGTCATCAGAATGACTTACATAGTCAGAGCTCGGACAAGGTGCTGGCTGTGATTCTAATTCTGAATTGACTAGATCGGTATCATGACTATTCGGTGAGCCGCAGCTTTCAACGGTTTGCGCATCAGACTGTGCATTAGATTGGGCATTGAGCTGTGCATTGTCTTGGGCGATAACATCGGCATCGGGCAAGCTTTGAGGCTCAGCGCTTCGCTTTGTATGGGGAGTCGAGCTATCAAGACTCACAGTATGCATCTGAGCATAATGGCGAGTTGCATCACTGCGCTGTACTGAGGGTTTTGGCGCATAGCTAGCCGAGTGCGCAATCAACATGATCGCCACGCAAACTAACATCAATCCTGTACGCCAATGTTTGACCAAAGCGTGCCCTCTTATAAAACATTATCAAACTAAAGATGAACCTATTCATTGTTAGCTTTTGATGCTTAACTGTGGGTCCATAAAGTGAAACTCGCGCAAAAAAACAACATACACATTTCGCCAATGTTGAATTTGCTAGGATGGCAGCTTAGGCAAAAACCTACAAAGAGACAAATTAAACTTTGTCCATCTTACCCCGAATTCAACGCTGAAGCGCGGTCGATATCCTTGGCTAAAGCACTAAATTCGAGCCCTAAACTCAAGCCGTAAACAAACTTAATTCGCGGATAACAAAAAACCGCCCTAGGACGGTTTTAGCGATATCGCATGAGTCACGCTCACAACACTATAAGCAAAGTATTATAAGCAGATTATAAATACTGTACTGAGATGATTTCGTAATCTGTCATACCACCTGGCGTAGTAATAGACACTTCATCACCTTCATTTTTGCCGACTAAGCCACGAGCTATTGGTGAATTCACTGAAATCAGGTTTTCTTTAATATTCGCTTCGTCATCGCCGACTATGCGATAAGTCACTTCGACATCGGTATCAAGATTTAAAATAGTCACAGTGGCGCCAAAAATGATACGACCGTTATTCACCATCTTAGTGACGTCGATAATTTGCGCGTTAGATAACTTACCCTCAATATCACGGATACGTGCTTCACAAATACCTTGTTCCTCACGAGCCGCATGGTATTCCGCGTTTTCTTTCAAGTCGCCTAACTCTCTCGCTGAAGCAATTGCTTCAGTGATTTTAGGACGACGGTCAAACTTGAGAATATCTAACTCTTTACGCAGCTGCTCTGCACCGACAACTGTCATAGGAACCTTAGTCATAACTTCTTTCGTCTCCTTTAAAACAAAAGCAACCCGTGCCAACGCTAAGGTCAACACAGTCAAATGAGGGTGGAATTGCGCTATTCTAATCGTTATGCGCTTTTGATGCACCAAGAACAATGCATTGACGCAGCTTACCCAACCTTAAGCAGAGTTACCAGTAATCAAATTCAAATCTGTATACATAAGGAAATTTCGCACAATTTTTAGCTCGAAATGGGTACAAAAATGCCCACTCGCCATTTAGACTGTGGGCATTAAGACTCAAAGCAAAAACCTCAAATAGAGGTTAACTCATTTATTCAAGCCCTGCCTCAAAGGTCAAAAAGATTTCACTAACCGTTTTATCAGCAAGGGATTTATCTGAATTAGGGCGCTCAATTGCCGCATGTAAGAGATAACGTCCTGCTGAAGGTAAGATCATTGAAACTTTACCGTCTTTATCTGAGGTAAATTCGATTTCCTCTGGTTTGTTTCGATATAAGCTACCGTCTTTCATAATGGCGACTTTAACGCCTTCAACGGGCTTACCATCGAAAACAAATTGCAGGGTAGCAGCTTCATTCTCAACAATATCTGCAGGATGAGTCACAGGCACTAGTTCTAAATATTCCCCCTTAGGCTTTAACACTTCCTCAGTTGGCTTATTACGTGTGACATAGGTTTCAACCCGCGACACATTTAAAGAACTTTCAAGTTCATAGGCTCCCTTTGGCATAGCAGCAGTTGTGGCTTTTTTATCCATACGGCTGCGTACAACCCCTTCTTTTCCTTTAACTTTATATTGAGAAAAATAACGAGGTGAAACTTCTTTTTCAAACTTATAAGTGCCATCTTGCATCAGTTGCACATCAAACACCGACTTACGTCCGCCCGTATAACTTGAGCTTGGAGACGTTGGTTTTCCATTTGGCTGTAACACACGCACATCACTGGCACTAAAAGGTTTATCCATCATAAACACTTGATTGCTGGCAGACACATCTGAAGTAATCCACACAATTTCTTCACTTTCAGCCGAAACGTTGAAGTGGCTAGGTAAAATCCATCTGTCGTGGCTACTTGCCAATGGGCTAATACAAAGTGTGCCAAGTAATGTAATAAGACGTAATTTCATGCCTTTTCCTTAAGTTTAACGATTAATATACGGGCTAAATATTTAATGGATTGACTCAACGAGCCATGCCGCTTAAGCGTATGTCGATAACGCCAGTTTCTGTCGTGGCGGGCAACTGCACAGAGAAATCTCCTGCAGCTAAATCGATATTTTGTCGTACAAGATCGCGACCACCGTGTTCACGCACCACTTCAATAAATACAGTGTAAGTGGCAGGTTCAAGCACTTTTCCCGCCTCATCTTTTAAATCCCAATCGATTTTGTAATGACCCGCGGGACGTGTCGCAGATGCAATACCGTCAACAAAGCTCATATCTTCGCGTCCGGCTTTACGCCACCAACGACGGATATCTTTCAACCATTTATGGCCTTCATCCCATACCCAAAGGCTTAAGGTTTTAACCGTTTGCCCCTTGGCATCCTCAACCCATACGGCCACATAAGGTCTGTGATATTGCCCTTCGGTAATTTCAGGCAAGGTTAAATCGACTGTCATTTTAGGCGTCGCAAACGCCACAGAACTGACAAACAAAGCACTCACCGTAATGGTGCGAATAAGATGACGCATACTCGGCCTACACTCCTTATGGAACAAAATAAACATACACAAACCCGCAACTGCTGCTGACGAGTACCATGTATAACAATGACTTTTTGAGGCGCTTGGTTTGAGGCAGCAACAAATAAGCCCCAGTAAGCGAAAATAAAATGATAAGCACAGCGCTGAGATCGAGTATCCAAGCCCAAGCTGCTCCTGTGTTACGGCCCTTATGCAAATCATTCACTACGGCAACGACACCGTAATCTAAGGTTTCGACATAGGCTTGGCTGTCGAGTAAGTCCAAAGTCAGGCTGCGGTAAGTGCCGGGCCCTTTGCTGACTAAACTAATTTCATCTTCATCGATATCGGCACTCGCCATATCCATAGCCCATTCACTTTTCAACCAATGACCCGCAGCCAGACGCCATTGTGAGTCTTGGGCATTAACGGGTAACAAATAGGCCGGGATTGGCACTTGCTCCCGCTTAGGTTCCTGATCAGCTTGAGAAAACCAATTAGGATGATTTAACGTTATACCTGTCACCGCAAAAAACAGCATCAGCAACAATAAAGCCATAGACACATAAACATGAATAATGCGGGCAAAGGACAAAGACGACTTACTGACTCTTAATTTCAATGATGCACTCTCAAAAACAAACCGAAGAGAAATACCTCCAGAGTCTGCTTTCCCTATGCAGCTAAGGATAGAAATGAGCTGCATTAAACTAATTTAATGCGCCGAGATTAAATGAGATCGATTATCAAACAGAACAAAGTTTACAAACTTTACATATTCAATACTGAAAAAGAAGTTAAAAAGTAAGAAGAAAATAAGTGCTAAAAATAAAGCACTTAGGGGTAAATCTGTTTTTAGCACTCAAAAACCATTACCTTCGATTAAATTAGCAGCAAACAATCTATTGTATCACCTGTAAATACCTATAAAATTCATAAGGATAAAATTCAACATTTGGGCTAACTTTTTTCCTTAAAATTTACTTTGCCACCCTCTCGTTTACCTTATGCCAATCAGCTACAATCCGCCGCCGGCGACTTGCTGGTACTTCCAAGGAAATATCATCTTGAGTACATCTCTGCTCAAAAAAATGCGCTGCCTGCATATTGTGTGGCTCGCATTAATGCTCAACGCCTGCGTTGCACCACTATTATTAATGTCACCTCAAGGCCAGCTCATGTGGGCCCTGCTTAAACCCCTTGTCGGTTTAGATCCGAACGATGTCGGATTATTCGAACAACCGCTCATCAAAAACCGTATGCAGGAATTGCTGGGTAAAAATTACGATACCACCCTATCCCTGCTCAAAACGGCCGACAAGATCCAACAGGAAGGTCCACTCATCTACTTAGTGTCAACTTACACCCCTGTCCCCGAAATGGCCGAAAAAGCGGGTCTTGTTTGGAACTCAGACACCAACCAAATGGCAGTCATGCTGATGAAAGGCGGTGCACCCTTAGTGATTTCTGAGCAACTCAGTAATCAGGTAGAAAAACGGGTCCCAAGTTGGCCGAAGGAATTAGCCGACTATACCGATCCACAGAAGTTACAACAAAAAGCCTTAGAAGCGGGCGCAAATCAAGTACAGCAACAATTAGCAATACCTGATGCTGTCAAAGCCGTTGCAACAGGTGATGTTAAAGCGGCCCAAGGTGCCGTTATTGATAGTGCGGTCACAGAGAATGCCGTCATTAAGAATGCTGCAATGCCAATCAATAGCACTGAAGCGGCTGCAAAAGTCGCCGTTCCAGCGGCTCCAGCAGAAATAAAATCGCCACCTGTTACTCCTGAAGTCAAAAAGCAATAAAACGGATCACCACAGTGCCAGCTCAAATGGCACTGTGGATTAACTTTGAAAATAGCTGAATTGCCACAACCAACGGGAATTATAGAGACAAGGGAAAGACTGGAAGGGCTAATATTGAAGGGAAACTGAAAGCAAAATAACGCTAAGCTGAAAATAGTTAAAAGTTAAAAAGCAAAAAGCCTGTCCGAAGACAGGCTTTTTAACTTTTTGGCTGGGGTACAAGGATTCGAACCTTGGGATGCCGAGATCAAAACCCGGTGCCTTACCACTTGGCGATACCCCAATAAACTGTGTTTAATCTTCTATCGAAGATTGCATTTTGATGGTACGGGAAGAGAGACTTGAACTCTCACACCTCGCGGCACCAGAACCTAAATCTGGCGTGTCTACCAATTTCACCATTCCCGCATCAAAATGTACCAAAATTGTCTATTCAACATTTTTGGATTTTTCTCTGATAAATCACTTTAACAGAGTTAAATATGGTAGCAATGGCGGGACTTGAACCTGCGACCCCAGCATTATGAGTGCTGTGCTCTAACCAGCTGAGCTACATTGCCAATGGCTGGGGTACAAGGATTCGAACCTTGGAATGCCGAGATCAAAACCCGGTGCCTTACCACTTGGCGATACCCCAATCAACTTGGAAACTGAGAAAAAATGGCTGGGGTACAAGGATTCGAACCTTGGAATGCCGAGATCAAAACCCGGTGCCTTACCACTTGGCGATACCCCAACTAACTCTGTTTCAAACATCCGCTATCGCCGATGTTTCTAAATTCATATATCTAAAAAATGGTACGGGAAGAGAGACTTGAACTCTCACACCTTGCGGCACCAGAACCTAAATCTGGCGTGTCTACCAATTTCACCATTCCCGCACAGCTTCATGTTTACATCGTGAAGAGATGCTAGCAATCAATGCTAGAGTAAAATCGTGATTCATTTTATATAAGAAGTTTATCTTAAATAAAATGGTAGCAATGGCGGGACTTGAACCTGCGACCCCAGCATTATGAGTGCTGTGCTCTAACCAGCTGAGCTACATTGCCACATCGATATTACGCGCCCCTCTCAGCGAGGAACGGGGCGTATTATGCTTATTCGAGGTATCTAGGTCAACAGCTTTTTTTCGCTATTTCCCTTAGGTTAAGCTGTTCGGCTATTACTTCACCAAACTGAGCAACAGATGTGCTAAATAACACCTTGTTGCCCATACTTAGCTTAATTTATCGAGACTTACAGCGTGAATAAGCTTTGTTATACGTTAAACAGGAAATGCATCACATCGCCATCTTTAACAATATAGGTTTTACCTTCCACGCGTAACTTACCGGCTTCTTTCGCGCCAGCTTCACCTTTGTGGGCAATAAAGTCGTCAAATGCCATCACTTGGGCACGGATAAAACCGCGTTCAAAATCGGTATGGATAACGCCTGCCGCTTGCGGAGCACTCGCACCCACTGGCACAGTCCAAGCACGCACTTCTTTCACGCCTGCGGTGAAATAGGTTTGCAGATTCAGTAATTCATAACCTGCGCGGATCACACGATCTAAACCTGGTTCTTCGATACCCAGATCCGCCATGAACTCATCGCGCTCCTCGATTTCCATCTCGGCCAGTTCAGATTCAATCGCCGCACATACTGCAACAACGATAGCGTTTTCAGTGGCAGCAATGGCGCGAACGGCATCTAAGTGCGGGTTATTTTCAAAACCATCTTCCGCAACGTTAGCAATATACATGGTCGGCTTTAAGGTTAAGAAGTTCAGGTAAGCCACCGCTTCCAGTTCTTCTTTCGATAAATCCATTGAACGCAACATTTGAGCTTCGTCTAAAATGGGGCGCATTTTTTCTAATACTTCTACTTCAAACTTAGCGTCTTTATCGCCACCTTTAGCACGTTTCTGCTGACGCTGAACCGCACGCTCTAAACTGTCTAAGTCAGCTAACGCTAATTCAGTATTGATGACTTCGATATCGCCAGCTGGGTCAACCTTGTTAGCAACGTGAACAATGTTGTCATCATCAAAACAACGTACTACATGACCAATGGCATCGGTTTCACGGATGTTAGCGAGGAACTTGTTACCTAAGCCTTCGCCTTTAGATGCGCCAGCCACAAGACCCGCAATATCCACGAATTCCATGGTGGTAGGTAACACACGTTGTGGATTCACAATCGCAGCTAACGCATCCAGACGTGGATCCGGCACAGGTACAACACCAGTGTTAGGTTCAATGGTACAAAACGGGAAGTTAGCCGCTTCGATGCCAGCCTTAGTTAACGCATTAAAAAGCGTTGATTTACCTACGTTAGGAAGACCAACAATGCCGCATTTAAAACCCATATGCTTACCTTTCTCTCGATTATTGGCTGACAAGTCACACTCATCAGCGAGGTTTAGTCGTCCTGCCCTATGGCAGCACATTACTGAATAATTAAATCACTTGAATCACTTAACACTTAAGTCTCGCCAAAGGCAAAACCTACTCCGCTTTAAAGGAGTGTAATCTGTTCATGGCTTTCACCATGTCTTGTTTAAACAAAATTTCGGTAGAACGCACGGCTTCATCTATCGCCGCCTCGATAAGTTCTTGCTCTTTAGCAGGTGCTTTTCCCAGTACGTAACCACTCACTTGATTTTTATCACCGGGATGACCGATACCTAAGCGTAAACGGTAGAAGTTTTTATCGTTAGCCAGTTTAGCAATAATATCTTTCAGACCATTGTGGCCGCCATGACCGCCACCGAGCTTAAACTTAGCCACACCGGGCGGCAGATCGAGTTCATCGTGAGCGACCAGAATCTCTTCCGGCGTGATACGAAAAAAATTCGCCAAAGCGCCAACCGCTTTACCGCTTAAATTCATATAAGTCGTTGGGATCAATAAGCGGACATCTTTACCGTGCAATACGGCTCTGGCAGTCAAGCCAAAATACTTACTGTCAGCCACTAAAGTCACGCCGCAAATTCTCGCTAACTCAAGTACGTACCAAGCCCCCGCATTATGGCGAGTGTGTGCATATTCAGCACCTGGATTAGCCAGACCAACTATTAATTTTATTTCGCTCATGACACTCAATATTGATATTTCGTTGATGACAGCCGCGCAAAGTGCCGACTGAACTGACCATACCTGCTAAAAACGCGGCATTTTAGCACTCAAACCCCAAGTCAACAAATGCCACGTCATCGCACAGGAGCAGAACACAAGGTCAGAACACAGAACAACTCAGCGTTAATTAAGTCCCATAGCATATTTAAGGACTGTCTTTTTGAGCGGGGAATTGATGTTTGCCAACTTTAACGCGCCATTACGCAGCAGCTTTAGCGGCAGAAAATCGTTGCTAAAACCGGCGTAAAACAAATCCATCGCCGTCATCATCAATTGATTATCGCGATAACGTTTGCGCTGATATTGGGCAAGCACTTCATTCGACCACCAGATATTATCTTGGGCTAATGCATCCTTGATGACCGCCAAAAACGCTTCGACATCCTTAAACCCAAGGTTCACCCCTTGGCCAGCGAGCGGATTAATGGTGTGGGCGGCATCGCCTAAAATCACCACATTATGACTATAGTAGCGCTGGGCATGGCGACGAGTGAGGCCAAAACTGCCTTTATTCTCAACGGTAAAATCAGCGTCCAAACGCGCTGGAAAATGCACTCTTATCTGATCTGCAAGCTGTTTATTATTAAGCTGCATTAACTGCTTAATTCGATTGGCATCGTCGTACCACACCAGCGAAGCGTTATTGCCTGGTAAAGGTAATAATGAACGCGGTCCTTTGGGCGTAAACTGCTGCCAAGTCACATCCTGTTGCCCCTGTGCGGTGTTGATATTAATCAACATGGCCGATTGAGCGTAATCCCAACCCGAAATGCCAATTCCCGCCCATTGACGTACCTGCGAGTGAGCACCATCGGCGCCAACCAACAACTTAGCGGTCAGTTTACTATTTGACTGTAAGTGCACGCTCACACCGTCGCTATCGCGGGCAAATGCCACCACTTTATCGGGACAATATAAGGTGATGCCAGCCAATTGTGTCATCTGTTGCCACAGGGCAAGTTGGATTAAACGGTTTTCGACTATATGACCTAAATGGCTGGCGCCAATTTGTGAACAGTGGAATTGGGTGATGCAGCCATCGAGCTCCCAAGTTTCTAAGCCCAAATAAGGCACATTACGCATCTTGAGCAATGAGTCCAAGGCGCCAAGACGTTCAAGCAGCGTTTCAGAAGCCACACTGATGGCCGAGACTCGCACATCTAATGGCTGTTCGGCTTGATAAGCTTCTGGCGCAAAAGATTCAATCACCGCCACTTGCAAACCCTGTTGGGCTAATCCAATTGCCGTCGCCGCACCGACCATACCGCCGCCGACAAGAATGACATCGAACTCAGTGCCTTCTGCATGAGTGACGTCAGCATGAGTCACGTTAGAATCTGTGGTGTCGGATATCATCTGTGCATGTGTCTCTTCAATCTGGCTCATCCTACTTACCACCTTAGTTACCACCTTAGTTACCACCTTAGTTAGCACCTTTAAGCCCTTCTGTATTTCTGCCTAAGCGACTTTTCACAAACCCGCTTGATTATGCCTTATATCAAGATACCACGGAAATGTTGAGCGCATTTCGATTCGAAATCCGTGAAGACATAGGCATTCAAGCCCGAATAGTTTGCTGGAAATAACGAAAGCTCAACCTGTTAACAATATTAATCTTGCCCAAATGCAGCCGAACAATAAAAACCTAGCATTTGTGAGGGTATCGCCCTTGGCAAAAGCCAACAGCTAAAAGTGTGGACAAAGCTGGTCAGCAGCCGTAACAGCAGGTAAAATGTCGCGCTATTTTTATTGGTCATCTAGGGCGACACAACTGATGAGTAAGAAACTCCATATCAAGACTTGGGGCTGTCAAATGAATGAGTATGACTCATCCAAGATGGCTGATCTGTTAGGCGAATACCAAGGTTATACCTTGACTGAAGAAGCGTCTGAGGCAGACATTCTCCTGCTCAACACTTGTTCTATCCGCGAAAAAGCGCAAGAAAAAGTGTTCCATCAGCTAGGACGCTGGAAGACGCTTAAAGATAAAAATCCCAATTTGATTATTGGCGTGGGCGGCTGCGTTGCCTCACAAGAAGGCAAAGCCATTAAAGACAGAGCCCAATGTGTCGACATTATTTTCGGACCACAAACCTTGCACCGTCTGCCCGAGATGATCGAGCAAGTGCGCCGTGGCGACAAAGCGGTTATCGATATCAGCTTCCCTGAAATCGAAAAATTCGACCGTCTGCCAGAGCCACGCGCCGAAGGCCCAACCGCGTTTGTGTCTATCATGGAAGGTTGCAGCAAATACTGCTCGTTCTGTGTTGTGCCTTATACTCGCGGCGAAGAAGTCAGCCGTCCATCGGACGATATTATCCTTGAAATCGCCCAATTGGCGGAGCAAGGTGTGCGCGAAGTAAACTTGCTCGGCCAAAACGTGAATGCCTATCGCGGCGCAACTCACGATGGCGCAATTTGTACTTTTGCGGAATTACTGCGCTTCGTGGCAGCCATCGACGGTATCGACCGTATCCGCTTCACGACCAGTCACCCGATTGAATTTACACAAGATATCATCGACGTTTACGAAGATACCCCTGAGCTTGTAAGCTTCTTGCACTTGCCAGTGCAATCGGGTTCTGACCGTATTCTCACAGCGATGAAACGCGGCCATATGGCGATTGAATATAAGTCAATCATCCGCCGCCTGCGTAAAGCCCGTGAAGGGATTCAAATCAGCTCAGACTTTATCATTGGCTTCCCAGGCGAAACCAAAGAAGACTTTGCCGATACCATGAAGTTGATTGAAGACATAGGTTTCGACCACAGCTTCAGCTTTATCTATAGCGCACGTCCGGGCACGCCAGCGGCAGATTTGCCCGATAACGTCGATATGGAAGAGAAAAAACAACGTCTGGCGATTCTGCAAGACCGCATCACCCAGCAAGCCATGCGCTACAGCCGCCACATGATGGGCACAGTGCAACGTATTCTGGTTGAAGGACCATCGGTGAAAAATCCTATGGAACTGCGCGGCCGTACTGAGAACAACCGAGTGGTGAACTTCGAAGGTCAACCAAAACACATTGGTACTTTCGTGGATGTCGAAATCGTCGACGTTTACACTAACTCACTGCGCGGTACTTTTATTCGCGGCGAAGATGAAATGGATCTACGTCGTAGCCTGCGCCCTGCAGAAATTCTGGCCAAGCGCAAGCAAGATGATGAACTGGGTGTGACTCAATTTAAGCCATAAGCGTTAAATCGGCTTAACTTAAACAGTACCGATATCAGTACCTATATAAAGAAGGGCGACTTAGTCGCCCTTTTGCTTTAACGCACTTTTATTTAAGTCTACCGAGGCAATTGCTATTTTCCGTTAGCAATTATCGGCTATGGCTCGTAAACTAAAATTATCTTGCGATGGTTAACCAACCTCGTACCTTGCTTTCTTATTCGCTATTGGGAGTGCTATTTGTCCAGTAAATTAACTACCATGAATCTGTATATCGAACCCGCAGAAACACGCCGTTTGGCTTCACTGTGCGGTCCATTCGATGACAATATCAAGCAGATAGAACGTCGCGTTGGCGTTGAAATCGTCCGTAAGAACAATCATTTCCAGATCACCGGACTGCCACGCAATTGTTTAAGCGCCAACAACTTACTCAAAGAACTCTACATCGAGACCCAAACGGTGAAAGGCAGCACGCCCGATCTTGAGCCTGAGCAAGTCCATATCGCCATTCAAGCGGCCATTGCCCTAGAGCAAGCAGACGCTAACGACGACAGCGGTATTAATATCAAAACCCGCCGCGGTGTCATTAAGCCACGCAATCCGAATCAAAGCTTATATGTGGCCAATATTACGCGTCACGATATTACCTTCGGTATTGGTCCTGCAGGAACGGGCAAAACCTACCTTGCCGTAGCAGCGGCAGTAGATGCGTTAGAGCGCCAAGAAGTGCGCCGCATTCTGCTGACTCGCCCTGCAGTGGAAGCGGGTGAAAAACTCGGTTTCTTACCCGGTGACTTAAGTCAAAAGGTAGACCCCTATTTGCGTCCGCTCTACGATGCCCTGTTCGAAATGCTTGGCTTTGAAAAAGTGGAACGCCTCATCGAGAAAAATGTAATAGAAGTGGCACCGCTTGCCTATATGCGCGGTCGTACCTTGAACGATGCCTTTATTATTCTCGATGAAAGCCAAAACACCACAATCGAGCAGATGAAGATGTTCCTTACCCGTATCGGTTTCAATTCCCGTGCGGTGATCACAGGCGACATCACTCAAACCGACTTACCTAAACATCAAAAGTCAGGACTACGTCACGCGATTGAAGTGTTAAGCCAAGTCGAAGAAATCAGCTTTAACTTTTTTGTCTCCCAAGATGTAGTGCGCCATCCTGTGGTTGCCCGTATCGTTGAAGCCTATGAAGCCTTCGAGTTAAAAGAGCAAACCTTAAAAGCCAAAAAAGAAAGCCAGTACCAAAAGCAACAGCAGGAAGCCGCAACACATGAGTCTTGAGTTAGCCTTAGATATTCAACATGCCAGCACCAGTGAGTGGCTACCAACGGACGAACAATTCGCCCTTTGGGCCACTACCGCAATTGGCAATAGCATGGATGAAGCTGAATTAACCATACGTATCGTCGATAGCCGCGAGAGCCAAATGCTCAACAATACCTATCGCGGTAAAGACAAACCGACCAATGTACTGTCATTTCCCTTTGAAGCACCACCAGAAATTGAACTTCCTTTACTCGGAGATCTTGTCATTTGCGCGGCAGTCGTTGAAAATGAAGCCCGTGAACAACAAAAACCACTAGAAGCGCACTGGGCACACATGGTTGTACATGGTTGCTTGCATCTGCTAGGGTATGATCACATCGACGATGAAGAAGCTGAAGAGATGGAGTCATTAGAGACTCAACTCATTGAAAGCTTAGGTTTTACTGACCCATATAAGGAACAATAATTAGCTAAGATAATCCCTATCAAAAGCTAATGAGAAAACTATGAGTGACGATATCCCCCCTAGTACGAACGCCCACAAGAAAGGTTGGTTTGATAGAGTAAGTCAGCTATTTCAGGGCGAACCTCAAAATCGCGAAGATCTAGTCGATGTGATTGATGGTGCCGAGCAGCGCGATTTGATCACCCAAGATACCCGCGAGATGATAAAAGGTGTATTAGACGTTTCTGATATGCGTGTTCGGGATATCATGATCCCAAGAGCTCAAATTGTCGCCCTCCAGATAGACAACTCGGTCGAAGAGTTACTTGCGACTGTTATTGGTTCAGGTCACTCGCGCTTCCCCGTCGTTAACGAAGATAAAGACCATATCGAAGGCATATTGCTTGCCAAAGATTTGATCCCTTACGGTTTCTCCAACAGTGATGAGCCCTTCTCACTGGATCGCGTGATCCGTCCCGCCGTGGTTGTGCCCGAAAGCAAACGCGTCGATGTTCTGCTAAAAGAATTCCGCTCTCAACGCTACCATATGGCGATTGTGGTTGATGAGTACGGCGGCGTATCGGGACTCGTGACTATCGAAGATATTCTTGAAGAAATTGTCGGCGAGATTGAAGACGAATTCGACCACGATAGCACTGAAGAAACCGAGATCCGCAAAGTCGGTAACACGGTTTATATGGTTAAAGCTTTGACGCCAATCGAAGATTTCAACGAAGAATTCAACACTGAATTCAGCGATGAAGAGTTTGATACCGTCGGTGGCTTAGTCTCACACGCCTTTGGCCATCTGCCAGAACGTAACGAGAGCATCATCATTGAAGGCATAGAATTTAAAGTCATCAATGCTGACACTAGGCGTTTAATCCAACTCAGAGTTAAACTCCCCGATCCTAATACTGGCGAAGACGTAGAATAATCACTCGTGCTAAAAAAAATCCGGGCTTTTGCCCAACAACAGTCCCAACCTAGTGCTGTGAGACTCGTACTGGCATTTGCCCTTGGCGCCAGTACGGCGCTTTCATTTGCGCCCTATTCCATTTGGATAATCTATCCGTTTGCCATGGCGATTACCCTCTGGCACAGCCGAACGCTGAGCGCTAAGGCAAGCTTTTACTATTGGTTAAGCTTTGGATTTGGCTGTTTTGCCGTAGGGATCAGCTGGGTTCACGTGAGCATGGATACCTTTGGTGGTATGCCGCTCATTGCCTCCGTTGGGTTAATGGCCTTGTTAGCCTTGTATTTAGCCTTGTATCCAGCGCTAACTGGTTTAGCGCTGGTTTGGTTAACTAAAACGCTGAGCCATGATGGTGAAACTCGATTTGGTCTTTGGCGTAATCTCGCCCTATTCCCCGCGTTATGGACCTTGACCGAATGGGCTCGTGGCTGGGTAATGACAGGCTTCCCTTGGTTATGGGCGGGTTACTCGCAAACTCAAGGGCCGCTAAAACCCCTTGCCAGCATCATAGGCACACTGGGAATAAGTTTTGTATTGGCCATGCTCGCTGGTGCATTAGCCCTTTGTTTTACTAAGCGTTATAAGAGTTTACTGCTTTTACTGCCGCTCAGTATTCTGGCCGTTTGGGCTGCGCCTAAACTTTGGGAGATTCATCCTACGGGTGAAAATGTTAAAGTGGCACTGGTACAAGGCAATATTCCCCAAAGCATGAAGTGGGAACCCGATGCCCTGTGGCCGACGCTGTTAAAATACATGGATTTATCCCGCGAACATCTGGATGCCGATATCATTATTTGGCCAGAAGCAGCAATTCCAGCGCCAGAATCTATGGTGCAGGACTTTTTAGATAACGCCAATAAAGTCGCCAATCTAAACCATACCTCAATTATCACAGGCATTATTAGCCATCAAAACAATGAGTTCTATAATTCATTGATTGTGCTTGGTAATCATAATCAGAAACAACAAGCTGGCCCAGACTATGAGGGCGATGGTAGCAATCAATTTAAGAAACACCATCTGTTGCCAATTGGCGAGTTTGTCCCCTTTGAAGCGCTGCTGCGCCCGATAGCACCTTTCTTTAATTTGCCCATGTCGTCCTTTACGCGAGGCGAATATCAACAGCCTAACCTCAGCGCACTAGGCCATAAAATCGCGCCAGCAATTTGTTATGAAATAGCCTTTCCGGAACAGTTGCGCGACAACGTTAATCAAGGGACAGATATACTATTAACTGTCTCTAACGATGCATGGTTTGGTAGCTCAAATGGGCCATTACAGCATATGGAAATCGCTCAAATGCGCGCGGTTGAATTGGGTCGGCCTCTATTACGCGCAACCAACAATGGCGTGACAGCCATAGTCGATGAGCATGGCAATATCACAGCGTCATTGCCACAGTTTGAAATAGGCGTGCTAAGTGCAACCATTCCATTAGTCACAGGACAAACTTGGTTTGCAAAATTAGGCCAAATGCCCCTACTGATACTCTGTGGTTTAATCGTTCTACTCGGTCTTGCCCGACGTTTTAAAGCGCAATAGGATTTAGGCCATGCATTACCAAGTCAATAAACAAGATGTGGCAGGTTTTACCTTAATTGAACTTGTCGTTGTGATTATTGTGCTTGGGATCTTGGCTGTGATCGCCGCGCCTAAATTTATCGGCTTAAGTAAAGAAGCGCGGGTACAAACCTTAAGCCAAGTACAGGCCAGCGTTAAAACAGCCAATATGCTAGCTTACTCAAAAACCCAAATGCCTAGCCTACTGAGCCAAGCGGTAGCTGGGCGCGATGATATTATTGATATCGACCTCAATGGTGATGGCACTCCAGATACACGATTAAAATGGGGTTACCTCGATAATACTGATGTGGAAAAATGGATCACCTCAGATGATAAACTTATCATTCAATATCAAGGCATTGATATCACTTATATAGGCTACGATCTTAACAACAATTCCTTAGTGAATGATGACCAATGCTATTTCCGCTACACCCAAGCCAGCGATGCCAACACTGCGCCGCAATATGATATCAACACCCAAGGTTGTTAGGCTGACACTCAGTTAACCTGTGTTATCCCGCAATTGTCTGCGAATACATTAGGCTGATTGCGCGTTCCACGTTAAGGTGAACGATTAGACGTGGCCTTATACCAATCACAGTGACTGTGTCTGCATAGCCAATAGATTGGTACCATTACCTCGTTCCTTAACCAAGGTACACAGTCAAGGCAACTCTATGGCACAGCTTCGCGTGCGCTACCAAACCCACGAATTTGGGGATCTCGACATTCATGTCAGAACCCTAAGAAATAACCAAGAATTTGAAGACATAGATGGCGAAGCTGAAAAGCTCGGTATTTCCTCCGCAACTTGGCCATTATTTGGCATAGTTTGGCCGTCTAGCCAAGTGCTATCCCATCATATGGCCGATTATCAAATTGATAATAAACGCATTCTTGAAGTTGGCTGCGGTATAGGGCTGGCAAGTCTAGTGCTAAACCACAGACATGCCGACATCACAGCAACCGACTATCACCCCGAGTCAGAGAATTTCCTTAAGCAAAATGTCGATTTAAATCATGGTCGTGCGATTCCGTTTGTTCGAACAGGATGGGCAGATGCACAAACTAATTTAGGTTTATTTGATCTCATTATCGGCAGCGATCTCTTGTACGAACAAGAACATGCCGATCTCTTATCACAATTTATTGAGCAGCATGCTAAACCAATTTGTGATGTAGTCTTAGTCGATCCAGGCCGTGGTAATCATGCAAAATTCAGTAAACGTATGGTGACCTTAGGTTACGAACACTCACAACATAAACCCATTCACACTGAATTTTTATTAGCGCCCTTTGGCGGTCAAATCCTCAACTACTCTCGTACCAACAGTTGATACAGCCTAATTAATGCAAATATGAGCAATTTAGGTCTAATAGAACTCAAAAAAAACGACGCTGAGGCGTCGTTTTAGCTGCATAACATCACCACCTTGATTAAGGCGTTAGCGGCTCGCGGGTAAATTCTTCATGATCACACTCTGGACAATCTGGGATGGGACTTGGAAATTCAATACTCATTTCATTGCCACAGTTAGTGCACACCATGATGCCCTGATTCACAATATCACCACTCTTGTAGTAGCCTTGGTGCTTAAAATCTTGCGTTAACTCATGCCATTCGACTTGGCTGCGGTCGGTGATTTCACTGAGCCAATGCCAAAGCGTATTCTCTAAAGTAATCACGGTTGGGCTATGACTCAAACTATCCGCGTTCTGCTCACGGAGAAAACTCGTAATATCACGCTTTAAGAATTGTTCGACTAAAGCGAGTTCATCTTCCCCTGCCTGTTCTTTAAGACGTAAATACTCCTTACCTTGAGTGACAGAGTTGAATAAGTTCTTTACAGTCATAGTGTTATCTTCTGCAAATTGAGATTTCACTTCGGTAATTAAGGCTTGATACAGTCCTAGTAACGCGTTACTTCTATCATTCATAACCAATACTCCTTCATACGAACCTTTTTAATGCATCGCTTCTAGTTTATTCTATGCAGATCTTACTCGCGCTGATATGGCGTTAGATCCAATAATAGGCGGCACTGCCGGAAATAGAGTGATGCAAGAGCAATATAATCCCTCAGAAATTGAAGCCTTAGTGCAAAAGCACTGGCATGACAACAAAACCTTCGAAGTCACTGAAGACGCAAACAAAGAAAAGTTTTATTGCCTTTCGATGTTTCCGTACCCTTCTGGCAGACTCCACATGGGACACGTACGCAACTATACCATAGGTGACGTAGTTGCACGCTTTCAACGTCTTCAAGGCAAAAACGTGCTCCAGCCTATTGGTTGGGACTCCTTTGGTTTGCCCGCAGAAAATGCCGCGATTAACAACAAGACTGCGCCTGCGCCATGGACCTATGAAAACATAGAATACATGAAGAACCAGCTGAAATTGCTGGGTTTTGGTTACGATTGGAGCCGTGAAATCGCCACTTGTACCCCTGAATATTATCGCTGGGAACAATGGTTCTTCACTAAGTTGTACGAGAAAGGCCTAGTCTATAAAAAGACAGCTTCAGTCAACTGGTGTCCAAACGATGAAACCGTACTGGCGAACGAGCAAGTTCAAGACGGTTGCTGCTGGCGCTGTGATACCCCTGTGGAACAAAAAGAAATTCCACAGTGGTTTATTAAGATCACTGCCTATGCAGAAGAATTGTTAAACGATATCGATACCTTAGATGGCTGGCCTGAACAGGTTAAGACCATGCAGCGCAACTGGATTGGTCGCAGCGAAGGTGTAGAAATGACCTTCGGCGTCGCAGGTCACGATAAAAGCTTCGATATCTATACCACGCGTCCAGATACCTTAATGGGCGTGACCTATGTGGCGATTGCCGCAGGTCATCCATTAGCTGAAATCGCCGCGCAAACCAATACTGAGCTTGCCGCCTTTATCGATGAGTGCAAAAACAGCACGACATCTGAAGCTGAACTCGCGACCATGGAAAAACGCGGAGTGGCCACAGGGCTTTTCGCCATTCATCCTATCACTGGTAAGCAAGTCCCGATTTGGGCTGCTAACTTTGTGTTGATGAACTATGGCACAGGTGCCGTAATGTCAGTTCCAGGGCACGACCAACGTGACTTTGAATTTGCAAAAAAATACGGTCTAGCAATTGAGGCTGTGATCAAGCCTGTTGATAGCGAAGTGGACATTAGCGAAGCCGCTTATACCGAAAAAGGTGTACTATTTAACTCGGGTGAGTTCGACGGTTTAGACTTTGAAGCAGGCTTTAATGCCATCGCTAACAAGTTAGTCGCCGAAGGTAAAGGCAAGCGCCAAGTCAACTATCGCCTGCGCGATTGGGGTGTTTCACGTCAGCGTTACTGGGGCGCACCTATTCCTATGGTGACCTTAGCCGACGGCACTGTGATCCCAACGCCAGCGGATCAACTGCCAGTATTGCTGCCAGAAGATGTCGTGATGGACGGTATTCAAAGCCCAATCAAGGCCGATAAAGAATGGGCGAAAACCCAAGTCAACGGTCAAGATGCGCTGCGCGAAACCGATACCTTCGATACCTTTATGGAATCCTCTTGGTATTACGCCCGTTACTGCAGCCCGCATGCAGACGAAATGTTAGATCCCGCTAAAGCCAACTACTGGCTACCTGTGGATCAATACATTGGCGGTATCGAACACGCTTGTATGCATTTGTTATATTTCCGCTTCTTCCACAAGTTGCTGCGTGATGCAGGTCTGGTTAACTCTAACGAGCCAGCCAAACAACTGCTGACCCAAGGCATGGTGTTGGCCGATGCTTTCTACTACATCAACGAAAAAGGCGCCCGTGTATGGGTTTCTCCTTTAGATGTAGCAACCACAGAAAAAGACGACAAGGGCCGTATTACTAAGGCTATCGACAAAGACGGCAACGAGCTGGTTTATACCGGCATGTGCAAGATGTCTAAGTCGAAAAACAATGGTATCGATCCTCAAGTCATGGTCGAAAAATACGGCGCAGATACGGTTCGCCTATTTATGATGTTCGCCTCACCACCAGAATTAACTCTGGAATGGCAAGAGTCTGGCGTTGAAGGCGCACACCGCTTCATTAAACGTCTGTGGAAGCTTGCAAACGAGCATGTGAACCAAGATAACAGCGAAGCCTTAGATGTCAGCAAGTTAACTGCCGATCAAAAAGCGCTGCGCCGTGAAGTCCACAAGACGATCGCGAAAGTGACCGACGATATCGGCCGCCGTCAGATGTTCAACACTGCGGTTGCCGCCGTGATGGAACTGATGAACCATCTGCAAAAAGCACCACAAACCACAGGCCAAGACAACGCCATTATCGGCGAAGCCTTATCCGCCATAGTACGTTTGCTGTACCCTATCATTCCGCATGTGAGCTTTAACCTGTGGAACGAGTTAGGTAATGCAAGCAACATCGAAGACAGCCAATGGCCAATCGTTGATGAAGCTGCGCTAGTTGAAGACAGCAAGCTCATCGTTGTGCAAGTCAACGGTAAAGTTCGCGCAAAAATCACAGTAGCTGCCGACGCTGATAAAGAATCAGTAGAAGCCTTAGGCATGAGTGATGAACACGTGATCAAATACCTAGACGGCCTAACAGTACGTAAAGTGATCTATGTGCCGGGCAAACTGCTCAGCATAGTGGCCAATTAACGGCTGCTAATAACTCGCTATACTCAAAGCCAATGAAGTTGCAGCATAGCTGCAACTTCAAGCCTGTAGGGTATACCACGAATAGGAAACCGCGAAATCTATGCTAATCAAACGCATATGCTTCGCAATCATGGCACTAGTCATTATGACCAGCGCTGGTTGCGGTTTTAAGCTTCAACGCAGTTATCAGATCCCTGATGCCCTCAATCATTTGAGTTTGAGCAGTGTGGATGAATACAGTGAACTCACTCGTTTGGTGCGTGAACGCCTGCGCTTGAACAATATCCAAGTTGTCGACGCCGCAGATAATGTTCCAGTATTAAGATTAATCACCGACTCCCTTGAACGCTCGACCTTATCTTTGTACCCCACAGGTAACGTCGCCGAGTATGAGCTGATTTATTTAGTCGAATTTGCTGTGGCATTGCCGGGCAAGGAAGCGCAGCCTTTCAAGGTTGAAATTCGCCGCGACTACTTAGACGATCCACGTACCGCATTGGCAAAGAGCCGTGAAATGGAATTGCTGACGAAGGAAATGCGTATCCAAGCTGCCGATCGTATTCTGCAAGCAATGGCCAGTACTGAGGTGAATTAATGCGGGGCTATCATTAAATGAGAGTCTATCCAGACCAACTCTCCCGCCACCTTAACCAGTTATTTCCTTGTTATCTGATTTTTGGGGATGATCCTTGGTTGATTGAAACCACCAAAGATCAGATCCGCCAATTCGCCAAGCGTCAGGGATTCGATGAAAAAGTCCAACTCATTCAAGAGACGGGCTTTAATTGGAACGATCTGACTCAGGAATGGCAGGCCATGAGCCTGTTTTCCAGTAAACGCTTGATTGAGCTAACCCTTCCCCAAGCTAAGCCCGGTGCCGAAGGCTCAAGCACACTGCAAGCACTATTGCAGACGCCCAATCCCGATATGCTGTTGATTATCGAAGGGCCAAAGCTCGCCACAGAGCAAACCAACAGTAAATGGTTTAAGACCTTAGATGCCCATGGCATGTATCTGCCCTGCGCTACGCCAGAGGGCGAGCAGTTTATGCGCTGGCTCGATGGCCGCATCAAGCACTTTAAGCTCAATCTGCAGCCTGATGCCCGTGCTATGCTGCATTCTCTGTATGAAGGGAATTTACTGGCCGCCGATCAAGCCATGCAATTGCTGCAACTCCTGAGCCCAGCAAACCCCGTCAGTGCCGACGAACTGGGCCACTATTTTGAAGATCAGTCGCGCTTCACCGTATTCCAACTCACGGATGCATTGCTGAATAATAAACAGGATAGCGCGCAGCACATGCTAGCCCAGCTCAATGGCGAAGGCACTGCCTTACCTATCCTGCTGTGGGCCTTGTTTAAAGAACTCGGTTTGTTATTCAATTTGAAATGCGAGCAAGCCCAAGGCGTTGCGCTCAGTGCACTCTGGGGTAAACATCGAATTTGGGATAAACGTAAACCACTGTATCAAGCGGCGCTGCAACGACTCAGCCTTGAACAACTCGAACATATGCTCGCCCTCGCCTCGAAACTTGAGCTCAACTTAAAGCAACAGGGGAAAGAGGATTGGACTGGTCTGAGCCACCTGTGTCTGTTATTTGATCCTAGAGCCCATCGGCACCTAGCACATATAGCCATAGACTAATCATTGATTAACCAAAGAGTTGATATGCGTATTGGTATTTTAGGCGGCACCTTTGACCCGATACACTATGGTCATATCCGTCCTGCAATTGAAGTGAAGCAAGCATTAGCCTTGGATAAAATCCTGCTGATGCCGAACCATATTCCGCCCCATAAACAGCAGCCGAACTTAACCACAACACAGCGCCTCAAAATGGTAGCTGATGTCTGTCAGCAACTCGACGGATTTGCACTGTGCGACATCGAAGCTAAACGCGACACGCCTTCCTACACAGTTGTGACGCTTGAGCAACTGAAAGCCTTACATCCGGAAGACGAGCTGTTTTTTATCATGGGGATGGACTCTTTCCTCCAATTAAAAAGCTGGTATGAGTGGCAACGCCTATTCGACTTTGCCCATCTCGTTGTCTGCCAGCGCCCGGGTTGGCAGCTCGATGCAGAACATCCTATGCAGCAGGTATTGACGGCCCGCAGTCAAGCGCCCCAAGGGACAGACGAAGGTCGTACTAGCTGTGTCCATAAAAACTGTGGGCAGATTTTCCCTGTAGCGATTACACCACAGGATATTTCTTCAACTCAAATCCGTGAACAACTGGCAAAAGGCGAAATTCCCGCCGATTTACTCATGCCAGTCACGCTAGATTACATCAAAAATCAACGACTTTACTTACCTTAGCTCGAACCGTAAGCAGATATCGCCAACTCAACTGCCAATGACAATGTATTCCCAGCAGCAACACTGGTATACTACCGCGCTATTTAAAATTAATGAGGTACGCCAGCGTGCAGAGCGCGGAATTAAAACAGTTTGTTGTCGACAAGATCGACGACTTGAAAGCCAGAGACGTTGTTGTTCTGGATGTCAGCAAGCAATCTAACATCACTGACTACATGGTCATATGTTCAGGTACATCAAAGACTCACGTTAAAGCTATCGCCGAAAACCTTGTGGTTGAAGCGAAAAAAGCCGGTATTCCACCTTTAGGTGTTGAAGGCCGCGAAAGCAGCGAATGGGTTCTTGTGGACATGGGCGATGTGATCCTGCACGTTATGCAAGATCAAACCCGTGATTTCTACCAGCTTGAAAAGCTCTGGTCAGAAAAGCAAGACTGATGAAGTTACAGCTCATCGCAGTAGGAACACGGATGCCCGATTGGGTTACCCGTGGTTTCGAAGAATACCAGCGCCGTTTTCCCCGTGATATGGCGCTGGAGCTTATCGAAATACCCGCTGGAAAGCGGGGGAAAAATGCCGACATTGTCCGGATACTTCAAAAAGAAGGCGAACAAATGTTGGCGGCCATTCCCAAAGGCAATCATATTGTTAGCTTAGATCTCCCTGGCAAAAACTGGACGACCCCCGAGCTAGCAACCGCACTGACTAAATGGCAACTCGATGGTCGCGACGTCAGTTTACTGATTGGTGGACCTGAAGGATTAGCGCCAGCTTGCAAAGAAGCGGCAAACCAAAGTTGGTGTCTTTCGGCATTAACCTTACCTCACCCACTCGTACGGGTGGTGGTTGCCGAAAGTTTGTACCGCGCGTGGAGCGTGAACACGAATCACCCCTACCATAGAGAATAGCGGGATCTTGATGTTAACGAGTGTCAACCACCCGTCATGGGATCAGCCGGAGATAGCATAAGTGTCGCCAAAAAAGCGGATAACAATGCATGATCACGCCGCCGAGGCGTCTCTTTTTAAGCGCAGGGCGCTTTTCACTTTTTTTTGCGTTTTCGCTCTATTTAGCGTATTAGTCACCAACCTTTATCATTTACAGGTTGAATCCTATAAAGATTATGCAACTCGCTCAAATGATAATCGCATCCGTGTTGTTCCAATTGCCCCTAGTCGTGGTCTCATTTACGATCGCAACGGTATACTTTTAGCTGAAAATTTACCCTTTTATTCCCTCGATCTCGTGCCCGAAAAAATCAGTAACATGTCAGAGACCTTAGATGAACTCGGCAAGTTAATTGAGATCAGTGATGATGAGCGCGAAACCTTTACTGACGCCCTGAAATTTCATCGCCGTTTCAAACCGCTAACACTGAAAAACCAGCTCACCGAAGAGCAAGTGGCCATTTTTAGTGTTAACCAACACAGATTTCCGGGTATTTCAGTCGAAGCGGGTCTTAAACGTAACTATCCCTACGGCGCGCAAATCACCCATGTGCTGGGCTATGTAGGCAAAATTAACACCCGAGATCGCGCCCAACTTGAACGCAGCGATCTGTGGAAAAACTATGCGGCAACCAAAGACATTGGTAAGCAAGGCATTGAAAAATTTTATGAATCTTTGCTGCATGGCAAACCCGGACACTTAGAAGAAGAAGTGAACAACCGCGGCCGCGCCATTCGCACCTTAAAAATTGTGCCGCCAGAGCCGGGGCAAGATATTTACCTCACCTTAGATCTCAAGCTGCAACAAAAAGCGGTGGAACTACTCACAGGTCTGCGCGGTTCTATTGTTGCCATCGATCCCCGTGACGGTGGAGTATTAGCTATGGTATCGAGCCCAAGCTATGATCCAAACCAGTTTGTACAAGGCATTAATAGCAAAGATTACAGTGCGTTACTCAATGATAAATCCCGCCCTTTGATCAACCGTGCGACTCAAGGTCAATATGCACCTGCGTCTACCATCAAGCCTCACCTCGCACTGTTAGGCCTTGATGAGAAAGCCATTAGCGAGAGTACCCGAGTGTGGGATCCCGGTTTTTGGCAAATACCTGGTGTTGAACGTAAATACCGCGACTGGAAACGCTGGGGGCATGGCTGGGTCAACGTTTATAGCGCGATTGTAGAATCCTGCGATACCTTTTTCTATGAGTTAGCCTATAAGGTCGGTGTCGATCATATCGCCCGCTTTATGGAACAATTTGGCTTTGGCCAAAATACAGGGATTGATATCTTTGAAGAATCGGCTGGCAATATGCCATCCAAGGAATGGAAACGCTTAAAGTACAATCAAGCTTGGTATATAGGCGACACCATTTCCGTAGGTATTGGCCAAGGTTATTGGACGGCAACGCCATTACAACTCGCTAATGCCGTTGGGATTATGGCCAACAAAGGCCGCCGTCTCCCGCCACATCTGCTGAGATCCATTAAAGACAATACTGCCAAAATTGACTCACCGATTAATGAGTTACCGCCAATTGAACTTAAAAATCCCCGTAACTGGAACATCATCAACGAAGCTATGCGCCAAACTGCAAATAAGTCACGCTTTACCGATGCCACTTACACTGCCGCAATGAAAACCGGTACTGCACAGGTCATCGGCGTGGCGGAAAATACTAAATACGATGCCAGTAAAATTGCCGAACATTTCCGCGATAATGCCTTAGTTGTGGCCTATGCGCCCTTCGAGGATCCTAAAATAGTCCTCGCCGTCGTGATGGAAAACGCAGGTTGGGGCGGCGCAAATGCTGGCCCAGTCGCTCGAGCTATGCTCGATGAATATATGCTTAGAGATACTTGGAAACCCATACCATGAGTACCCATAGCCAATATCAAAACATCTGGCAACGCTTGCACATAGACTTGCCATTATTGCTCGGACTATTAGCTGTGATGGGCTTTGGCCTGTTTGTCATCTATTCTGCCAGCGGTGCAGATTTAGAGATGATGGAACGACAACTATTCCGTATGGTGTTGTCGCTAGGCATCATGTTTACCATGGCACAAATCAATCCTGAAGCGCTTAAACGTTGGGCATTACCCATTTATCTTGCGGGGGTTGTCTTGCTGCTTGGGGTACACTTTTTCGGTGAAATCAATAAAGGCGCGCAGCGCTGGTTGAACTTAGGCTTTATGGAGTTCCAACCCTCAGAGCTTATTAAACTCGCCTTCCCCATCACAATGGCTTGGTATATCAGTAAGTTCCCTCTTCCCCCCAAGAAACGTTACCTCGCTGGCGCAGGAGTGATTTTACTCGTACCAACCCTATTGATCGCTAAACAACCCGACTTAGGCACCTCAATTTTGGTGGCCGCATCGGGGATTTTTGTGCTGTTTTTATCGGGTATGAGCTGGATCATTGTTGGCAGTTTTATCGCGGCAGTACTCGCCTTCCTGCCTATCCTTTGGTATTTCTTGATGCACGATTACCAAAGAACACGGGTATTAACCCTGCTCGATCCTGAACAAGATCCCCTCGGCGCGGGTTATCACATTATCCAGTCGAAAATCGCCATCGGCTCAGGTGGGCTTTGGGGCAAAGGTTGGCTCGAAGGCACTCAATCACAGCTTGAGTTTATTCCCGAGCGCCATACCGATTTTATCTTTGCGGTGATAGGTGAAGAATTTGGCTTAATTGGCAGTATCTTACTGTTAATTATGTACCTTTACATCATAGGCCGTGGGTTAGTCATCGCCTCCCGCGCACAAACCAGTTTCGCTCGTCTACTGGCTGGCAGTATCACGCTGACGTTTTTCGTTTATGTTTTTGTGAATATTGGCATGGTTTCAGGTATCCTGCCCGTGGTAGGTGTACCACTGCCCCTTGTCAGTTATGGTGGAACCTCCATGCTGACATTGATGACAGGGTTTGGCATTCTTATGAGCATTCATACCCATAGACGTTTCGTAGATAGATAATTTTAGGGACTTTTTTATGCCTACTCTCCGAGCTTATTTGGCTCCACTCGGTTTACTGTGTTTAAGTTCATGCTTAGTCGCATGCACCACGGCAAATGAACCGACACCCGCGCAGGCACCCGCTTCAAGCACCCCAGTGGCTCCCGCAGTGGATAAAGTACTAGTACCCGCAACTCCCGCTGAGCTCAAAGAAGAGTTTATCCAAGCTCAAGTAAAACAAGGTTTTACTCGGACAGAAGTGCTCGCTTTTCTAGACAAAGCAAAATACAACCAAGGGGTTATCGATGCGATGACCCGTCCATGGGAAGCAAAACCTTGGCATGTGTATTACCCGATTTTTTTAACAGAAAAACGTCTTGATGCTGGGCTCGCTTTTTGGAAAAAACACGAGAAAACCATTGCTAAAGCGGCGGCTAAGTACCATGTCGACCCACAGATTATCGTTGCCATTATTGGGATTGAAACCTTCTACGGTCAGTTCACAGGTAATTACCCCGTAATTGATTCCCTCTATACCTTAGGTTTTCACTACCCGCCTCGCGCCACCTTTTTTCGCAAGGAATTTGGTGAGTTGATGAAATTAGTCAAAGAAGAACACTTAGATATCAATACCCTCAAAGGCTCCTATGCGGGTGCCATGGGTTATGGACAGTTTATTCCCTCAAGTTACCGCCATTACGCCGTCGATTTCGATAACAGTGGTAACCGCGATTTATTGCAAAGCCCAGAGGATGCAATTGGCAGTGTTGCCAATTATTTCCATGAACACGGTTGGCAAGCCAATGCACCAGTTGCTTTGCCGCTGGTCAATAGCAGCCAAACAGCGCCAAAAGCAAAAGTATGGGCAGGCGAAAAGCTCAATTATAAAGTCGCCAATATTCTAACGCCAACCTTGTCCTTGGCTGATGCGAGGGACTTGGATGTCTCGCAAAAAGCCTTACTCATTAAACTGGAACAAGCCGATCACGATGATTATTGGCTTGGCTTAAACAATTTTTATGTAATCACTCGCTATAATCGCAGTCCTTTGTATTCAATGGCCGTTTATCAATTTAGCCAACAATTAAAGGAACAGCATGCCGCTAAAAAATAATCTTTTACAGCTTGTCGCTTTGGTTGCGTGCTTCACACTTGTTGCGTGTTCTTCGAGCCCAAACCAAGCTAGCTCCAGCACAAACAAAAAAAATATGGACCCCAACAAGGGGCGCTATTCGCTAAAGAATGACAAGCTGCCACTCAATCCACCCAATGTGGATCATGTGCCAAATGCCACGCCTAAGTACGAGCCCTATAGTCGCCGCGGTAACAAGCCTTATACGGTTTACGGCGAGTCTTACACTGTGATGAACACAGGCCAAGGTTTTAGTGAAACGGGCCGTGCCTCATGGTACGGTGAAAAATTTCATGGCTATGAGACATCCAATGGCGAACCCTATGACATGTATTCCATGTCAGGTGCCCATAAAACGCTGCCACTGCCAAGTTATGCTCGGATCACTAACTTAGATAACAATAAGCAAGTGATCATTCGTATCAACGATCGCGGGCCATTCCACTCAGACCGTATTCTCGACGTCTCCTACGCCGCCGCCTATAAACTCGGCATGCTCGGCAAAGGAACCGCGCGGATCAAACTCGATGTGGTGTATGTCGGCAGTGTCGCGGCCACTAATTCGGCTATTGCCAGCGCGCAAGATACAGGTAATCATTACATTCAGTTAGTCGCATCGAAAGATAAAGCCAAACTCAATACCATGGCGAAAAATCTGGAGCGAAAATATCAGGTAAAGACCCGTGTACAAGCCGCAAACAATATGTTTAGACTACAGCTCGGCCCCATAGGCCAACCTGAATTAGCAGACAAACTGCTCAATAACGTCCAGCAAAATGGCTTTCCTGAGGGCTATATAGTCCATGAGTAATGACTGTTTGCTCGGACCAGAATTGATTTAAAAATAGATATGAAGGAACCTTCACTAAAACCCACAGTCAGAAAGTGGTACACTGTTGGAGATCTTCTCGAATCCTTTCCATTTAATACAACCAAAAGACGTGCCAAGTTAATGATGAATTTTGTAAAAAGTCCCATTAAAACATTGCTGCTAATTTCCAGTGTGTCTCTCCCCGTTTATGCTGCGCAGCCTATTATTACACCTGATGCACCAGCAGTGGCCGCCAAGGCTTTCGTCTTGATGGATTATAATTCGGGCCAGATTATCGCTGAGAGTAACGCTTATGAAAGCCTTAACCCAGCCAGCCTAACTAAAATGATGACCAGCTATGTCATAGGTCAAGAAATCAAAGCGGGCAATGTCTCGGTCGATGATGATGTGACTATCAGTAAAAATGCCTGGTCTAAAAACTTCTCTGACTCCTCGAAGATGTTCATTGAAGTCGGTACTACCGTTAAAGTCGGGGATTTAAACCGCGGTATCATCATCCAATCGGGTAACGATGCGTGTGTGGCTATGGCAGAGCATATCGCTGGCACCGAAGGCGCCTTCGTTGACATGATGAACTCATGGACAAAACAGCTGGGTATGCGTGATAGCTACTTCGAAAACTCCCATGGATTAGACTCAGAAAACCACAAAACAACTGCCTATGATATGGCATTGTTAGGTGCAGCCTTAATCCGCGACGTTCCAGAAGAATACCGCATCTATAGCGAAAAATTTTATACCTTCAACGGTATCAAACAATATAACCGTAATGGTTTGTTGTGGGATAACAGCATGAGCGTGGACGGTATCAAGACAGGCCACACCTCTGGTGCAGGTTATAACTTAGTGGCATCTGCAACCAAAGACGGCATGCGTTTGATTTCTGTGGTTCTGGGTACTCAAAGTGAATCAGCCCGTAAAGCTGAAAGTAAAAAGTTACTGACCTATGGCTTCCGTTTCTTTGAAACTGTCACGCCTTACAAAGCGGGTGATAGCTTCACAACCCAACAGATATGGTACGGTGACAAGAGCACAGTTGATTTAGGCGTCGCAACAGATACACCTATTACGATCAGCCGTGGCCGCGGTAAAGACTTGAAAGCAAACTTCGAGTTGACTAAGCCATTAGATGCACCGTTGAAAAAAGGTGAAACTGTAGGCCGTCTATTCTTCCAACTTGATGGTAAAGACATTGCCCAATTCCCACTGGTGACGTTGCAAGAAGTCAACGAAGGTAGCTGGTTTAGTAAATTAGTCGATTACTTTAAGCAGATGTTTTCTGGATGGTTTAGCTAAGCTAAGTCACATAAATAAAGCCACCTTAGGGTGGCTTTATTTTTTTGGGGAGTGCATCGCCCTTGAATCGGGTATAATCGCCACCATATATATCCCAATATAGCCGCTAAGAGTACTGAGTATGTTAGACACTAAATTTGATGAACTGATGGATTTCCCTTGCGCATTTCCTTTTAAGGTCGTCGGTGAAGCCCACGAAACGCTAACTGACAAAGTCGTGGCTGTGGTACAAAAACATGCACCGGGTGATTATTCACCTTCGACAAAAACGTCGAGCAAAGGTAGCTATCACTCCATTACTATCCGCGTGACAGTGACAAGCAAAGACCATATCGAAATTTTGTACACTGAACTTGCCGCCATCGAAGGTGTACGCCGCGTACTATAAATATTCCTCAAGGCCATGAAATGTGATCTGTCTTACATTTATGGTCAAGAGGCGTATAATAGCGCCACTCAATTCTAAGGGGAGAGGTTGCCCTTGCAAGACACGACTTTGCACATTCGGCATCTTGGAAAACAAGATTACGAATCAGTGTGGCATGCCATGCAGCACTACACTGACACGCGTAATAGTGAGAGCCCAGATGAGCTGTGGATAGTAGAACACCCACCCGTGTTTACCCAAGGCCAAGCTGGTAAAAGCGAGCATATTTTGAATGCTGGCGATATTCCTGTGATCCAAGTGGACCGTGGTGGCCAAGTCACTTACCACGGCCCTGGACAACTAGTGGTATACCCTCTTCTCGACATAAAACGTAGTAAAGTCGGCGTGCGTCAACTCGTTACTCATATAGAGCAAAGCATTGTCGATATGCTCGCCAAGTACGAAATTAACGCTTATGCCAAGGCCGATGCGCCGGGCGTATATGTGGATGAACGTAAAATTGCCTCCCTCGGATTACGCATCCGTAAAGGCTGTTCATTCCATGGATTAGCCCTTAATGTCGATATGGATTTAGCACCATTTCGCCGCATCAACCCTTGTGGTTATGCCGGTCTTGAAATGGTGCAATGCAAAGCACTTGGCGGACCACAAACCGTGATTGAAGCGGGCGAGCAACTTACTATTACTTTTAGCCAATTACTGGGCTATCAACACCTAGTTCATCATCAAGGATTAGCAGCGTCATGAATAGGCCTGAACGTTTACAACCCGGAGTAAAACTAAGAGATGCCGATAAAGTGTCTCGTATTCCGGTCAAAATCGTCCCATCAGAGCGCGACACTATGTTGCGTAAACCCGATTGGTTACGGGTTAAACTGCCGGCATCGAATCAACGCATTTTAGACATCAAGCAAGCGCTGCGTAAAAATGGCCTGCACTCTGTCTGTGAAGAAGCCTCTTGCCCTAACCTCGCTGAATGCTTCAACCACGGCACAGCAACCTTTATGATTTTGGGTGCGATTTGTACTCGTCGTTGCCCATTCTGCGACGTGGCCCATGGTCGTCCGCTTAAGCCTGATGCTGAAGAGCCAGTTAAATTGGCGCAAACTATCCGCGATATGAAGCTAAAATATGTGGTGATTACCTCTGTAGATCGTGACGATTTACGTGATGGTGGCGCCCAGCATTTTGCCGATTGTATCCGTGAGATCCGCAAACTAAATCCTGACATCAAGATCGAAACCTTAGTGCCTGATTTCCGTGGTCGTATCGATGCTGCCTTAGATATTTTATCGACTGAGCCGCCTGATGTGTTTAACCACAACTTAGAAACGGCGCCCATGCATTATCGTAAAGCGCGCCCAGGTGCGAATTACCAATGGTCGCTCGATCTGCTCAAACGCTTTAAAGAACGTCATCCCAATGTGCCGACTAAATCAGGCCTGATGATGGGATTGGGTGAGACCAACGAAGAAATCGCTCAAGTATTACGTGACTTGCGCGCCCACAACGTTGAAATGCTGACCTTAGGCCAATACCTACAGCCGTCTAAGTTCCACTTACCGGTTGAACGTTATGTGCCGCCAGCGGAATTTGATGAGCTTAAAGCCTTAGCCGATGAGTTAGGTTTTACCCATGCAGCCTGTGGCCCATTAGTGCGCTCAAGCTACCATGCGGACCTGCAAGCCCAAGGTAAAGAAGTGAAATAACCTTCTTGCTTAGATACAGAGCTTAGGTGATGTAGATTTCAAGGTTATTAAAATAGAAAAACAGCGCTTAGGCGCTGTTTTTTATTGGCTGTTTTTATGACTGTTATTTATGACTGTTGTTTATGAAGAGTGGTTCGTATAGCTGTCGTTATACGACATGAACGCTAATGCTCTGCTTATTCTTGGGTTATCGCTAAATCCATCAAGATAGCATCTTCTTTACCGCCCTCTATCGGGTAGTAACCTTTGCGACGTCCCGATTCAATAAAGCCAGCCTTTTGATATAAAGCACGGGCGCCGAGATTAGACTCTCGCACTTCTAACATAAGCACCACAGCGCCCGATACCTTGGCCGATATCATCACAGCCTTAAGTAATAACTTGCCGTAACCTTTGCCCTGCTGACTCGGTAATAGGCAAATATCCAATAAAGTCACTTCATCGATAATTTGCTGCACTATCGCAAACCCTAAGAGTCCTTCGACGTGATAAGTATCTGAATCCGAAACGACGTCAATATTTGCCTCAGTATTTACATCTACCTCTAAGTGAGCACTCAACTTTAAACCTAGGACACGGTACAAGTGACCAAAACAATCGGCAAGATTCCCCTCACTCATGGGATGGCTATGGGCCAAGGATTCAAGCTGCGCCATTTGGGGAACATCTTCAAGCGTGAGAGCCACAAGCTCAACAGGCAAACCTGCTGTCAATTGTGCTGCGAATGGTGTTGTGAATAGACTATCTACTGGTGGGATGTTCAACGCCGGTATTCCAAAGTATTGGTTATTAATGTATTTACGAGTAGAGCTTAAGACTTGCTTGGCGCTTGGCCGCTAACTTGGTCGCGCCATTGGTAAATCTGCTGCCAGAGCGCGCTTTTAGCCTGCCAACCCACCAATAAATCGGCCAACGGCTCAGACACTAACCATGCGGTACGTGGCCTAACTTTGTGACGTCGCAGATCCCAAACGATCTGTTTACCCGTATGGGGCTCACAGTCAAAATCACATTCGTCACGCTTTATGTCGATAAGCTTTAGCACAGCGTCAATAAGCGGCTCTGCTTCTGGTAACTCACCGTTTTCATCCCAAATCACTAAATAAGGTTTCACCTTAGTGTCGCGCACTCGCCAAGTTGTCACATTCATGGCGGTTAAATAGGCTGATTTATTCATTAAGGTCAGTTTTATTCAATTAAAGTATCGACTCACAATATGCCGCTAGGATAGCAGTTCTGCCATGGCATTGTTACTGCAGCACGGCGAAAGGAGATGATATCTGGCTTTATCGCTTACGAGATTTAACACTCGGAAGTTCAATCGAATTTATAGATTTACAAAATCTAATTTACTCATTTTACATTTAATATCAGAAGATTAGACTAAACACACTCAGTAAGACAATAGAAGGAAAACGCCATGATTAACATAGGTATCAATCAAGCTCACAGAGAAGAAATCGCCGCAGGGCTAAACCAACTATTGGCTGACAGCTACAGTCTTTACCTTAAGACCCATAGCTTTCACTGGAACGTTACTGGCCCAATGTTCACTAGCTTACACTTGCTATTTGAACAGCAGTATACCGAACTTGCCCTTGCGGTCGACCTTATCGCAGAGCGTGTACGTGCATTAGGCGCCAGAGCACTCGGCTCATATTCAGCCTATGCCGCGCTAACCGAGATAAAAGAAGATCAAGGTGTCACTCAAGCCGAAACCATGATCCGCGAACTATTAAGCGATCAGGAGCTAGTAATCCGCAATGCCAGAGCCTTGTATCCGCTGGTAAATCAAGCGAATGATGAGGCGACTGCGGACTTACTCACCCAGCGCATCCAACTGCATGAGAAAAATGCCTGGATGCTACGCAGCTTACTCGCAGAATAATTGCTAAATAGATTATTGCTCTGACCAAAGCAAAAAAGTCGCCAAGTAAACACTTGGCGACTTTTGCCTTTAAAGCTTGATCAAACAGAATAGATTAGAGGTACTTAATCCAAGCCTGAGTGCTGTGTTTTTTATACTCGCTAAATCGCTTAACGGGATAATACAATGCGATGGCTAACACGCCCGCGATAAACCAAACCCATCCTATATTGCTCACGCCAAAGTACTCACCATGGTTTGCGCCAAAGATGAATTTCGCTAAAGTATAAAGCAGTAACAGCACGTACAAATGTAAGATATAGAAGAACATAGGGACTGAGCCAAACACAGACAACCCATGGCCCACTCGCGCTAATCTCCCACCCACTTTCCCACTTGATGCAAAATACCGCTCAAAGGCCACTAAGCAAAAAAACATGCCGCCTAAGGTCACCAGTAAAAAGCTTAATGATGGCGGGTATTTCGTTAAATTGAATACCGACATCAAGGTTTCACCCAAATGTGCCCCCGACTGCCAAGGCAAGGTTTCGCCATAAAGGTTAAACCCACGTAGTACCGCAAAAAGTACCCAACAGCTGATCCCTAAAAACAGCAGCTTTTGCTGGCGAGCCAATGTATCAAGATGGCTTCCGTTCGGTTTATTACTAAAAAGAGGCCCTGCAACATAACCCAGTAAAATCACCCCAATCCAAGGCAGCACGGGATAACTCACCTTAACCCTAAGCGCACCTTCGCTGACGAGATAACCGCGGTCGTGCAATATGGTCCACAGACCGTAAGCCCACTCATTGGGCTGAAAACCAATTGGCGTCAACAGATTATGGCCAAAAACAATCGCAAATCCTAAAAGGGCCATCCAAGGTCTAGGCAGGTTTATCAGCGCAGCGAGCGCTAACATACTCAGACCAATCACCCAAATCACCTGCAACCAAAGGGTGTAATAGCTGACCATCCAAGAGAGGTTAGAGAAGTTAATCACTAAAATTTCCAGCGCGATTAAAAACAGCCCGCGTTTAATCAAAAACATACGTGCTGAACGTGGCTCGCCATGGCTACGATTGGCATAAAGCCATGCAGAAACCCCGGTTAAGAACACAAAGACCGGCGCACAAAAATGGGCGGCAAAGCGACTCACAAAAAGCCCCCAAGAGGTCGAACTCAAATCCATAGGATCGCTCACCTGCATGTGAAAGAAAAACCGCTCCCGCACATGGTCGAGTAACATGATAAGCATCACGGCGCCGCGCATCATATCGATACTATTAATCCGGGTGCGGCCAATAGAACGACCCAGTTCTTGCTCAGCAAAACCTGAAGATAACGCTGGGTTAGCGCTGATATTAGAATTCATAGCTAACACTCACTTTAATGCTACGTGGCTCACCCGGCACGGCCCAAAGAGCGGAATAGCTACTCGCGATGTAATGTTCATCCAGTAAGTTATCCAGATTCACTCCAAGGCTTAAGTTGTCGCTTAAGTGGGTGTTCATAAACAACCCAACTAACTGATAAGAAGGCAATTGAAAACTCGGATCGGCAGAATCACCGAGACGCGAATCCACATAACGCCAGCTAAGCCCTAGATGACCATCAATAGAAAGCCTATTCAAATCCTGTTTCAGAATCACACTCGCGGTATGCTTTGGCACATTCACCAGTGGACTGCCTGCAGGAATGAGCACGCCCCAATCAGGATTCAAGCTGTCATTGGCGGTACGGGTATTAAGATAGGCATAGGATAATTTTGCTTGTAAATCCTCCGTCAGTTCGGCGGCTAAATCGAGTTCAACCCCGCTACTTTTAGCTTTACCTAAGGTGGCAGAAAAACCAACATTGATAGGATCTGAGGTCAAGATATTGCTCTTTTGGGCATCGAACACGGCTAAACTACCGTTTATAGGAAGATCGTTTAACCAAGTACCATTAAACTTCATCCCCAGTTCAACCGACTGACTCTCTTCCGCTTCGAAGGGCTTACCCGCAAAGTCAGTTCCAGAAAGCGGTAAAAAGCCTTCAGAATAAGAGCTATAGAAACTTAAGGCATCGGACCATAAATACACCAGACCCACCTTGGGGCTGACTCGACTATCGGTTTGCTCTGACAGAGTATCTTTCGCGACTTCACTGATATCTTGCTGATAACTATCGAACCTTAGCCCAAGGTGCAACTTCCACTTTTCAGTTAAATCCATTTGATCTTGCAGATAGGTCCCCCACGCCTTTTGAGTCTCGTTATTCTCATACAACAAACTCACCTCTGGCTGAAGCCCACCGTATTGAGGGGCATAGATATCGATGGCGTATTCACCTTTTTTGCCCCGATAACGATACAGTCCTGTCTTCAAATTGTAGTGATAGGCATCGGCACCGAGCAGTAAATTATGACGAATAAAACCCGTATCCACATGACCACTTAACTCTAGACGCAGCGAATTATCCTCAGAGGCGTAGTCACGATATCTGTGCTGCCTAGTCAGCGTGCGATCATCATCAAATAGCGATTGCCGCCCCTTTGCTAACTCGGCATCAGACGAATACCCCTTCAAGCTAGAGTCTCGATAGTTATAGCCAGCAGTTAATGACCAATCATCATTTAATTCATAGTCATAGGTCAGCTGATGCCCTGTGGCATTCACCTCCGTTGCGCCATCATTAGGTTCACCTAAATAACGCGAGCGTGGTACGGTATTAATATCGTTATTGAGCACAATAATGCCGCGATCGAATAGCTGTTCCTGCTTGAGGTATTCCATTTCATACAGCAAGGAAGCTTTTTCGGAAATCTGCCAACGCATAGACGGCGTAACGATTTTTTTATCGCTAAACACATAATCACGAAAACTATCGTGTTCCTGCCAAGCGCCATTAATCCGAAATGCCAAGTTATCGGTTAAACCTGAGGTCACATCACCTTCTAACCGATATTGGTCGAAACTCCCAGCCGATGCTTTTAAATAACCACTGGTTTGATACTGAGGTTTCTTAGTCACAATATTGACTGTGCCACCGGGTTCCGAGCGGCCATAAAGTGCCGAACCTGGGCCTTTTAAAATCTCGACATAGGCAACGTTTGATAAATCTCTATGACCACTAAAACCTCGGCCACCATTAAAGCCATTGATTAAATACCCCGATGGCATGTTTTCGTTGCCCGGAAAGCCTCGTAGGGAAAAACTATCCCATAAGCCGCCGCCATTATTTTGCCGCGCCACACTGGCAGAATAGTCCAGTACATCTTGAAACCGCGTCAGCCCCGCATCTTTTATCAATTGCTCGTCTAACACACTGATCGCTTGGGGAAGTTCAGTTGAGGACACATTGCCACGATAGGCTTGGCGATAGTGGATACTTAAACGTTCAATATCAGTGTCAAGCACTGCGTCACTCACAGTATCAATAGCTTGTGAACTCGATTGACTGCTTTCTGCGGCCAACAGCATTGAAATAGGATTGAGCACAAACAAGGCGCCCAGCAACAGCGCAGTGCGCTTAGGGACATAAAAAGAAGTCATTTTCACTCCGAAAATAAACAGCATCGGCGCCTTAGCTAAGCCAAGGCGCTCAAAGTTAATTAAGATAAATTGAATAAACAGTAACTTATGCTGTTATGGGCGGAGCACGACTATTGAAGAAACGACTAAAAGGTCGCTTAAAGGAAACGGCCTGAAACTCAACCGAAATATAACCCTGTTGAACGAGTTGGAAATGAAAGGGTGTACTGGTTAGCGCATGTTGCAACTGGTGCTGATGTAAGCACAGCGAACAATTGGCCTTGGAGTCTTCACTAGCATGGGAAACACTGTGAACAGCAATGGCAACAGACAATAGCACCAATATGGCAGCAAGCCATATCGCTAGGGTGCGTCTTGTTTGTATCACACTATTCAAACCCTACTTCCTCAGATAATTTGGCAGGCGATTGTATGTTAAGCACTACTAAAGTTGCAAACCGATTTACCTAAGCCGTAGGGCTTAAATGTTACAAGAGGTAACTTATCTAATGAGTCATTAGCTATGCCGTCCATAGACGATTTGCAGCCAGCTACTTTACATAACCCTTTAACACATCATCAATCATGATATTAAGGGATGTTATGCCCGCACCTGTGATATACCAAGCCTCTGGATCCACAAAAATAACATTCCCCGTCTTCCAAGCATTGGTCTCACGCAAGAGAGGGTTATCTATGGACTGTTTATCCAGTACTGGGCTTCGCTCCATTACTGCGGTTCTGTCTACCACATAAATGATGTCGGGATTGTTTTCAAGAATAAACTCGCTTGATACAGGTTGACCGTGCAGTCCCATCTGCTCTGATAAGCTAGCGGGTTTAACCCCTAGCGCACTGTAAATAAACCCATACCGAGAACGAATACCTAAAAATCGAAAAGCGCCGTTATTATGTAGCACCACCAAGGCTTTTTCTGGCCTGTCCTTAATCACCATTCTGGCGGCTTGGATCTTACTTTCCAGTTCATCCACTTTATGTTTTGCCAAGGTTTGCTTATCGAATAATTTCCCCAGCATCAATAAGTGTTTTGTGACTATATCAAAGTAATCGCTGTTGCTGTCTTGGTAATCAATATCCAAATGAATGGTTGGTGCCAAATTGGAAAGCGCTTGATAATGACTAGCTTGAACGGATGACATCAGCACCAAATCGGGTTTAAGTGCATAAATACGTTCCATATTGGGTTGAACGATAGCACCTAAATCAACGATATCACTATTGTTGCTGTAATCTTTCAGGTAATAAGGAACAAAATCCTTTGGCATACCGACAATGGGAATACCCAACTGTTCGAGATAGTCGACTTCATTCATATCTAGGGCCGCAACGCGTACTGGCCGTTTTGTAATAACAGTAGTGCCCAGCTTATGCTCTACCTCTATCGGGGCAAAATCCAACTCAGCCGTTGAAGCACTCGTATCCGATGATGCAAGTTGTACTGATTCGGTTTTATTATCGCAGGCCAGCAAAAAAGCCGAGCTAAATAACAGAATCGCCATCACTTTAGTACCGCTTTTACATTTCGACGTCACTTGTATTCCCCTTGTAAGTTGAAGTTGAAATAGTTACATACTGTTCCTTGGTTCGTTTTCAGCACCTCAAGATCCAGTTCGTACAGTGCTTTTAACCTTTGTGCTGTGACGACCTCTTCAACGGGTCCAGCGCAGTGCACAACGCCTTGCTTCATACCGACAATATAGTCGGAGTAGTTAGCCGCAAAATTGATATCGTGAACCACTAACACTACCGTTCGTTTGTAATCGTCACACAGATGGCGAAGTGCCCGCATGATGCTAACGGCATGTTTCATATCCAGATTGTTGAGCGGTTCATCTAACAATAAATAATCCGTTTGCTGCGCAATCGCCATTGCCAGAAAAGCCATTTGGCGTTGTCCGCCGCTAAGTTCATCAATAAATATATTGGCTAATGACTGTAAAGCTAAAAACGACAGCGCTTCATCAATGGCGCGATGATCTTCCTTTGTGAGTGCCCCTTGGCTATAGGGAAAACGACCAAATGCCACTAACTCCCTGACCGTCAGGCGTAAATTGAGGCTGTTAAACTGACGCATGGTTGCCACTTGCTTGGCATAATCCTTCAAGGGAATATTGTGGATAGCAGTACCTTTGAGTAATACCTCGCCCTGCTGGATATTCAGTAGCCGACCAATCGACATCAGTAAGGTACTTTTGCCGGCACCGTTGGGACCGATGAGAGAAGTCATCTGATGTTCTGGAAATTGTGCCGTGACATTTTTTAGCACAGGTTTCGCGCCATAAGACTGATATAAGTTATTGACGGTTATCACACTGCGCTCCGAGGTTTAAGAATTAAAACAAAGAAATAGGCGCCACAAAATAGATTAATTAACAGCCCAACACTGGTTTGATAATTAAACAGATGCTCAACAAGCATTTGCGCGATCAGAAAAACCGAGATAGCAACGGCACATCCTGTTATCAAAGTAAATGAGTGCGACGGATGCCTTGCCAGTGCATAGGCCATATTCGCGACAAATATCCCCATAAAGGCAGTTGGCCCCACTAAACTGGTTGATATTGCGACCAATACCGCGATAAGACCCAATAGCAGGCGCACCACTTTTTGATAATCAATACCAAGAGAGATAGCTTGCTCCCGCCCCATCAGTAATACATCAAGCACTACACGCACTCTCCAAGCGGCAATACACACGGCACTGACAAGTACTAGAGAGATAAGCAATTGCTCTGGTTGAGCGCGGTTGAACGACGCTAAGCTGTAGCTCTGGAAAATAGAAAACTCACCGGGACTGATAGAATATTGGATTAACTGAGTAAAACTGCCTAACACCACAGTGAGCACTAAGCCCACAAGCAGTAGGAAGAACACATCATGTCGATCTCCACTAAATAGCCAGCGGTGAATCGCCATTGAGTAAAGCAACATCACCACGACTGAGACAAAGAAATTGCTGTTAGCGGTGATCAGAATACTGCTGCCCATCCCTAAGATAAGGATCAACAGTGCCTGCAAAATCAAGTAAACCCCTTCATACCCCATGATAGATGGCGTTAAAATGCGATTTCCGGCTAAGGTCTGAAACAGTATCGAAGAAAACGCAATACAGACACCACCAAGGCAAATAGTGCCCAAACGCACCAATCTATTCGGTATGACATAGTCAAAATCAAAGCCTGAGCCCATCAATAAAAATGTGACTGCCAACATAATAGGCAGCCCCCAGCTCAAAAAACGCCATGCACTGTCTTTCATTTGATTTTCCAAACGATAACTAAAAATATGAGTCCACCTAAACAGCTTGCCGTTAGACCTATAGGAATTTCAAAGGGATACAAAATAATCCGACCAAGCAAGTCACAGATAATCAGAAGCGTTGCGCCAGCAAAGGCGATAATAGGCAAGGTACGTTTTAAATTATCGCCGTAACGCATAGCGACAAGATTAGGAATAATCAAACCAATAAATGGAATGCTCCCGACTGTGATAACTGTGGTCGCTATGGTCAGGGAAACCAGCACTAACCCTAAGATAACTAGGTTGAAATAACTCAGGCCTAGTGTGGTAGCTAAGCCTTCGCCCATTCCTACAATGGTAAAGCGCTGTGCATAAAGGTAGGTCAGTATGACTACGGGAAGGATCAGATAGATGATTTCGTAGTTACCCTGCACGATTTTTGAAAAATCACCCAGCATCCATCCCTGCATATTTTGCATCATATTGTTTTGATAAGCATAAAGTTCCGCTATCGCACTGAGTACACTGCCAAACATAATCCCAATAATTGGAATGAGCACCGGACTCTTATACCGAATACCACGAATAATCAGAATAAAAGCTAAGCTCGCAAGCAAGCAAAAAACCAAAGCCCCCAACATTCTGGCGGTGACACCCATACTCGGGGCATGAATGATTGAAATTAATATGCCTAGTTTGGCGGCATCAAGCCCGCCACAAGTAGCAGGTTCAACAAACTTGTTTTGCACAATCTGCTGCAATATCACGCCACAGACAGCGAGCCCTACACCTGAGCAAATCAAGGCAAAGAGCCGCGGCAGACGACTCGCAGATAACACCAACCAGACATCATCCGAGAACGTCAGCATCTGCGTCACAGATGCATACTTTGCACCTAGCAGCAATGAGGCAAAACAAAGCACAAAAAAGCACGTCAGTGCATAAACCACCTTCACAAACTGTTACTTCCTATACGCAATAAATCTTGTACTAATCTGCAGCCGCTATGAGGTTTTCATATCGACGCGCTATGTTTGAGCCTTATCAGATCCCCCTGCCTTTTGGGCATGGGTAACGGCAATACCCGCTAACACTAAGTCACGTTTTCGCTCCCACCATTTGCGGGCGCCCACCTTCATAATGTCTACCATCGCATTTATCTGCTCAGCTTTATCAGGGAGCTTGGTGGCTTCATCTTCCCAAATTGCGATAATTCGCTCTTTACGTGTCCGACCATCGGCTTCTGGTTTAGTGGTTGACCACCATCCCAAAAAGCACTCCCCCACCATGTCAACTAAGATATCAACGGCAAGCACGGCCTCATCGAGGGAGAAGCCTTTGCGTTGCAGCTTTTCGACCGATTCAGCAAAAGAACGTATACCCGATGACGGCGTAACACTGGCCTGATGGATAGACTCAGCGAGGCCAGGATGACGCTCATAGAGTGCCCAAATGGCATCGGTCAATATGATCAATTCGCTCCGCCAATCTGTGGCCGCTGGCGCTCGCCAGTCCAGCTCATTAATTGCAAGCTCAGCGGCAATGGAGATAACATCATTTCGACCTGCTACGTGATGGTAGAGGGAAGAATGATCGACCTTTAAATGCGCCGCTATAGCTGGGATAGTCGCTTGATCAACCCCAATCTCCAACGCAGCTCTGGCGATAGCCTCACGGGAAATACGGCTAGGTCTGCCACGCTGGCGTTTTTGAGTGGGTTGATCCGGTACTTGTGTCATATCGATAAGGTTTCCAAGGCAAAAAAGCCATTCTAACCGCTCTTGCTACCCGCTGCATGGCAATAGCCAATACCGCGGGTAGAAGCTAGCCGCTAAAACTTCGCCCTAACGCCTACACCTATTTCTCGAGGTTCAAGTAAATATGCATCCACGCCTCCGGTACTTCTGTCAGCCATTTTTGCCACGGGTGCACGTTCATCCAGCAAATTGCGTGCATAAACAAAGGCTTCAAAATATTGGTTGATTTGATAGGAAGAATTCAGGTTTACCGTAGTGTAAGACCCCACTCTTAACTCAGGCTCATTGGTATCCGTTGAAAAGTATCCATCCGTATGGCGCACATCACCGCTCACTTTGATAGTGTCTGTGATTGAATAGTCAAACCCAACATTGAACATATATCCTGGCGCTTTACTAAACTCGTTGCCGACAAACTCCTCGCCACGGTAGTCATTAAATTCACTTATCTCAGTTTCAAGTAAACCCAGCCCACCATATAGGCTAAAACTATCGACCACTTTAAAGTTCCAATCTAATTCAATCCCATAGCTTTGCGCTTCATCGGCATTAATAATGACAGAACCAAAGGGACGTCCATCGAGGTAGTCAGTAACTGAACGTTGTGAATCTTTAAAGCGGGTGTAAAAGAGATTGCTATTTATGATTAAGCGCTGTTCAAGCAGATCGATACGGGTAAAAAGTTCATAGTTCCATGCCGATTCGGCATCGAATGTATAATATTCGCCGCCGCGGAAGTTAATACCTGTGCCCCCTGGAATGTTACCTTCACTGATCATCGCGCCGACCAAGACGTTATCTGTCAGATCATAGGACAGGGCAACCTTAGGTAATAACGCCGTAAACGTTTCTTCATATTGATGGCGCACACCTGGGATGTAGCTGGCAATACCATCGTGGCTAATTTCATCAGACTGATAACGAAGAGCGCTGGTGAATGCCCACTTAGGTGAGAAGCGCCATATGACTTCACCGTAGGGGGCAAAACTGGTATGTCTCAGGTCGGCGTCGGCATTACCAAATACGTTATTCAGCTTGTTATTCGTTTTATCATCCCAGTAGAAGACACCGGCAACCCCACTAAATTCTGAACTCTTGTCACCAAAGTTCAGCCTTATATCATTCGAAAAGTTTTCATTATCTCGTTTTGCAATCCCTTGATAAGGTGCTGCGAAGCGATAATCAAACTGCCCTTCTGAATACTGCAGTTGGTTATGCAACTTCATCCCATTGTCGAACACATATTCAAGATCAAAAATTCCAACATGATTGCTGACTTCTTGATTATCCTGAAAAATTGAACGATTTTCTAAGTCATCATAGGGTTCTGATACCACCTCGTTTCTGGGACGTTTAGCCTCAGTGGAGGAATAAGTCAGCATGGCGGAAAAGTTGCTGTATTTTTCGGGTTCCCATAACAACTTCGCCCGTAGATTTTGGTTTTTAAACTCAAAATCTAAATCATGGGCAGTAAAATCGGGGTTAACGTAATCAACAAAGGTATCTCTAGCGCTGTAATCTGCGCTAATTCTTGCGGCAAAGTCATTACTTAGCGCACCAGATGCCATAGCCGAAAAACGCTGCTTATTCCGACTGCCATAAAGTGCTTGCGCTGCAAATTCTGGCGTATAAGTGGGGTTATGGGTATGGATCACTACAGCGCCAGCAATACTGTTGGCTCCTTGACTGGTCGTTTGCGGACCACGGTAAACTTCAATAGACGACACATCCCACACGCCAGCGGCACCTAAATCCAGTTCTGCGGGGCTCAGATATTTACCATCAACACTGATAGTTGCCCCGGGTACAGGCTTAGATAAATAGGCATTACCCGCTGCAACAGGCCCTTTGGTATCCGTACCGCGGATAATGGGCGCATCGGTATTTCCGGCATAAATTAAGTTTGGCGTACCGCCGAGAATTTCAGAGATCGTTGATTGGTCCGCATTTTTCCTCAACTGTTCTTCATTGATCACTGTCACTGAGCTCGCCGTTTCCTTCAGCGTGCGCTCGATTTTCTGACCGTAAACTGTGATGACTTCAATATTTCCCGCTGCATCTTGTTGCTTGGATTGCTTATCCGGAGCAGTTCCACTATCAGCAATAGTTGAGCCTGAAATAGCGCTAAGCCCCAGCGCAAGAGAACCGATAACCCACTTTGATTGTGGGTAAAACTTACCAAATCGGGGCATGTGTAATAACTCCTTATACGAAAGATTTGTTGCCAATGAGAATAGTTATCAATTATATTATCGCCGTTCAAAACATTTATCAACACTATGTTGATAAATAAAAATGACCGCTTAATATGGTCGCCATCTCATGGCGGTTCAATTTTTATGAAACAAGGAATTTGGCTCGTGGATGTTCATTTGCCCATAAACTCTGGCACTCAGACTATTTTTTACTCTGCAATATCAAGACTTCATCGCTTCATTGGCCTTGTGTTAATCACACTTTCCAGACCGAAGCCCAGCCTGTTCCACTTCGATTTTTTAGGTGAACATTAAAATGCAGCGACTTTTCAGTCCCACTTCAACATTAGCCTTCGCCCTACGTCCGGCGATTCCCGCACTCACTTTCGGAATGCTGCTAGCGGCAGGTGCTGGCGTGACGACACTAGGTGCACTCTGGTGCTTGATTCAACTTATTGCTGGTCATCACTCGCTATGGTTAGCGGGGGCGCTCATATTTGGGGTAGTGTCAGCGTTGCTATCAGCTGGCGCATCTTGGGTTAACCACAATGCTGAGGCGCAATTTTCTGGAAGATTAAGGCGTCATGTTGCAGCGCATCTTGTCAGGTTGCCACCAAGTACCTTGGCAAAATATAAGGGCGAAAAGTTAAAGCGATTAATGGTCGATGACATAGCGTCATTGCATCATATGATCGCGCATTTACCCTCTGAGCTAGCGACCTTTATCATTGTCCCTGCCATCACTATTGGTTTGCTGATCTTAAGTGCGGGCTTAGTGGCATTACTTGCCCTTATCCCAGGCCTAGTCGCAGCGCTTTTCTATTTGGTGGTGATCCCAAGGCTTGCTGCAAAACAGGGGGAAGCACGAGTCAATGTGATGGGAAATATCACTGCAGCAGTAGATGACTACGCTCGTGGTGCGCCTGTATTTCGCATTTATGGCGTACAAACTGGTGCTATGGCCGATTACCAAAAGGCAACGACACATTTTATTGGGGATATTCTTGAGCGGGTAAGCAAGGTATCAACTTCAGTCGCCGTGGCCACATCACTACTGCAGGCTGTCTGTACTTTTGCCATTGTCTATGCCATCGGGTATGAATGGCCCCCAGAAAACCTTGCTGCAGCCTTGTTCTTCAGTCTGGCCATAGTCACGCCAGCCCTAAAGCTCGGGCATGGGCTTGATTATCTCGCCACGGGCCGCGCTGCCGCTCAGCGGCTAACGGATTTTCTTGAGCAGTCGAGAGTCCCTGTTGGTAGCGGCAATATTGAGCTTAATACACCTATGCCGCTCACCCTCACCGATGTCGTGCCTTCAATGTCTACAAGCAGTAAAACAGTGCCCATTAACTATCAATTTAGATCTGGCAGAGTGACAGCAGTTACAGGGATCAGTGGTGTTGGCAAATCCACATTACTGCGCTTATTAGCTGGCATGGAGCCGCTAAATGCCGGAGATATTCGACTCGCTGGTATGGCACTCAAAGAGATGGATGAAACCTCGATTAATCGCGCGATCATGCTATTGCCGCAAGGTGCGGGACTACTGGCAACCTCCATCGCCGACAATCTCGCACTCACCGCACCTTATGCCACGGATGAGGATTACTTAGCAGCATTACACTGCGCGCAATTGGATAAACCCTTAAATACTCATGCAAGCACACTGTCTGGCGGTGAAATACAACGCGTTAATCTTGCCCGTGTGTTTCTTTCACCCGCTAGGGTGATATTGCTTGATGAACCCACATCGGCCCTAGACAGCGAAACGGCGTTTAACGTGTTCACAGCGCTAAGCCATCACGCAAAAACAAACCACAAAACGATTGTGATGGTCACCCATGACTTAACGCTTGCCGAGCTGGCGGATGACAAGCTCGCACTCAAACATCATCACAGGGAAGGAGAAGGCCAATGATAAATCGTCCCCAAGATTACGCAGCCATAAAGCACTTAATACCTGTTGCCTGCGGTTGGGCTGTGGCGGCCATATTGGAAGCGGCATGCTACATTCAACTGGCTTTAGCCATGACTCAGCAGCAATCACCGCAAAAACTGCTATCGATTGCCGCAATAACCATACTAACCACAATACTGGCTTCGCGTTCAGGTTTTTGGGCTGGCGCAAGGCTGGCCAATGCGCTCTACAGTGCATTAGGCACGACCATGCAACAAGCGAAACTCTCTTGGTTTACACCGAGTGTCAGGACACTACTCATAGAAACTGTCTCTCGGAGTATTCCTGGCTTTATGAGTATTCCGGCACATCAATTTCAGGTATTTATTCATGCACCGCTTATTCCGCTCTGTATTACCTTTGGCATAGGATTGATCGGTGGCATGCCACTGGTACTGATGTTGGCTAGCTTGTTGCTCGTGTCATTTGTGATTCAGAGTATGGCGCAACGAGCCCTTGCCCGCGCAGATATGGACCGAAACAACACTGAATTGGCAGCAGATCAGTCAACCCTTGAACTGATCGACCACTTAGAGTTACTGCGTACAGCAGCAGGATATAGCGGCGCAACAACACGGTTAGAGCAAAACTGGCAAACACAAGAAATAGCACTGGAACGAACTAATCACGCGGCTGCTATAGCAACATTACTGTCGGCTATCGCCAGCTTTTTACCTATTGCAGGCATTGCACTCTATCTGGTGCTATCCGGTATAAACAATACGCCAATGCTGCTCGCTGTCTTGATGTTGACCATGCGCGCGGCGGCGCCACTTGAGACTCTCGCCGTGGCGGCAATAAGCATTAATGATCAGTTAGCGGCTATTAAACACTATCGACAAGCGACTCATGCGCCAACGCTCAAAGAGCCAAGCCAAGCGCAACAAAAGACACCGAACAATCATACAATCGAATTGAATAACGTAACATTTCCCCCTGCGGTGCAAAATATCAATGCCACTATCGAATCAGGTGAACGCGTGCTGATTTGTGGCCCGAGCGGTTCAGGTAAAACCAGCTTACTTAAGCTATTGATGCGCTTTGATGATCCCACCCTAGGCCTGATCACTTTGGGCAAGGTGCCGCTCACGTCAGTTCCCGCAACTGAACTTGCCCGCTTTTTCGCCTATGTGCCGCAGGATCCACTCATCTTTACAGGCACCATTGCCAGTAACATTCGTATTGGTAACCCTGATGCCGACGATCAAGCCGTAGATAAAGCGGCACGCCAAGTGGCTCTGGATGAAGTATTAGACAGATCAGAACTGGGCATTTACCAAGAAGTCGGCCTGCAAGGCGCAGGGTTATCGGGAGGGGAACGCCAAAGGCTTGCCTTAGCACGCGCGCTTATCAAAAATGCGCCGATTCTGATAATGGATGAGGCCACCTCGGCATTGGATGAAGAGACAGAAAAGCGCGTAGTCAAGGCTATTTGCGAACAGAGTTGTACACTGGTTTTAGTTTCGCACCGAAACCAATCACTTTGGCAGCCAACCAAGATAATAGAATTTCATCAATCACTTGCCTCAAAGTAGGATCGGCTTTCTACGCATTAAAAAACTGAATTACAGATGTCTGACACAGATTACAGTGATTAATTTGTCGTTACAGACCAACATCTCAATGAGTTATGTACTGCAGCCGAAATGACATGAATCATTTCGGCTGCAGTTATTGCTCGTGCAAAGAAGATGAGCATTGCTGTAGAACCGACCAAGCCTTGTTGGCATAACACTCACTGAATCAAAGCATAAATACTCGAACTTCCTCTCGCTTTTGAGCTTTAAAATCCCTCAAATTATCAGCTACCCGTTAATAAACTAGTAACCATATTTTGCGACAGGGTGCCAGTTTTTATTAACATCCTCTTCAATAAACTTTTGTTTTTCTTTGATTAAATCCGATTCAACTAACCCTATCGCTTGATGGACCTTTTCCTTAGTACTGATATCTGGATAACTAACTTGAGTCACGTTAAGTTGCTTCAATATTCCAGCGAGCAGATGACGTGCTTCGTTCGCTTGTTCGATGGCTTTATCTAAAAGCTGTTTACCTTCTTGTGGATTATGTGCATACAAACCATGTGAAGACATGGCAAAGTCCCAGCGCCACTGACTGTGTCGTATCGCCATAATTGGCTCATTCATATTCTCCCATTTAGCACCTGCATCCCATGCCGCTTTGGCTTCATAGTGGGCCTTGACGAGCAGAGCTTCAACTTCGCGGGCTTTGGTCTCAATCGTTAATTTATTGGCCGCGAGCTTGGTTTCAATTTTGGTTTTACTGCTATGGCAGCCACTGCAACTGTTATCAAAATGCGGTAAGGCTTTATCAACTTTATGACTAGTAAATTCAACACCTTTTGCATCCTGCTGGGTAGGCATATGGCAGGTAATGCAAGTGACACCGACTTCGGCATGTTTACTGCGACTCCAGTGTTCAAACTCAGGATGACGTGCTTTGAGTATGGGCGTTTTCGAAAGAGGATGGATCCATTCGAAGAAGCGGCGAGTGTCATAATATTTTTCAATATCGTCGGCTGTGCTGCCAAAAATCCAGGGAATATTAACAACATTACTTTTTTCCGGACGGAAATAGTAAGTGACATGACACTGACCACATACCTGCGCACCTTGCATATCGGTATCTTGTTTATCGAATGGCAGGTGAATTTTAGCCATAGCCTCTTGGGCATGGGGGCGAGGTAAAGTTAACTTATTAGTGCCAGATTCATGGCAATCACTGCAATACACTACGCTTTGGATCTCTTTGCCCAGATCGGTAAAGTTTTTAGCGGAGTATCCTTCAAATCCCAGTTGTTCAATCAATCTAGGGGCATCCGGTGTCTTACAGGTCCAACAACTGGCGGATAATCCTTTCTCTCCTGCTTTCGGGGGGACACCTGTACGTAAAGTATGCGTCACATCGGCAACGGCAAAATGGTGCCCACGTGGGCTATGGTACTCTTTGGCATAGGAAGATCCTGCCCAGAGTATGATGCTGGCGGGATAATTGGCGAGCATATCCTCACGCTCGACCTGTTCAGAGGTGGCTTGCCAAGATTGATATTGGTTAGGATATTTTTGTTGATTGCTAGTATCGGAAGCCGCTACAGATGTACATGTAGTTATGGCGAGCAAGCAAATCATTTCTAGCAATGTGACTGTTTTAAAATAAGTTTTCACTTTGTATCCTTTTGTCCTAACATCAATATTAACCTGGGCGCCCATCGATACGGGGGCGAGAAAGTATCGGCAAGTAATGCCATACAAACAGTGCAAATGCGATAAACCAGCAACTGCCAGCCAACCATAACCAGACTTGGGTGTGGGCCGGAAACCAGATGGGCATTAATGCCCTGAGCAGTGCCGCTAATGGTAGGCAGATAAATGCCAAGATCATTTTCGGGCCCTCATAAATATTTCGACTTGTGTGCCCGAGTGACACTCTGGAGATCATCGAAAGACACAGGGTAGCCATACAACCAATAGCAAATAGGTGAAGCAAACTGCGATAGGCATATTCATTATCGAGATACCAACTCATGGCTAACAGGCTAAGTGGCAACATTAAATAGGCAAGATGCAAGGACCACAGCATAGGTTCTTTCAGTGTTTTATGGGGTAACCAGCGTGCAAATCGGACCAGCTGCAAGAGCCCCGCAATGAGCAGTAAGCCTCGCTCGACTTCCAGAGGTATAAGGTGGATGAGTGATTGAATGACGAGCAAGATCATCGTCAGGATCAGCGGGTATTCAATCCAAGTTAAGGGATCTGCTTTAGTGGCCTTAATGCGCATCGCGGTAAAAAATGGAATCACACGCCCACCGACTATGGTGATAAGTAAGGCTAACCACCATAACATCGCCTGCCAGATCTGGTTGGCAAGAATAAAGTCGCGCTCAAAAAGGGCGTAATAGCTGACATTGTTAATCACGAGTGCGGCAAACAACATGATCGGAAAACCAATATTGCGCCATTGCTTCACCTTATAAATACAGCGCCATAGGGTAAGGCTTGCCATACCAAGGAACAATGAATCAAACACGGCGGGCAAAATGAGCGGAACTTGCATTGGGAGTAAGAGTAATAATCGTGCCAATAGCCAGCAGCTAAAGGTCAATGCGAGTGGCCATCCCTTTAATGTGGGTTGGTTGGTCCAATTTTGAACGGCAGTCAGCAAAAATCCACACACAATTGCCATAGCGAAACCGAACAGCATTTCATGTGGATGCCACCATAGCGGCAGTATCTTGCTCCAAAAGGATGAAGGGAAAAAGCTATATTGGGGAGTAAACCAAGTTAATAGCCACAAAGGGATATATAGCGCAGCTAATATGGCTCCCCCAAGGAAAAAAGGTCTAAAGCCTAAGCGCCATAACGCGTGAGTACGTTCGGTTTGTGTAGGATCATCAATATTTAGCATAGTTGTTAGCCGAGTTGCAGAACGATGATGAACACACTTAAGATGCATTCAATATGACCCTTATATTGTACTGTTATGACCTTCAATTCAAACTAAATCTTAGATTTTGGAACTAAGCTCCCAAAGATGAACAAAAAATAAAGTGTCGTGGAATAACCATTTCTGACGGCTAATAGGCTTAATCAATGTACTGCGGGTTCATGACGGACAAAGGTTCAATGCAAACTTTTACACAGGTAACGGCACAAACAGTCACACATTGGTAAATTTTAGATGGGAGAAATACCGTTTTGATTTAAATAACCGTGGCTCTGATTGGCCTATCTTATTTCGAACACAGCCAAGACTTTGATAGCACAGGCAGCTCAATTTATAACGGCGATAACAGTTGCAGATGATTATGTGGTAACTCGCTTTAGCATCGATTATCAAGCTAAAAACTGGCGGATTAGTGACTTCGCCAACAACCTATTTGATGAACAAGCATTGACAGCAAATGAGCCTACTACCGCAGTTATGTGGAGGGTTACGACAGAAAAATGGAAATAGTACCAGCAATTGGTAGCGTTAAAAAATGGCAAGTTATTCAATCCAAGCAAAATCATTTTTTACGCTTTATTCAACACAAAATAAAACGGCTCGCATATTTCTATGCAAGCCGTTGTTTTATTTGGCAGGGGTGGCAGGACTCGAACCCGCAACCATCGGTTTTGGAGACCGCTGTTCTACCAATTGGAACTACACCCCTGTTGACGTGGGGCATTATGCTAAAAGCACTTCCAAAGGTAAAGTACTTTTTATGGCAAAACTCATTAACTGAAGGTTTTTCAAACAAGTTAGGCTATTGCTGTTGATTTAACTGCCACTGAGATTAAAAAGCCATCGCATATTAGCTTAATGACGTAGTAGATACTTAGTTTAGAGCCCATAGGTTAATAGTAACTCGACTAAATGATCCCACAACAAATCAGTTTGATGACGTCGAATAAGTGTGCCGTTTCGGCCATTTTGAGGTGCTTAAGGGTTAAAGACGCGCATTTATCGAAAAAAGATCTGAGTTCGATTTATAAAATCGGCGTTTTATAGTATAAGCATCGTCAATTTCATACACAGCTCGACGGAACCACTCATGTCTGACAAATTTTTCTTCAAGGGTCGTAAAACCCCTAAGCCGAAGCACGAAAGCTATGGCTACAACACTAAGCGTGCCGCTAAACCGGGTACAGAAGCATTACCATTACAATTAATTGTTGCCGACGAAGCGCGTAAACTCGAAGTTGCCGCGATTGTTACCGAACACCAGCTGTTCGCCAATATCGAAGTCAATGCCGACGTCGCTGAAGATATTGTTGAATTAGAAGGTTTATTAAATAAGCCTAAGACCACGACTTTCGAGAAAAAACCGAATCGTAACGAGCCTTGCGTTTGTGGTAGCGGTCAAAAATTCAAGAAGTGCTGCGGCAAGTAAGCGCTTTCATCAGCGTATATAGATAGGGACTTTTGCTGTAACGCTTTTGTGCGTCGGGAATCGCCCCTTTTCTCCCCTCTTTTTAGTTTCTCTCCCCAAAGCCAATTAATCTTCCAACTTTGAGATAAAAATCCGCTGCAAATCGTTATTCCATAGCTGAATAATTTTGCGGGTCTTTTCTTTATTCCAAAAACATTTACCAAATAAAATCAAACCCGCACCTTCAAAGCAGCGTTTATCTTCTATTTCAAATTGCGCTAATAATGGTTGCTTTATCCCATCGATAGGAATGCCGATATCTTTGCTGTCGGCGGGGTTAAGCCAACTCATCGTCGGGTCAGTGTGGGATATCGTGCCCCAATACATGTGGGGTTTATTATCGCTTGGGTCCGCATCGGCAAAATTGACAAACAGGTTCTTCGCCCGCCAACGGTATTTTCGCTCAGCGTCTGTGTATACCCAGAGATCCGATTTTGCTAAATCTGTACCGCGCAATAAACTGTGGAGTAACTTTTCGAGCCCTTGGCTAGGCACTCGTTTTTCAGTGGTATGTTCAGCGGTGTTAACTTGGTAGCCTGTTTTCGACTCTTGTATTCGATCATCCACTGACGATGCAACAGACGCTTTCGATGACTCAGGCATAGAGGACAATTTAGGCGTTGGCTCAGTCTTGCCGCTTAATGCCTGTGTTGTCGAAACTTTGTTTGCAGGCGTATGGCGACGAGGTTTACGGCTAAAATCGATCATTAACGCATCGGCATCCACCAGCTGTTGCTGCACTTCAATGGCATCTTGCTCCTCACGGGATTTTTGTGCCGAAGGTTTAAATTCAATGCAATCAGCTTGGTGATATCGCGAGCCAAAACAAGCGGCTTTACCGTCTTTTGAGGCTTTACGGAAATATGCTTTACCACCGCAGGCGGGGCAAATTAACCATTGCCGCAAACGCTCGATATCCTCATCGGGTAATTGTTGAAACTTAAAAACACTATAAGTCGTTCTCGCAATTAAATGATCCTCTGTTTCGAGTTCACAAATAGCATCTAACATAGTGTTCTCCTTTATTTTCGACTGCTGGCAATACCGCTATCTATGCCCAAGCATTAATCCCAAAAGTGATAACACTTAACAGAAGCAAGATGCCAAGTACGCGATAAATCAAACCTAAAGTACTGGTGCCTTGCGAGCTCACATCCGAATGTAATGGCATGATTTTAACTTTTGCAGCATCTTGGGTTTTGTGTTTCATTCTGCATCCTTAAAATATTTCGCCAAGGGCACTATCAAACTTGAAGGAATTAATAATGCGGCTTTTGCGGCACTCGATGCATGATAAAAGGGTGTCAGTTGAGTGATTAACGCGTTGAAGCATTTGAGTGCGGCCAAGGCATCGGCTGCGGCATAATGAATTTGCGCACTGGATAAAGGCACGTGCTGCCAATTTGATAAGGTGACTTTTTTAGGTTTGTCGATACGAGCACCCAAAAGCGCCGCAACTAATTGGCGCGTCCCCATTTCCTTCTCCGCTCCAAGTTGAGCCAGTGCCCAATTTAAATCTAATGTTGAGGCGACATTAATGCCCCATTGCCGCCTGAGAGCGTGTGCATCACTGCGTAAACCAACCCCGACTTTGAGTATGGTTTCATCTTCTAATAAGGCTTTTAACTGGATAAATTGCTCTCCCAGAATGGCATGCTGAAATAAATAACAGGTATTCGCTGTCGCGATTTGGATAAGACTCAAGGGGTGTTGCACGCCGCGCTCAAAGCTTGCACGGGTTTCAGTATCAAAACCTAAGACTTGCTCAACCTGTAATCGCGCGACAACCGCATCGAACTCCGACGGCTCAACTACCTCGATGCGGACATGTTGAAATTCAAAAGCTGCTAACGCTGCAAGTTCAATATCATCAATACGTGTAGTCAAAGCGATACGTTGCTGCAGCCACAAATATACCCACTGACGCTGCGCTTGAAGTTGAGTTTTAGCTTTAATCGCATTTTCAGCCTCGGCCGATACCCGCTCACTTTTCAGCGGCTCAGTCGAGGCATTGAGGTTATCAAGATAAGCCGTGCCAGCAGCATCCATTGCCGCCATTAACCCATCGGCATCTTTGCCAAACTCTTTACGTAACCAAGCCAACTTACTCGGGGAGACACAGTACTTCATTAACTTCATCGTGCTCATCCTTGATGGTTGATGCGCGCAGCTAGTTAACTACGCAATTTCTGTATTCCTGTCATCGCAATAAGTGCAACAGCGCCAGCAACGACACCAAATAAGCCATTAAGAATACTTGGCGTCAGCACAGCAAACACAGGTCCAACAACACCAATGGCAGCAACCGCTTGTTCAGCATGGTGGATTTGCTCGCCGACTAGGTGTAGGCCATGAGTTAAAATCCCACCGCCCACCATAAACATGGCTGCCGTGCCAATAATCGTTAAACTTTTCATTAATACGGGAGCTGCGCTCAATAAACCAAAACCTAATTTACGGTTCATTTGAGTTAATACAGAGGCGCCTTCACGTTGACTCAAGTACAAACCCGCATCATCCATTTTCACAATTGCCGCCACTAAGCCATACACGCCTATGGTCATGACTATCCCAATGACAGCTAACGTAAAAAACTGTGTTGATAGGGATTTGTCCGCCACGATACCAAGGGTAATGGCAATAATTTCCGCCGATAACACAAAGTCGGTACGAATCGCCCCTTTGACTTTTTCGGCCTCGTAGGCGGCGAAATCTTTAATCTCAGGTAACTCATTCTCTACTTGGGTTTCGTGTTGTTGCTGGCCTTTTCTATGGCTATAGCTGTGATGCAGTTTTTCAAACCCTTCGTAACATAAAAACAGTCCACCAAACATTAATAAAGGGGTGACAGCCCAGGGAATAAAAGCGCTGATAAGCATTGCTGCTGGCACTAAAATCAACTTATTACGGAATGATCCCTTAGCCACCGCCCACACTACGGGTAATTCACGATCGGCGCTTACGCCCGTCACTTGCTGGGCATTGAGGGCTAAATCATCCCCCAGTACACCCGCGGTTTTCTTTGCCGCTACTTTACTCATTACCGCTACGTCATCCAAAATCGATGCGATATCGTCGAGTAAGGTTAATAAACTCGCGCCTGCCATGCTAAATCCTCAATAAATCATTCTGCTTTTGCCATAGTAACTTAGTTAGATTAGTTGCGTATAGCGAAATGCTTTCCAACTTAACTGCTTAAGTTACTTACGTTATTGGGACTGGTTGCTAATGTGAAAATGCCAGCAATCTAGATCACACCCACGGTGGAATTGCGCCACATTATTTATAGGAAAAGAGTATACTAAGCCCAGAATTTTTTACTCATTTGCCGTTACAGGATGTCAACATGACTCAAGATGAAATGAAAAAAGCTGCCGGTTGGGCCGCACTTAAGTACGTTGAAAAAGACAGCATTGTTGGTGTTGGTACGGGTTCGACTGTGAATCACTTTATCGATGCACTGGCGACCATGAAAGCCGATATCGAAGGCGCAGTCTCTAGCTCTGAAGCATCAACTCAGAAAATGAAAGCGCTGGGTATTCCCGTTTATGACTTAAACAGCGTCGATCGTTTATCTGTCTATGTGGACGGAGCCGATGAAATCAACGACCGTATGGATATGATTAAAGGTGGCGGCGCGGCATTAACTCGCGAGAAAATTGTCGCGGCAGTGGCTGAGAAGTTTATCTGTATCGTGGATAACACTAAGCAAGTCGACATACTAGGCGAATTTCCACTACCCGTAGAAGTCATTCCGATGGCACGCTCTTATGTGGCGCGTCAACTCGTTAAACTTGGCGGCGATCCTGTGTACCGTGAAGGCGTTGTGACCGATAACGGCAACGTGATCCTCGATGTGTACAATCTTAAGATCCTTAATCCAAAAGAATTAGAAAGTCAGATCAATGAGATAGTCGGTGTAGTGACTAACGGTCTGTTTGCCAAACGCGGTGCGGATGTGTTACTCGTTGGCACCCCTGATGGCGTAAAAACCTTTACCGCCAAATAAGTTAAGCGTTAACACTCACATCCCAGTCACACGGCTGCAGATGTAAAAAACACTGTCAAAATACGCTGTAAAAATGCCAGCCACTTTTTTCAAAGGGCTGGCATTTTTTATGGTTCTTTTTAGGGTTCAATGTTATCTGACTCAGCTGCCCATCGCAGACAGCCTATATCAAGCTCTTGGCTTACCAAGCTCTGGCGACTAGACCTTTTAAGTAGAATCCTTCTGGGAAGGCGCTACCGATAGGGTGATCGCTCGCTTGGCTTAAGCGTTCGATAAACTGGATTTCACGTTTCGCATCGAGCGCAGCATCGGCCACGATTTTTTGGAACAGATCCGCAGGCATTAATCCTGAGCAAGAGAAGGTCAATAACACGCCACCCGGATTCAACAACTGCAATGCAATCATATTGATGTCTTTATAACCACGGCAAGCCCCGTTTAACTGTGCCTTGTTATCGGCAAACTTAGGCGGGTCGAGCACAATCACATCAAAGGTTTTGCCTTCATCACGGTACTGGCGCAGCAACTTGAACACATCGGCTTCGTTGTAATGCACATTGTCATCACTCAAACCGTTCACTTGCATATTGAGACGCGCTGTCGCCAAGGCGAGAGAAGACACATCGACGTTTTCAATACTGGCAGCGCCTGCTTTCGCAGCGTACAGACCAAAAGTCCCCGTGTAACAAAAACAGTTCAATACCGATTTATCTTTGACAAAACGGGCGGCAATGGCGCGGTTATCACGCTGATCGAGATAGAAGCCTGTCTTATGGCCTTTAATCACATCGACGGCGATCTTGATGCCGTTTTCTTCGATAATCACTGGCATTTCTGGCAGAGTGCCATGCAGTAAACCGGTAACAGGCAGCAGGCCTTCTTTCTTACGGGAATCCACATCGGAACGCTCATAGATAGCACAATCTGGATATTGCTCAGCCAATAGCTCAACTAAGGTATCGCGCCATAAATCAGCACCTGTGCTCAGTAACTGGCACACCAGCACATTGGCATATCTGTCGATGGTGATCCCAGGTAAACCATCGGACTCAGCAGCCACTAAACGGTAACCCGTTAAGCCTTGCTCGCGGATTAGATCGTTACGGCCGATTTGCGCCCGCTGTAAACGTCTGGCAAAAAACGCGCGATCAATTTCCTCTTCGCGATCAAAAGTCCAAATCCGCACTTGAATTTGCGACTCAGGCGACCAAGCACCACGACCTAACCAATGACCATCATGCGCGACCACATCGACTGTCTCACCCGCTTCAGGTTTTCCCTTAATGTTATGAATAGCATTGGAAAATACCCAAGGATGGCGACGCTCGAGTGACTTCTCGCGGCCGGGTTTAAGTTTGATTCTGATAGCCATAGTTGCCTTTAAAAATAGGGCCGCCACTAAAAAAGGGCTGCTGTCTAAAAATGGGAAACGGATGATATACCCAATGCCACCTAAGTGCGAGTACCGAACACGCCGAAGCGCTTATTTACCATCATCCACGGGTGGCCGATCATACCTTATTTTAACGGTTAATTCTGAATGATATTCATGCGAAATGATGTTGGAATGGTTAATGAAACAACGCTAACAAAACCGTAAAGACAACTGACATGATTTGAAATAAGACGAATTAATCAGTAAACACGAGAACTTAGCTACGTAGCGCTAACTCAACAATGACGGGCGCATGGTCAGTACTGTAGGCGTCGCGTTCATATTCAGGTCTGATTAAGTGTCTATCGCAGGTCTGATAATCTACGACTTGCGCTAAACTGCGGCCATGGCTCGCATCAAACTCACTCGAAAGCAAAATATAATCCAGCACTGAACCTTTAGGGCCATAGTAATGGGTCGCCGCTCTGTGTTCCCTATGGTAAGCGGTATTACCCGTCAAACTGTCCCTCAAGTTCGCTTCAATAAATAACTCATAGGCATCCTTAAGTTGATACTGAGCAAACACCGCCGCTAACGCCGCATCCGATAAATGCCCAAGGCCAGCGGCTTTAATGTCATTACTGTGGATACTCTCGCCCTGTATCATTAACGCATCTAAGGCGCCCATTGTCAGACTGTCATTAAAGTCCCCCATCACGATAACGGGATGTTTAGATTCTTGCCTGCGTACCAATATGCCATTGAATAATAATGCTGCTTCTGCGCCGCGCTGCATGGTAGATGCCCAGCGGCCTAAGGCTTGCTCTGTGAGTAATTGGGTTTCTGAATGCAGTTTCATGCTCGCTGCGGGAGCCAAGTTATCTAACCCAAGTGGCTGATGTTCGAGAGGTTGATGTTCAAGGGACTGATGTTCAAATAGCTTAGGTTCAAGTGCTAATCCGGCGCGTTTTGACTTAAAGTGCACCACATAATAGTCACACTTGCCGATATGTGGCACTTCAACGGTTGCGCGCAGCACCTTACGGCTAAAGGCAAATTCACTCGATAATCCCATGGCTACCACTAAACGCGCATCAGGTTCGACATTGCTGATTTCCACTATGGGATACCGGGAGGCAAGCGCGACCACAGGGCTACGATAAATGTAATCACTGATAAGAGTTGGCTCATCAACGACCGCAAAATACCCTAGACCTTGCTCGCGAGCGATTCGTTTGAGCGGTTCAGGGCTAAACACTTCTTGAAATCCCACAATATCGGGCTGGCGATGTGCGAGAAACTCACTCAACCACTGACACTTTTTCTGCCATTGCCCATGGCTATAGATATTTTCAAAATCATAGTAAGCCAAAGGCGGCTCAATAAAGTTAAACAGATTGATACTGGCGATCTTGATATTCGCGGTGCACTTATGATCGATAGGTGCAGCTATTGATTCCAACTCATCGATATTGTGTGCCACAGCTTAATACCCCCAAAATCTGAATACAGCAAACTCTCTTAATCTGACTTAATCTGAGTGAGCACAATGACTCACCGCAGGCACGACAAGGGTATACCCGAAGTGCGCTAATGCCAAATCCCCTATTATGGATAAAGTGTTAACTCATCTCTGGCGACTCAAATACAGCTTACTGAGATAAGTCATACCGTTAAAAACCACAATTCAATATCACAGTTAAATCCGGCAACAAAAATCAACCGCTACCCGCAAAAAAAACAAACAATCACACAACAATGATTAGTACACAAAACCATCAGCACTCCCAACAAAATCACGCAAGCCCAAGAATGGTCATAAAATTAACTTTTACTTAAAGTGTAAATTCAAACAAAAACATATGTAATAACATGTGCGGTTGACTTTACATTTCAGTCCCTTAGAATGTGGCGACTTTAATCATTGCGGAGACCCACTGTGGGCACACACATAAGCGACAGTAGATGCCCTGTCCAAAAGACAGGATTTAACGCCTAGCACTAGCCCGCAATATTTGCTGCTACCTGCTAAGCAGGGTAGTAGTGTGAACCATTCTTCACTCAGCCTCCCCCAAAATATCAATCACAGACAATAAGCCTGAGCCTATGGCTACGCTTTAGCAATTCCAGCATTTTGCTGGGGTTCGGTTATGTGTATTTATTGCATCTCAAAGCAAGTTTTTTGCCTCAGTGGACTTCGTTTTCCCTATGGATTTACATCTATGGGTTTACATCTGAGGAGCCTAAATATGGCTTACATAAACAACACATCAATTTTGCGATCTTTATCCTGTGCAAGTATCAGCTTGTACTACAGCATGAGTGCGGCGGCATCCCATCTCGAAGTAGATGATCCCGCCCTCGCGGAGCGCTGTGAATTAGAAATGGGCTGGCAACAACCTAGGTCGGATCATGCTCGCCCACAATTAAACGCGGCCACGACTTGCAGCCGCAATCAATGGGAATGGCATTTAGGATTAGCGTCCAATGCCAATGACGATATTCGTGAGGAGCAAGCAGAAGTCGGCATTAAGCTACCGCTCAACGTAAACTCCCACTCAGATCCAGAGCAGCAACAGGATGATTGGCACAGCGCACTGGTAATCAACTTGCAGAAAAACCTCGATGCCAGTAACGAATTAGCCACCGAAGTCTTCGGCATTTTTGGTAAAACCTTAGGCGATTCTGATGTCAGTCTCTATGCCAATTTAGGTTTTACCCATGAGTTTAATCAATCAACCCAATTGCTTGTGGGTATCGCGGCGGCGTATGAACTCAGTAGTCACCATCGCGTGATAGCCGAGATTTATCAAAAAGAATTGAGCGAGACTACCTATCAGTTTGCTTATCAACACTCGCCGCAACAACAGCTACAGCTGGAATTGAGCTTAGGCAATGCCCTTCGTGGCAACGCGCTGCAACTTGGCGCAGACATCACCTTTTACTTTGGTCACTAGATCGTTGAGAGAATGAACTATGAACATGAATAACAGCACAAACAACACTAAAAAAATCATCCATAACCTGCAAATGATTATCGAGCAACGCAGTGCCAGCGCCATGGCTGAATTAGCCGAAAAACGCCACCCTGCCGATATTGCAGCCGTATTTAACGTCTTTAATCAAGCTCAACAAGTCCTATTATTGCAACTGGCCTCACCTAAGGTTTGCGCCAATTTGTTTCGCTATCTGACCGATGAATTGCAAGCCAGCTTAGTACAGCAATTAGATAAAACTACGCTATCTGCGCTGCTGGTTCACATGGCTGCAGATGAACGTGCCGACCTCTATAATCTGCTCGATGAAACCCAGCAAGCGGCGATTTTACCTGCGCTAGCATTGGCCAAACGGGAAGATATGCGCACCCTCGCCGCCTATGATAAAGCTAAAGTCGGCGCGGTCATGACCTCGGATTACACATTACTGAATAGCCGCCATACTGCGGCAGAAGCCATCGATACTCTGCGTACTGAAGCGGCTGATAAAGAAACGATTTATCAAACCTATGTGGTGGATATGTTAGGCCGCTTAATAGGAACTGTATCATTAAGGCAGTTATTGCTGGCGCAGCCGCACGAGCGAGTGGTCGACTTTATGAAACCCGACCCCGTCGCGCTCGATGCCAATGCCTTTCGCGAAGAAGCGGTGCAGATGATCGCCCATTACGACTTAATGGCGCTGCCAGTAGTCAATGGCAAAGGCCAGCTCGTCGGTATCGTCACCTATGATGATGCTATGGATATCGCCAGCTCACAGGCGGATCTTGAGTTCACAAAAACTGCGGCCATCGGCAATATTGACCATAACCTTAAAACTGCCAGCATAGGCTTACTTTACCGCAAGCGCGTGGTTTGGCTGGTAATCTTGGTTTTTGGTAATATTTTCTCGGGAGCGGGGATCGCCTTCTTCGAAGACACCATTGCCAGTTATGTCTCTTTAGTCTTCTTCCTACCTCTGCTGATAGATAGCGGCGGCAATGCGGGCTCACAATCGTCGACCTTAATGGTACGCGGCTTAGCCACAGGGGAAGTGGTTCTCAAGGATTGGTTATCTATGCTAGGGCGCGAGTTATTTGTCGCCGGATTATTAGGAGCCAGCATGGCAGCGGCAGTGTCCTTGCTAGGATTTTGGCGCGGCGGACCTGAAATCGCGCTGGTTGTGGCACTCACAATGCAAATTGTGGTGATTATTGGCAGCTTGATTGGTATGTCTCTGCCTTTCTTACTGAGCAAGTTAAAGATGGACCCTGCAGCCGCGAGTGCGCCACTCATCACCTCCATCGCCGATATCATAGGTGTACTCGTGTATTTCAGCATAGCCACTGTGGTGCTCGACTTACCTATGCCATAGGCCTCAAAGTGAACCAAGCTAAGTTAACCTTAGCGTGGTTCACTTATCATTCGATAGTGCTAACCCATTTATGACAACGCATAAAAGCTTCAATAACCTTAAAAAAATTAAGAATAAAGCTTAAAGATCAGTTAATATTTCCATACCTGAATCGTTTTACTTTTTATTAACATTGCAGTATTTACCGCTGAGCCCAGTCACAGTAAGTCGATAAGCAATAGTGATAGTCCTAGCGACTTGAGAGGTTTTATATGTGGTTTAATTCCCAGCTCAAAGCTGAAAATCAGGCGCTTAAAGAGCGACTCATCCAACTAGAACGCCAACACCAAAATGAAATAGATGAACTGCGTGGCATGATCCGTGAAAATGAGACCATGCAGCAACAGTCGCGCCAAAATGCAGACCACTACACTGAAGTGATCGCCTGCCAAAACCAAGGCGGAGATATGCTTAATGCCGTGCGCGAAGGCTTAGCCAGCAGTGCCGAATTACTCTCTGCGGAAAAAGAATCACTGTCTGAACTCAATCACGTTTTTGATCAAACCCGTGTGGCCATTGCCAATTTAGGCACTAGAGCGACTTATATTAATGATCAAGCATCGAACAGCATGAAAGCTGTCACAGAACTCGATGCTACGACCTCTTCAATCAATCAATTTGTTGCGGCAATTCAAGGAATTTCAGAACAAACAAACTTGCTGGCATTGAACGCCGCCATTGAAGCCGCCCGTGCAGGCGAAGCAGGACGAGGGTTTGCTGTGGTGGCCGATGAAGTGCGCCAGCTTGCGAGCAAAGCCCATGAAGCCAGTAGCCATATTGAAAAGCTCGTGAAACAAATCGTCGCGCAAGCAGCTGAGATTAAAGAAATTGTTCATAATAATCAAAGCAGTGCCGTTGATGTAGCCACCTCCTCAACCCAAATTGGTCAAGTCGTTGAAGATGTCCTGCAACGCTCAAAACAAATGCAGCACGTTATCCATAACGCAGCCACAGCGTCATTCTTGAATACCACTAAGCTCGACCACGCAGTCTGGAAAAGTAGCGTTTATCAATTAATTGAAAAACCACAGCATAACCACAATGTGAACTCACACACTGAGTGCCGCCTAGGGCAATGGTATTTCAAAGGATTTGGTGCCGAGAATTATCAGCATTTAAGTAACTTCAAAGCATTAGATGCACCACATAAAGTGGTACACGAGGCAGGAAAAGCGGCGCTCAATGCGAGACAAAAAGGTAATTTGCCTGAGATGGTCAAACAACTGCACTCAATGGAAGACGCCAGTATGCGTGTTGTGCATTGCATTGATAACCTTATGCGAGATGTATATCGAGCGTGATATATAGGCACAGAAAGATAAGCTATCACCCATAAATAAGCCTACCTAAGAGCGCCATACAAGCGCTCTTTTTTTATCTTTCAAAACGGTATAGTAAATTTAATCTTAGAAAATGAACCCCTAGCTATACTTGATTTAAACACAGCCTTCATCTTTAATCGTTTCAAGAGCAAGCAGTGAGACTCAATTATAACATTCTAATTTTTAGGGTTATTAATGAAATTAGTCACAAGTTTATTGTTATCACTCACCCTTAGCAGCGCAGTTTCTCTTCGCGCGCAGCCGCTCAACATCTATACCGAAGAATGGTCACCAATCAGCTTTTCTGTCGATGGCAAACCCGATGGTTTAGCTGTACAGGTAGTACAAGAAATTCAAAAGCGCATAAACAACCCAGATCCAATCAAGGTCGTACCTTGGGCTCGCGGCTGGAAAATGCTGACCGAGCAACCTAATACTGTGTTGTTTACTATGACGCGCACAGCAGAAAGGGAGCAAATGTTTACTATGATTGGGCCTGTTGCTGTCGGCACGACTAATTTTTATGCCTTAAAAAATAGCGGTATAAAAATAACCACTATAAATGATGCAAAGACGGCTAAGGCAATTGGTGTCTATCGTGCCTCGGTGGAAGAACGCCTATTGCTCGAACTGGGATTTACGAATGTTGCGGCCTCATCCGAACCCTTATTGAGTGCAAAACAATTGATGAAGCAACGTGTCGATCTTTGGTGTAATGCCAATCTCACCGCGCCGAGTATTCTGTCGGATGCGGGCGCGAGCATTGATGATGTAGAGTCGCTCTTCACGATTAGTGCTAATCATCTTTACATTGCCTTCTCACAAGGCACGCCCAATGATGTGATCGAACAGTGGAAAAACAGCCTAGAAGCGATAAAAGCAGATGGCACCTTCGCAACGATTTACCGTACTTGGCTCCCCAACGATGCGCCGCCCATGCAAACCGAACGTATCGGGTTTAGCAACTAAACCCATTGCTCTAAATTCTACGTGCTAAGTGATGAGTGCTGAGAGCTAAACTCTATTGCTCTTTTAAAAGCGCTTAAAAAGGACACTCACAAACCCAGTCGATACGCTCACCCGTGATAGGATGATTAAACGCTAAGCGGGTCGCATGCAGCATTAATCTGCTGCTCGTCGTATTAGTGATATCAGCTTCATTTGCATCAGCCTTATCAGTCACGCACTCACCCACGCCGCCGTAGAGATCGCACCCCAGTATTGAGTGACCCAATTGCTGACTGTGGATCCGCAGTTGATGAGTGCGACCAGAAACAGGGGTAAATTCGACCCGCGTGGCGAAAGGATCGGTTAATCGTTCCAGCACCTGATATTCACTGATCGCAACTTTGCCTGTGCTATGGCAAATCTTTTGTAGCGGGAAATGGTCACTATCTTTAGCAATCGGCAGATTAATCACCCCGCTGTCAGCGGCTAAATGCCCGTGCAGCAAGGCGGTATAACGCTTTTCAACCGTGCGCGCCTGAAACTGTTTTGTCAGCAAACCATTCACGCTTTTATTCAGCGCCACCAGCATGATGCCCGAAGTGCCAAAATCGAGTCTGTGCAACAAAGTGGCCGTCGGGAAATCCTGCACTAAACGATAATGCACTGAGTCGAGATTCAGCGGATTCTTCCCCGACAGACTCAATAATCCGCTCGGCTTATCAATCAGTAGAATATCGTTATCTTGATAGAGTACGCGTATTTGCCCGAGGCAAGGCGGCGCAATAAAAGTATCAGCTTTGGCAAGGCTATTGGCAGATGCAGACATAGTTTTCAGGCTACCTAAATGGGCAATAAAATGAGTTAAGTCATACTCAAACAAGCTGAACAACTCAATAAAACAAGCTAAATAAAATAGACCCAATAATTCAATAGAACAGATACAGGCCTAAATAATAAGGCCGCATAACCTAAGTTATGCGGCCCTCTAATTAACAACATTAACGCTATAGCTTATTTAGCCAGTACGCGCAGATGCAGTTCTTGTACTGACGTCACGTTAGTACGGTCATCGGCGGCATGGGCCATACAAGTGGCGAATGCAGCATTCATGGTCGTCGTGTAGTTAACTTTGTAACGCAGTGCACCGCGGCGCAATTGACGAGAATCTTCAATCGCTTGGCGACCTTCGGTAGTGTTCACGATATAAGTGTATTCACCATTCTTGATGCGATCGAGAATGTGTGGACGCCCTTCGTGTACCTTGTTCACTAAACGTGGGTTGATACCCGCTTCGCCTAGGATAACCGCAGTACCATGAGTCGCATCGATTTGGTAACCGAGCTCAATTAACTTAGCCGCTAAATCGGCAACGCGTTTCTTATCGCTGTTACGCACAGACAATAATGCACGACCCGACTTAGGCACCTCAGAAGTCGCACCTAACTGCGCCTTAGCATAGGCTTCGGCGAACGTATCGCCCACGCCCATGACTTCACCGGTAGAGCGCATTTCAGGGCCTAACAGTGGGTCAACACCTGGGAACTTATTAAATGGCAACACCACTTCTTTCACTGAGTAGAAAGGTGGGATCACTTCTTTAGTGAAGTTTTGCGACGTTAAGCTTTGGCCAGCCATCACACGCGCGGCGATCTTAGCTAAAGGCACACCCGTTGCTTTGGACACGAATGGCACTGTACGGGCAGCACGTGGGTTAACTTCAATCATATAGATTTCGTTATCTTTCACGGCGAACTGTACGTTCATCAGACCGACAACACCGAGTTCCATCGCCAACTTGCCGACTTGAACGCGCATGCGATCTTGGATTTCTTGGCTTAGCGTGTAGGGAGGCAGTGAACAACCTGAGTCACCAGAGTGAACACCCGCTTGTTCGATATGCTCCATAATCGCGCCAATCACCACGATTTCACCGTCACATACTGCGTCGATATCCACTTCAATCGCATCATCTAAGAAACGATCGAGCAATACTGGCGACGCGTTCGATACGCTCACGGCTTCGTTGAAGTAACGCAGCAAATCTTGCTTGTCGTAAACGATTTCCATCGCGCGGCCGCCCAGTACATAGGATGGACGCACAACTAGCGGATAACCGATACGCTCAGCGGCAATCACAGCACCTTCAACCGTAGTCACGGTATCATTTTCAGGCTGCTTCATCTCTAAGCGTTGAATCGCTTGCTGGAAACGCTCACGGTCTTCGGCGCGGTCGATGGCATCTGGGCTAGTACCAATGACAGGTACGCCAGCAGCTTCTAAGGCACGGGCCAATTTCAATGGCGTTTGACCACCGTACTGCACGATAACGCCCTTTGGCTTCTCGATACGGACGATTTCTAATACGTCTTCCAGTGTGACGGGTTCGAAGTACAGACGGTCTGAAGTGTCGTAGTCGGTTGAAACGGTTTCAGGGTTACAGTTCACCATGATGGTTTCATAACCGTCTTCACGTAGCGCTAACGCCGCGTGCACACAGCAATAATCGAACTCAATACCTTGACCGATACGGTTTGGCCCGCCACCTAACACCATGATTTTGTCACGGGTCGATGGGTTAGCTTCACATTCTTCTTCATACGTTGAGTACATGTAAGCCGTGTCTGTTGCAAACTCAGCCGCACAGGTATCTACACGCTTATAGACTGGGTGCAGGTCGAACTTATCACGCAGCTTACGTACTTCGGCTTCGTTCACGCCTAATACATCGGCCAGACGCGCATCGGCAAAACCTTTACGTTTCAGTTTGCGCAGTAAGTCGATATCCAGACCCGCCAGACCCGCTTCAGCAACAACACCTTCGAGCTGAACCAGCTCTTCGATTTGCACGAGGAACCAAGGGTCGATATTGGTCAGTTTAAAGATTTCATCTAAGCTCAGCCCCGCACGCATCGCATCGGCTATGTACCAAATACGGTCGCAACCAGGCTCTTTCAGCTCGTGGCGAATACGCGACATCGCCTCAGGTTTAGACATGTCTGTGACAGGATCTAGACCGTTACGGCTAACTTCTAAACCACGTAATGCTTTTTGCAGTGACTCTTGGAAAGTACGGCCAATCGCCATCACTTCACCCACAGACTTCATCTGTGTGGTTAAGCGATCATTGGCGCCGGCAAACTTTTCAAAGTTAAAGCGTGGCACTTTAGTCACAACGTAATCGATAGCAGGCTCGAATGATGCTGGCGTGCGACCGCCAGTGATGTCGTTCATCAGCTCATCAAGGGTGAAACCAACCGCTAACTTAGCGGCGATTTTCGCAATCGGGAAACCCGTTGCCTTTGATGCTAATGCTGAAGAGCGCGATACCCGTGGGTTCATCTCGATGATAACCATACGGCCATCTTTCGGGTTGATGCCAAACTGTACGTTCGAACCGCCTGTCTCAACACCAATCTCACGCAGTACGGCCATAGAGGCGTTACGCATGATTTGGTATTCTTTATCAGTCAGGGTTTGCGCGGGTGCAACTGTAATAGAGTCTCCCGTGTGCACGCCCATAGGATCGAAGTTTTCGATGGCGCAGACGATAATGCAGTTATCGTTGCGGTCACGGACCACTTCCATCTCGTATTCTTTCCAACCGATCAGTGATTCGTCGATCAGCAGTTCACTCGTTGGCGATAACTCTAAGCCCTGTGAACAGATCTCTTCGAACTCTTCCCTGTTGTAAGCGATACCGCCACCCGAGCCACCCATAGTAAAGGATGGGCGGATAATACAAGGGAAACCCACTTGATCAAGTACGCCATAAGCTTCGTCCATATTGTGGGCAATGCCCGCGCGCGGACAATCAAGACCAATACTTTTCATCGCTTTATCAAAGCGGCTACGGTCTTCAGCTTTATCGATAGCATCGGCAGTCGCGCCAATCATCTCGACGTTAAATTCTTTCAGTACGCCTTTGGCTTCAAGTTCTAATGCGCAGTTCAGTGCGGTTTGGCCGCCCATGGTTGGCAGAATCGCATCTGGGCGTTCTTTAGCAATAATGTTACGGACCACTTCCCAGTGAATCGGCTCGATATAAGTGGCATCGGCCATTTCTGGATCAGTCATAATGGTGGCAGGGTTAGAGTTCACCAGAATGACACGGTAGCCTTCTTCACGCAGCGCTTTACACGCTTGTGCGCCAGAATAGTCAAATTCACATGCCTGACCAATCACGATTGGGCCGGCGCCTAGGATAAGAATACTCTTTATATCTGTACGTTTTGGCATTGCTTCTCTCTTCTCCTAGCTAGCGTACTACTTGGCGTTCTGACGGTATATGTCGATTAGCTCGATAAAGTGATCGAACAGCGGGGCGGCATCGTTCGGGCCAGGGCTCGCTTCAGGGTGACCTTGGAAGCTGAACGCGGGCTTGTCCGTCAGATGGATACCTTGGAGTGAACCATCAAACAGCGACTTATGCGTCACCTTAATGTTGGCGGGTAAGGTCGTTTCATCGGCAGCAAAACCGTGGTTTTGGCTGGTGATCATCACGTTACCTTTCTCGATATTGCTCACTGGGTGGTTTGCACCGTGGTGACCAAACTTCATCTTCAAAGTTTTTGCACCTGAGGCCAGCGCGAGTAGCTGATGACCTAAACAAATACCGAAAATCGGCGTGTCGGTTTTCAGAATTTGTTGAATCGCTTCAATCGCGTAATCGCATGGCTCTGGATCGCCAGGGCCGTTCGAAAGGAACACACCATCGGGATTCATCGCTAACACTTCGGCAGCTGAAGTTTTAGCAGGCACTACGGTGACGTCACAACCGCGGTCCACTAACATGCGCAGAATGTTTTGCTTAACGCCGTAGTCGTAGGCTACTACTTTGTATTTAAGCTCATTTGCTGGCGTATCTTCTGGTAAGCCGCCCACTAAACGCCAGCTACCTTTACGCCATGGATAGGCAGTTTTAGTCGTGACTTCTTTAGCGAGATCCATGCCTTTTAAACCGGGGAAAGCTTTGGCAGCGGCGAGCGCTTTTGCTTCGTCTAAGTCTGCACCTGCCATAATACAACCGGCTTGAGCACCTTTTTCACGGAGAATACGAGTTAACTTGCGGGTATCGATATCTGCTATGCCAACGACATTGTTCGCTTTGAGATAATCACTTAAGCTTTGTTGATTACGGAAACTACTTGCGATGAGCGGAAGATCACGAATGATAAGACCACAAGCGTGAACCCCATCGGATTCAATATCTTCATCATTGGTACCAGTGTTGCCTATGTGTGGGTAGGTTAATGTTACAATCTGGCGTGAGTAGGATGGATCAGTTAAAATTTCTTGGTATCCTGTCATGGAAGTGTTAAAAACAACTTCACCAACAGAGAGACCATCGGCACCAATTGCTGTGCCAGAGAATACAGTTCCATCTTCGAGTACGAGTAAGGCAGACTTTGTCAACGCGACCTCCATAAAGAGCCAAGCCACTGAAATATAATGTTTTTATGTTATGTTAAGATACCAATTTCCGCTAATTTACGAAATTTTGACAAATTCCAGCGAGTTTACAGTAAAAACGCGAAACCGTCCACCCACTGGTAACTGGGTGCAAAAAAAAACGCCATATCGGCGTTTTTAATATTAATGCAAACCTAAAACCTGCTGCATATCATACAAGCCCGGCTTTTGCTCCACGAGCCAGTGAGCGGCACGCATAGCACCATTAGCAAAGGTCATACGACTCGAAGCTTTATGGGTGATCTCTAAACGCTCACCGATATCGGCAAACATAGCCGTGTGTTCACCAACTAAATCACCAGCACGAATAGTCGCAAAACCGATAGTTTCACGGTCACGTTCACCCGTGATCCCTTCACGGCCATATACGGCACATTTTTCAAGATCGCGACCTAAAGTCTTAGCAATCACTTCACCCATTTTCAGGGCTGTGCCCGACGGCGCATCTTTTTTGTGTCTGTGGTGGCCTTCGATAATTTCGATATCCGTGTAATCACCCATGACTTCGGCAGCCAGTTCGAGTAATTTCCACATCAAATTGACACCCACAGACATATTCGGCGCCATCACGACCGGCGTTTGCTCGGCAAAGGCATTGATCTGTTCTTTTTGAGCATGATTGAAACCCGTTGTGCCAATCACCATAGCTTTCTTATGGCGAACACACCAATCTAAATGGACAATACTGGCGTCTGGCGCGGTGAAATCGATCAACACATCAAAATCATCGGTCGCATAATCGAGCGAATCCATGATCATGACGTTTAATTTACCCACACCAGCTAACTCACCCGCATCCACACCCACTAAACTTGAGCCTGCACGCTCAATGGCGGCACCCAGTAAAATATGGTCGTGATTGTAGGCCGCTTCAATAAGAGTGCGTCCCATACGACCACCGGCACCGACGATTGCCACTCTCACTTGTCCACTCATTTCAATCTCCTCAATCTTTCTTTGTATTCCATAAGAAAACGCCTAAGACAGGCTTAGGCGTTTTTTCAATATTAGATGATATCTAATAATTCAACTTCGAATACCAAAGTTGAATAAGGAGGAATCGATGCCCCCGCGCCGCGCTCACCGTAAGCTAAGTGATGTGGCACAAATAATTTCAACTTAGTGCCTACTGGCATCAGTTGCAGTGCTTCAGTCCAGCCAGCGATAACGCCAGAAACTGGGAACTCAGCAGGTTGGCCACGAACTACAGAGCTGTCGAACACATCACCATTGATGAAAGAACCATGGTAGTGAGTACGAACAGTATCTTCGTAAGTTGGAGTAGCACCGTCACCTTGGACTAATACTTCGAACTGCAGACCAGAGTCAGTCACAGTCACGCCATCACGCTTAGCATTTTCAGCTAAGAAGGCATCGCCTTCAGCAGACGCAGCAGCAGCAGCTTGCTCTTGAGCAGCTTGAATACGACCGCTAATTTCAGTGAAAGCAACTTGCAGATCTTGCATAGACACAGCACTTTCTAAACCGGCAAACGCATCGGCTAAACCCGCTTGAACGGCTGGAATATCCACACCATCAAAAGAATTGGCGGCCAGTTGCTCACCCATTTGACGGCCTACACCGTAGCTTGCTTGCTGTTCAACAGTACTGAATTTATCAGACATAATTAACGACTCTCAATTATCAGTGGAATTTTGCGCGCCAGTTTACCATAGTTCAGCGAGCTATGCTGATAAACTGACTGCTTATTTAACTAAGGAGGCTTTTTTACACACTTATTGCGTATTTATCCAAAAGCATAAATAGGTTAAGGACACATATCTCTGCGCAAACGACGGCGAACACTCACCAAACGGGCACTTAGATCTTAAATAGACTTCAGCTTATTTCGGCGCCACACATTGATTCTTCACCTGCGCTTTAGCACTGGCATAAAGTGGCTGCATCTGTGCTTGCAATTGTTGTAGCTGAGCAATGCGATTACTGTTCGATGGATGGGTCGATAATAACTCCGGCCCTTGGCTACCGCCCACCTTCGACATATTCTGCCATAACTCAACACTCTGAGCCGGATTGAAACCCGCTCGAGCCATTAACTCTACGCCCATGATATCGGCTTCGCTCTCTTGGGCACGGCCAAAGGGTAAGATCACCCCCACCTGAGCACCGAGTCCCAATGCCGACATATATAAGTCGCGATTCGACACACCACTCGCCCCTAGCGCTGCATCGGCAATCTGCATTCCAACGCCCGTTAACTGTCCACGGGAAACCTGCTCATTACCGTGCTGCGCCAACACATGCGCGACTTCGTGACCGAGCACAGTAGCAAGCTGATCTGGTCCCTTAGCGACCTTAAGCAATCCGGTATAAACCCCAATATGCCCACCCGGCAGAGCAAAAGCGTTGACTTGTTCTGAGTCAAACAAAACCACATCCCAGCGCTGGGTTTGGTCCGGCAGCACTGCGGTAATACGATTAGCGACACAATTGACGTATTGCGTCAGCTTTTTATCACTACTCACTTTTTGCTGTTTTTTCATTTCCTCGAAGGAGGAATCGCCCATCTGCTGCATTTGCGCCGCTGAATACAACAAGGTCTGCCCTCGCCCCGTTGGCGATTGCGTGGTCGCACAGGCCGATAATCCGAGCGCGACCGCCATACCCACTAAGCCTAAACGCATTGATTTCATGTGGCACTCCTTAAATCCCATGACGGGCGTGAAGATCTTTGAGCCAACACGGGCTCAACTAATGGAAAGATTTTACTGAGATAGACAAGATAAGCCAAATAGAGAAACACTGGCGGCGCGCGTTAGCGATACTTTGCACCTAAAAGGAATTAATACTCCTCCTTTAACAAGGCATAGACGAACTCATCGCCCCACGCGCCTTTAAAGAAGATGTTTTTCACATGATGGGCTTCACGCCTAAAGCGGAGTTTTTCGAGTAAGCGACAGCAGGCAAGATTTTGTGCATCGGTGATGGCAATAACTCTATGCTTATGCAATTCAATAAAGAGGTAATCCAGCAATGCGCTGACGGCCTCAAAAGCCACATGTTTACCTTGATGTTCAGGCGCAATCGTAAAGCCAATTTCCACCTGCTGCTCATCAATAAAGTGCAGCGCCAGATCGCCAACTAATTGGGTCGGTCTTGTTCCCAACGCGCCAGTAACAATCGCAAGCTGAAACCAAGTATCAACCGCACCAAATTGTGCATAATCCATCTTCTCGAACAACGCGAGTGCATCGCTATAGCTGTAATCCGTCCAGCTTTGATATTTAGCGACCTTAGGGTCGGCTCGATAGGCGGTAAAAGCCTCAAGATCCGCTCGCTGGAATGGCCTAAGTACAAAGTGCTCGGTCGTTAAACCGTTATTCACCACTTTATGAAGTGCTTTGCTTAACGCCAATGTCGATCCCATGACTTAGCTCCTTAATGTAAATAAGTCACTAAGTTACACCCAGAGCGAAAGTGATAACAGCGGCCAATGCGCTTTATTCTGTTATCTGTTTAGTGATTGAGGCACGCCAAGCTCGAACGCTATGAATAGCTTCAAGCTCAGCGCTTACCTTTAAACTCTTTAGCGCTGTGCTTATTGATGCTACGGCGATTCGCCTGTTTATCCCGTGGTGGTCGCTTACGCTCAGCTTTTCCCTCAGTGGCGCCATCAATGATTTTTTCACTCGGCTTATCCGTTACCGGAAAGTCAGCCAATAATGCCAGCGGTAACTCCCGCGCGGTTAAACTGCGGATCGCCGTTAAAGTTACCATTTCACCGTGGCACACGAGGGAAATCGCCAGCCCTTTTTCGCCAGCGCGCGCGGTGCGGCCAATGCGGTGCACGTACACAGGCGCACTCATGGGCAAATCCAAATTGATGACGACAGGCAAGGCATCAACATGAATGCCGCGCGCCATCAAATCTGTCGCCACTAATACTTGGATCCGATTGGCTTTAAAGTCGGCCAAGGTTTGGCTGCGCACGGTTTGCTCTTTTTCACCGTGCAGCGCGGCGACTTTCATCCCCGCTTTGGCGAGTCGTTTAGCGACGGCATCGGCATCATCACGGGCGCTGATAAACACCAACACCTGCGGCCATTGATACTGTTTTAACAGCGCAATCAATGCCTGTGCTTTGCTGCCCTTGTTGACTAAATAGAGCTGTTCTTCGATTTCACCAACCACTGAATTCACCTTGTGAGCTTCGACCCGTAGCGGCTTATTCACCAGCAGTTTGCCCGCCAATGTATCCAAAGCCTCGGGCAAGGTGGCAGAAAACAACAAGATTTGCTTAAGCTTAGGCATAAACGCCATCAGCTTTTGCACATCGGGCCAAAACCCCATTTCCAACAGGCGGTCAGCCTCATCCAGCACAAGATGTTTTATCGAATCGAGGCTGACGTGGGCCTGTTTACATAAGTCCAGTAAACGTCCTGGGGTTGCCACTAACACCTGCGGCTTGGCTGCAAGTTCGGCTAATTGGTCTTCCAGCGCGACCCCGCCACACAGAAGCTGAATGTTCAACGAAGTCGATAACTGACTCGCCACTGTTTGCAGCGCCTCAGTCACTTGCAGCGCTAATTCCCGTGTAGGCACCAACACTAACGCCAGTGCATTTAGAGACTGTACAGACTTAGTGCTCTGCAACTGTGTTTGCTGTTGCAACAAAATTTGTTGTAGGAGTGGCAAACCAAAGGCTAAGGTTTTCCCGCTACCAGTTTGTGCTAAGGCTAACAAATCCCGTCCTGCAAGAATGGCCGGAATCGTGAGTTGCTGTACCTTTGTCGGATGTTTAAGACTTGCAGGCAAGGCCTTAAGTAACGCCGAATTTAAGCCAAGCTCAGCAAAAGTTAACGACTCAGGGGAAGAAGAAAGCTCGGGAAAGGTCATCACAGCACCGGATCAAAACATGGGAGCGAAAGTTTACTGAGAGTTGCCTTTGAATACCAATGTTGTTTCGGCTTTTACGCAAGCCTTGGCCAGTTTGCAACGGTACTCTTTACAACGGTACGGTTTGCAACAATACAGTTACGGCATTTGCGTTACGCCACTAAGAAAGTCTAGTTTGAAACTTTGTTTGAATTTCTAAACCAAAGGTCAAATCAATAACCGACCTAAAGAGAATCAACTGCAACCCCCTCTTGGATCTCCCCTGCCGACAAGGTTCATGTCTAACGGCCAGTTCGCAGGAATAGGTGAATTCCTGTCGCTTCGGCGTTCGTGGTGTATCTTAAAAGAGACTCCTGCCGCATCTTTCTTATGTGCGTAAAGTTAACGCAAGTGATGGGATGGTAGATTTTAATCCCACAGCTTTCATGAGCGCTTATGGTAGAATCCCGCATAATCAGCTTTATGAATGTGCAACACAACTCATTTGTTTAACTGAGCGTAGTGGAACACTACCGTGATTAACTAAATGAGGAGAACAGATTATGAGTAAGTTAAATGCCGAAGAACGTAAAGCCCGCGATAACGCCCGTTTTTCACAACGCGTCGATGAGCGCCGCACAAAAGGTGAAGACGTCGTCGCCTACGTACTAGGCAACAAGCTCGCGTTTAAGTTTCTGACTAAACCAGAGAGACACGAATTTAAACAAAGAGAAGCCGCACTTGAAGAAGAAGCCAAACTTAAAAAGCAACAAGCGTTTCAGCTGAAAACCGAGCAAGAGTTAGAGAAAGCCGAAGCCGCATTTACTGATACAGAAGAGTAACCTCTCAAAAGAGCCATTGATCATCATTGATGGCTCACGCTCAAATACCTATCTTTATAAACAAGAGTCTATGACGATAGGTATTTGAAGGTATCAATGGTTAAATACCGCAAAGTAAGATAAATCTGATTTATAGTCTATCAAACTCATCAAGCATCTCTTTTGGTAGCCTCATACCTATGTTGTTGCATAAATATCGAAGAGGATCATCCATGCGTCGAAGTAAAAAGAGCAACTCTTCCATCATTTCAGGATTTTCGCCAAATTTATGTCTAGTTTTACCAAAAAACTTTAGGAATTCTCGATATCTAACAACCAATTCTTCTAATGCAGCCGGATGAATACGTTCTTCTATAATACGTTCCTCCATTGATCTTTTACGCAACCTACTATCCCTATTTAGCCTATCCAAAACATGCTCGAAATAGTCCACTGGTAAGAGTGTAGTGGCACACTAATTTTGGCCACCTAAATAGAGGTGATATTATTACCTCGTAGATGACTTTAGGTGAAAACATGAGATCGACAACCAGAAAAACATTTAGTGCTGAAT